>DATAES010000050.1:0-27606 GCA_036257895.1 Acidimicrobiales bacterium
CCGACAACATGACCCTCGGGCACGAGGGCCGCGACCTTGGCGGTGAAGTCGCCGGAACCGCACCCGACGTCGAGCACGCGGTCCACCGAGCGCAGAGCGAGCGTCGCCAGGAAGTCGTCGTCGTAGCGCCGGTGGTGCTCCGTGTTGGCCGCGTACAGTCCACCGTTCCACGATGCGAGCGTGTCCAGATACTGGGATGCTGTTCCTGACATGCGGACACCTTAGCGCGCGGACATTCTGATCGCTCGCTCACATTCCGCTAACAAGAGCTCGCCATCCTCACTTGCATGAAGAAGCTCCTCGCGTCTCTCGCCATCGTCGCCGCCCTCGGCGCAGGCGCCTTCGCCATCAGTTCCGTGCTCCCCGCTGGAGCACAGTCCTCCCCACCGAGCACGTCTTCGGACGCGCCCACATCGCACCCCGGCGGCCGGGCGGCGAAGGTCAAGAACGCGCTCGACGGTCTCGTGCAGAACGGGACCATCAATCAGGACCAGGAGAATGCGGTGATCCAGGCCCTGAAGGACTCACTGACCTCGAACGACCACGGACGATTCGGCCCGCGGGCCCGCGTTGCAGCCGGGATGCTGAAGGTGGCAGCCGACAAGATCGGCGTCCAACCGAAGGACCTCATCGCTGCCCGTCGCAACGGCCAGTCGATCGCCGATGTGGCCAACTCGAAGGGTGTGCAACCGAGTGACGTCGTGACGGCCATCGTCGACGCCGGCAACCAGAGGATCGACCAAGCCCTGAGCAACGGGCACTTGCAGCAAGACCGGGCCGACGCGCTCAAGGCCAAGCTGCCTCAGTTGGCCGACAGGGTGGTGAACACGAAGGGCCTGCCAGAGCGCGACGCCCGTCCCGACGCCGGCCAGGGTTCGGACCAGTCGTCTTCGTCGTCGAGTTGACGCCAGAACGACGAGGCTGATGAAAGACTCGGCGCACGCCCGAGTCACATCCGCTGCGAAATGTGTTCACGGAGGCCGCCCACGGGCGGCCTCCGGTCGCGGACGGCTCGGTCACGGTCCTTCCACCGGTGCACGACCGGATGCACGCGGTCGCCGCGTTTACGGCGCATCACGTGATCGCCGCCGAGGTCGACGAGGAAATCGTTCGGCAACGACTGCCTCCGGACGACCTGGGCGCGCCGATGTCCGCGTCGTTTCTGTTGTTCCTGGCGAGCTGGGTCGGCGCGGAGCCCGGCACGCTGGACCTGGTTCTCGCCAAGACCGACAAGTCAGCGGATGGAGGCGCCGCGCTGTGGGTGCGCGGCGATCTGGACGATCACCCGCGCGTCACGCGCGCTCGCCGGTATCGGCCGCACTCGCTCGTCTACGCGGACCGGCCGGCAGGTGAGCCCGACGGTGTGCTCGTGGTCGGACAAGGCGTCGCTGGTCGCTGGGAGATGGCGTTCGAAATTGCTCCGGACGTCCGTGGTCGGGGTCTCGGTCGCCGCCTCGCGGCAGCCGCATCCGTGCTGGTGCCCGGCGATGAGCCGGTATTCGCACAGGTCGCGGCGGGTCATCCGTCGTCATTGCGGGCCTGCTTGGCGGCCGGTTACGTGGCCATCGGCGCCGAGGTGCTCTTCGTTCGCCGAGGGGGCGCAGCCCGCAGTTAGCTGGCGTGCCCGTAGAAGAGTCGTTCGAAGACGCGCCGGGCGCGGCGAGTCACGCGGCGGTAGTCGTCGCGCAGCTGACGAGCCGTGGTGCCGAGCGACACCGCGAGACGTTCGAGGTCGTCGAGGCGCGGCGGCAAGAAGTCGGCCGGTGCGCTGCTCACGAGGAACAACCGGTTCCGTGTCCACTCGCAGAAGCGATAGGACTCCGCGAGAACGTCGTGATCGGCCTCGTTCACCGCGCCCGCGGCCTGGAGAGCGTCGAGTGCAGTCATGGTGCCGGGCTCGCGGACGTCGTTGCCGAGTTGGAGCAGCTGCACGCAGAACTCGACGTCCGACAACGTGCCGCGGCCGAGTTTCAAGTGGTACTGCGGGTCCTCGTTGGCCGGTATGCGCTCGTTCTCGACGCGCGCCTTGATGCGGCGGATCTCCCGCCGATCGTCCTCGGTCAACGGCGCGCCCCACACGAACTCGTCGCGTACTTCGATGAACCGCCTCGCCAACGCGACATCACCGGCGACCGGTCGGGCGCGGACCATCGCCAGTCGCTCCCACGGCTGTGCCCAGTGCTCGAAGTACTCGCGATAGCCGTCGAGACTTCGGGCGAGTGGCCCGTCCTTCCCTTCGGGTCGGAGGTCAGCATCGATGTCGTAGATGTGCGGGCGGTTGCCACCGAGCGAAGACAGCAGCGTCGTCGCCACGCGCTCCGCCGACGCGAAGTCCTTCGCGGTCGACCCGTCGTACACGAACACCACGTCGAGATCGCTGGCGTACGAGAGCTCGGCGCCACCCAGCCGTCCGACCGACACGACCGCGAGCGGCAACGGCGGCTCCAACTCCGCGAGCGCGGCCTCGAGCGTTGCCTCTGCCAGGTTCGTCAGCGCGTACTCGACCTCGGAAACCTCGAGGAGACCGAGCACGTCGTGTGCCGCGATTCGCAGACCCTCGCGATCCGTGAAGCGCTTCAGCGCCAGCCACCGCTCGACGTCGTCAGCACGCCATTCGAGCGCGGCGCGGGTGCCGGCTAGGAGCTCGTCGCGCGAGCGAGTCCTGAGCTCGTCGGGATCGCCGAGCGAGTCGATCAAGTCGGGGTTGCGGCGCAGCAGCTCGCCGAGCAATCGGCTCGACCCGAGGAGTCGACACAGCCGCTGCGCGATCTGTGGCGACTCGCGAAATGCCGTGGCGAGCTCCATCGATCGCTGCGGTCCCGACGCCAGATTGCGGAGGCCGAGCAGTCCGAGGTCGGGGTCCGGTGACGACGAAAGCCAGTCGAGTAGCAGCGGCAACATCTGCTGCATCAGCCGCGACGAGCGTGTCAGGCCGCGTGTCAGTTCGCGCACTGCTTGGCGCGTGCGGTCTACATCGGTGAAGCCGAACGCGGCGAGTCGAGTGGCGGCGACCTCTTCGGTGAGCATCCGATCTTCGCCCCGCGCGAAGTCCTCGAGCAGAGGGCGGAACCAGAGGCGCTCGTGGATGGCCCGGGCGATCGACTGATGGTGGCGCAGCTCGTCGAGGAACAGCTCGGTCGCGCTCGCGCTCGTCGTGCCCGCGTAGCCGAGGACGCGAGCCAGTCGATCGAGCTCGATCGCGTCGGTCGGCAACGCGTGGACCTGCTGCTCGTCATCGAGCTGCAACCGGTGTTCGACTGTCCGCAGGAAGCGGTAGGCCGCCGCCAGCTGCTCGGCGTCATGGCGCGCCACGTAACCGGCGTCGGCGAGCTCGTCGAGGGCCGCGAGCGTCGTCTGCACACGAAGCTCCGGATCTGCTCCCCCATGAACGAGCTGCAGCAGCTGTACCGCGAACTCGATGTCGCGGATCCCACCCGGACCGAGCTTGAGCTCGCGGTCACTGAGCCCACGACGCGCCACCTCGCTCTCGCTGCGTAGCTTCATGCCGCGAACCGATCGGAGCGACTCCGCGGTGAACGGCCGCGACCAGAGATGCTTCGCTGCGGACTCGTCGAACGCGCGACACAACGAGGGATCACCGCTGACAGCACGTGCCCGCAGCAGCGCCTGGAACTCCCAGGGCTCCGCCCACTGATCCCAATAGGCCTCGTACGACGCGAGCGTGCGGACGAGCGCACCGTTGCGACCTTCTGGACGTAGGTTGAGATCCACGCGGAAGCAACGGCGCGCAAGGTCCACCACCGCTTTGCCTTCGCGAGCTGCGATCGCCGGATCGCTGTCAGGGGCGCTGAGCAACATCACGTCGACATCCGACGCGTAGTTGAGTTCGCAGCCACCGAGCTTGCCCATCCCGATGACCGCGAACCCTTCCGCGGCGGCAAGCTCGACGGACGCATCGAGCACGTCGGCGGCCATGTGGGCGAGAGCCCCAGCGACCGCTTCGAACGGATCGATGGCGATGAGATCGCGAGCAGCAATCCGCAGGAACTCGTGGCGCTTCCATCGCACGAGCCCATCCGCCGACGATCGATCGACCGGCGTGCGTTCGTCCAGGCGCTCGAGCACGTCGCGTGCGCCGGGGTCGGCATCGAGCAGTCGCGACAACGACCGGCTTGCCATGCGCACCGCTTCGACCGCCCGTTCGGACGTCGACGCGTCGGTACCGGTCACGAAGCCAATCTTGCCCGTAGGGAGTACTCGGTACGCTGAGAAACATGCCGCGAGTCCGCGTGGCGCTCTGCCAGCTCAACACCGTCGTCGGTGATCTCGATGGCAACACCGCCAGGGTCCTCGACGCGTATCAGCGCGCCGAAGCTGTCGGCTGCGACATCGCGGTGTTCCCGGAGCTGGCCATCACCGGCTATCCGCCCGAAGACCTGCTGCTCAAACCCGGCTTCATCCGGTCCGGTCGCGAGGCGCTCGAGAAGGTGGCCGCGGCAACCGGACGGTGCGCAGCGATCGTGGGATTCGTCGACGCGGATCGTGATCTGTTCAATGCCGCAGCCGTATGTGCAGACGGACGGGTCGCGGGGACCTACCACAAGCGCAACCTGCCGAACTACGGGGTGTTCGACGAGCAGCGCTATTTCACCGCGGGCTCTGATCCGCTCGCGCTGTTCGAGATCGCCGGGGTCAAGGTCGGCGTGTCGGTGTGTGAGGACGCGTGGAGTCCGTTCGGTCCCATCGGCGAGCAGGCTGCAGGCGGCGCCGAGTTGATCGCCAACCTGAACGCGTCGCCGTACTACGTCGACCGGCTGCGCGAACGCGAGCGGATGCTCGCCACTCGGGCGGCCGACGCGTCCTGCACGCTCGTGTACGTGAACCAGGTCGGTGGCCAGGACGAGTTGGTCTTCGACGGAGCGTCGCTCGTGTTCGACGCTGACGGCAACTGCGTCGCGCGTGCGGAACAGTTCGTCGAAACGACGCTCGTCGTCGACATCGACGTCGTGCCGGTGTTTCGCAAGCGGCTGCTCGACCCGAGGGGACGGGCCATGGCGCCGGATCTCCCGGTCATCGCGATCAGCGGTGAGCGGGCTGACCACGAAGCGCGCTTCGAGCCGAGCGTCACATCGCCATTGCCGACGGCGCGCGAGATGTACGAGGCACTGGTGCTCGGCACGCGCGACTACGTCGAGAAGAACGGCTTCACCGACGTCGTCGTGGCGTTGTCGGGCGGCATCGACTCGTCGTTGGTCACGGTCATCGCCACTGACGCGATCGGTCCGAAGCGGGTGCACGCCGTCGCGCTGCCCTCGCGCTACTCCTCCGAAGGCTCGATCACCGACGCCGAGCGCTTGTGCGCCAACCTCGGTGTCGAGCTGCGCACGATCCCGATCGAGCCCGCGTACGCGGCGATGCTCGATCTGCTCGCCCCGTCGTTCACGGGCGTCGAGCCCGACATAACCGAGGAGAACCTCCAAGGTCGCATCCGGGCCGCGCTCTTGATGGCGCTGGCCAACAAGTTTCGCGGCTGGCTCGTGCTCATCTGCGGCAACAAGAGCGAGCTGGCGGTCGGGTACACGACCATCTACGGCGTCGACATGTCCGGCGGGTTCGCCGTCATCAAGGACGTCTTCAAGACGAAGGTGTACGAGCTCGCCCGCGCCCGGAACGAGTCGGCTGGCCACGACCTCATTCCGACCTCCGTGCTGGACAAGCCACCGTCTGCAGAGCTCGCACCAGGTCAGCGCGACGATCAGAACTTGCCGCCATACGAGTTGCTCGACCCGATCCTCGCGGCGTACGTCGAGCGCGACCTGACCCGGGCCGAGCTCATCGACACCGGCTTCGACCCGGTGCTCGTGCATCGGGTCACGCGCTTGGTCGACGTCGCCGAGTGGAAGCGCCGACAGGCGCCGATCGGCGTTCGTGTCACGCCGAAAGCGTTCGGCAAGGACCGCAGGCTTCCGATCACCAACAAGTACGCGGGTTGATCCACTGTCACCGATCGAAGCCGTCTTGTTCGACTTCAATGGCGTGCTGACGACCTCACCGTTCACGCACATGGCCGCGCTCGGCACGGACAACGGCGTCGACGGCGAGGTCGTGCTCGAGTTGATGCTCGGGCCCTACGACGAGGACACCGACCACGCGTGGCATCGCTTCGAACGAGGCGAGATCACGGCGGCGGAGTACGGAACCGACTTGTTCGAACGAGCGGCGGTGGCCCAGATCGACATCGACTTCACACAGCTCGGGAACCTGATGTCCCGCCTCGAAGTTCACGACGTCGTCGTCGAGAAGGTCCGTGCGCTGCGGGGCGCGGGGTTCCGCACGGGTCTCGTCACGAACAACGTGAAGGAGGCGTCCGGACAGTGGCGGGTGCTCGTCCCCGTCGACGACCTGTTCGAGGTCATCATCGATTCGTCCGAGGTCGGCATGCGCAAGCCGAATCCGGCCATCTACCTGCACGCCCTCGACCTGCTCGGTGGCATCCCGCCCGGCCGGGCCGTCTTCCTCGACGACGCGCCCGGCAACGTTGCCGGGGCTCGCCGCGCCGGCCTGCACGCCATACTCGTGGACGCGGCGGACCCATCCGGCGCGCTGGCCGAGCTCGACGTGCTGCTCGGCCGTTCTTGACCGAGGAGTCAAGTTCGCGGGAACCTGCACGCACGCAACAACGCCGGATCAGGGGGATCGATGGCCGATTCGAAGAAGGCGCGGGCGCCCTTCGCACCGTGGGACCGCCGGGAGCTGCCCGGCTCGTTCTCCGTCGAAGAATCGGCTCGTCGGGTGGGCAACTACAAGTGGATCGAGATGCGGCTGTTCGAGGCGCTGGGCGGCTGGGTCGCCACGGTCCCCGAGCTCGACGTCAAGATGCGCCTCGGCACGCACTGTTACCACCACGCATGGCACGCCGAGCTGTGGCACAAGCGCTTGCCTGAGCTGCGCGAGATGAATCAGGACCGGCTCACCGAGCCACCGAACGACGAGCTCGTCGCGTTCGTCGACGCCATGACCCAGCCCGAAGCGCCCGAGCTCACGATCGAGAAGCTCGTCGGTGTGTACCGCGTGCTGATCCCGCACAAGATCGCGGCGTACACGTACCACCTCAACAACACGAGCACCATCACCGATGCGCCGACCATCCGCTCGCTCAAGTTCGCGTTGCAGGACGAGTTCGAGGACTTCCGCGACGGTGAGATGCTCATTCAGTCGTTGATCGAGACCGAAGAGGAAGTCGACCGCGCCGTCGCCCATCAGGCCCGGTTGCAGAAGCTCATGCTCGCGGCGGGTGGCATCGCCGGCCCGGGTTCGATCGGAGTGTCGTACGAGGAGACGGCGGAGGAGGTTCCAGCATGAGTGAGCGAATGATGGAGCAGGCGAGCGAGCGCCAGCGAGCCGGCTGCACTGGGGTCCGGGGGCGGAGCCCCCGAGGAGGCACAACATGAGGAAGATCTTCCCAGCGGATCTGCTCGCTCGGGACGAACGGTTCGTCCGGCTGACCACGGAGGAGCGTTTCAACGATCCCCGTTCGCCGGGCTCACGGTCCGGCGGTCGCGGCGCGACCCGCCTGACGCCGTCGCGTCCCGACGCGTCCGACGCGGCGCGCACGCTGATGCACGGGATCTTCGTGGGCGAGGTGCAGGCCCTCGAAGGTGCCGGACGCACCTGCTGGGACTTCGAAACCGGCGACGGTCCGGACGACACACCGTTCGCACTCAAGCTCGACATGGCTCGGCAGTGCTGGGACGAAGCGCGCCACACCGAGATCTCCTGCAAGCTCATGGATTGGATGGGCACCGAGCTCGGTGAGTTCTCCGAGTCCACGTTCCTGTACGAAGCCGCCTGCAACCCCGATCCGGTGTTGCGGCTGACGGGCGTCAACCGTGCGCTCGAGGGCCTCGCCATCGACGTCTTCAACACCATGAAGGAGTTCGGTGACCTCGCGGGGGATCCCGTGCTCGAGTTCTGCGAGGACTGGATGCTCGCCGACGAGGTCACGCACGTGAAGATGGGTAGCGACTGGTTGCGGCGCCTGACGGAGACCGACAAGGAGCGCCGCGAGCGCGCCCTCGAGTTCCAGCGCGTCGTCGACAAGCTGTTCTCGCTGGGCGGGTTCCGAGGCGAGGACGAGGACAGTCCCATCAAGCTCGCTCGTCGCTTCCGCGAGCTGGCCGGCTTCGACTCGGACGAGATGGATGACCTCGCGGAGATCTCGCGCGAGGCGAAGTCCGATGCCGAGGCGCAGCGGAAGCGTCTCGCCGCGCAGGCGTCTGCATGAGCGTAGAGGTGTCGCCCGAGGAGTTCTCGCTCGTCAACTTCGACGCTGCCGAGATCAAGTCGGCGGTCGAGAAGCTGATACCCGCGATCGGGCTTTCCGACGATCTGGACATTCGCATCGAGGTCGACGAGGCGACCCCGCTCGGTCGGGCGACGGTCGCGTCGTACGACGACCCCGTCGTGATCACAGTCGAGAGCGGCGCGCTCGAAGATCCCAAGCGTCCTCGCCGGGTGTCGCCCTCGGGTGCAGCCGACGTCCTCGGTCGGCTGCTGTTCCGCGTCCGTGACCGCCGGACCGACGGGTTCGGGGATCCGCCGCCAGACGCAGAGCTGCCGATGCCGGAGTCCGTGGCGTGGGACGTGTACTGCATCGGCCGCCTCGTCCGTCTCGGTTTCAAGCACTATGACAACCGGCAGCGGCGCCTGTACCACTTCCGCAACCGGCACGGCTTCACCGATGCCGCCGACGAGGCGTTCGAGCGACTTTGGACCGCCGACGACCTCACGTGGTCGGACATCGCTGCGCTGTCGGAGAAGGCGTCCGCCGCAGCCGCCTAGCAGACGACCCGGAGTCGGGTTCCGTTCGTGCTAGCGGAGATCGTGGGCGGAGATCGTCTCCAGGAGGTCGATCGCCGGCGGGCGGCTGAGGAGTCCCGTGCACTCGCTGGCCATCTCGACCATCTCGGGAGAGTCGAAATGGGCCTGCTGAGCCTCGGGTGACTCCCACTTCTGGATGACCACGAAACGCCCGGGCTCCGTGGCCGAGGCGCAGAGGTCGATGTTGCGGCACCCGGGATGGCCCCTGCTCAGCACCACGTACTTGGCGAGGATCGACTGCAACGCTTCTGCGTCCGACGAGTCGAAAACCATTGTCACCATGGTCAACTCGAGGTCAGCGGCCACGGTGAGCCCGGAGGAAACCGGTAGCGACGAAGCGCCAGCGAAGGAGCGACAACACGCCGCCTGCGTGGCCGGGGAACGCCGGAAACATGGCACGCACCGTAGAGCAGGTGCGCTCCCTCGCCTCGCGAATGCCTTGACCCGTTTCGCCGAAAAGTACAAGTTGGACCGGAGCGGGCGTCCAGCCGTGTGCGAAGAACACGCACCGTGAACCAAATCTCCCGAATCAAAGGAGCAGGTTGGCACTCTTGACCAGGCCAGTATCGTAAGGACCACAACTCTGGCCGTGCGACGGCCGAGTCGCTCGGCGGGCGGACCACTCCCCGTCGCAAGCGTTTCGCCGTACCTCCCACAGTTCAGTTTCCAGCAGAGAGGCCTCTCTTGCCCAAAGAGCGCGTCGAGCGCGACGAGGAAGATCTCGTTCGTCTATACCTCACCGACATCGGGCAGTACCCGCTGCTCACCAAGGACGACGAGGTCCGATTGGCCCAGGCGATCGAGGGTGGCAACGACGCCCGCGTGAACCTCGACCGGGCCGGTCGCGACCTGACCCCGGCCCGCAAGCGCGAGCTCCGCCGGCAGGCGCGCGAGGGCGAGGATGCCGAGCGGACCTTCGTGCAGTCGAACCTCCGCCTGGTCGTGTCGATCGCGAAGAAGTACCAGGCGTCCGGCCTGCCGCTGCTCGACCTCATCCAAGAGGGCAACCTCGGCCTCATGCACGCCGTCGAGAAGTTCGACTGGCGCAAGGGCTTCAAGTTCTCGACGTACGCCACGTGGTGGATCCGTCAGGCCATCACCCGCGGCATTGCCAACACGGGCCGCACGATCCGGCTCCCGGTCCACGCCGGCGACACGCTCGCGCGGCTCCAGAAGGCGCGGGCCCGCCTCGAGCTCAAGCTCGGTCGTCCGGCGACGCTGGCCGAGCTGTCGGCCGAGGTCGAGATGCCCGAGGACAAGGTCACCGAGGCGCTGCGTTTCGCAGCCGAGCCGCTGTCGCTGTCCGAGCCCCTTCGTGAGGACGGCGACGCGGAACTGGGTGACGTCGTCGAGGACCGTTCGGCCGAGTCGCCGTTCGAGGTGGCGGCGACCGCGCTGCTGCCCGAGGAGATCGCCCGGCTACTCGCGCCGCTCGACGAGCGCGAGCGCGAGATCCTGAAGCTGCGCTTCGGACTCGACCGCGGCGAGCCCCGCACGCTCGAAGAGGTCGGCGAGCACTTCAACCTCACCCGTGAGCGCATCCGTCAGATCGAGGCGCGTGCGATGTCGAAGCTGCGACACCCCTCGAGCGACACCGGCGCCCGCGACCTCCTAGCGGTCTAGTCGCCGCCGCCGACCGGCGAATGTTGGTGCGCCGTGGCCCCGATAGGGGCCACGGATACCCGGAGTTCGGCTGGGGGATCTCAGCGGCAGCGAACAGGGGACAGGTCGGCTTCGTCGACGCCCATGGCCAGCAGGTCGTCGGGTAGCCGGCCGTCGAGCACGAGTCCCGCAGTGGCGCGCGCCATGCCCGGCGCGGTCTGGATGCCATAACCCCCCTGGCCGGCGAGCCAGCAGAACCCGCGAACGTCGGGATCCATGCCGACCACCGGCGTGCGATCGGCCACGAAGGACCGCAGGCCGGCCCAGGCTCGACGGACGTGACGCAGCTCGAGCGTGGTCGCGTCGTTGATGCGCTCGATGGCGAGCGCCACGTCGACCTCATCTGGTTGCGCGTCGCATGGAGGTGAAGGCGTCTCGTCGGCGAGCGAGCACAGGAGTTGCGGGCCTTCGGGCTTGAAGTAGAAGCGATCGTCGACGTCCGCCACCAACGGCCAGTCGCGCACGTCGACGCCGTCGGGCGCGCCACAGATGAACGCCGTTCGCCGCAGCGGCTGCAGGCCGATCGGAGCGACCCCGGCCATGATGGCGAGTTCGTCGGCCCATGCGCCCGCGGCGTTGACGACGACATCACCGCGCACCGAGGTCGACGGCGTGTCCACGGTCCAACCGTCACGGTCTCGACGCAGACCGTTCACCGGCGACGAGCGCAGGATCTCCCCCCCACGCTGGCGTGCGCCGCGGACGTATGCCTGGTGGAGCGCGGCGACGTCGATGTCCATCGCGTCGGGTTCGAGCATCGCCGCGGCGGCGTGCTCCGGACGCAGGACCGGACACAGTGCACGCGCGTATTCGGCATCGATCAACTGCACGGAAGGAACGAGCGCCTGTCCCGCGGTCGCCATTGCTTCGAGTGCCGGGCGGCGCGATTCGGGTCCGATCCACAGCAGAGGTCGCGGCGACAGCAGCGCCGGAGACTCGAGCTCCGCAGGCGGATCGGTGAAGAAGTCGCGGCTCGCGATCGTGAGACGCCGGACGGTCTGGCTGCCGTATGTCTCGAGATAGGCCGCTGCCGATCTACCCGTCGTGTGATGTGCGAGTTGCTCTTCGCGTTCGAGCAACACGACGTCGGCTCGCGCGGCGAGCTCGTAGGCCGCGGACACACCGGCGATGCCGCCGCCCACGACGATCACGTCCACATCGGTGACGATACGTTGAGCCGATGGCGATCCCTGACGACCCGTTCTGGCGCGAGTTCATCGCCGCGACCCCGGCCAGGACGGCCAAGGTCGCATCGGTCGCCGCTGACGGCAGCCCGCGAGTCACGCCTGTCTGGGTGGTGCTCGACGGCGACGATCTGGTCTTCACCACCCACCAGACGTCCGCGAAGGGCAAGGCCATAAGGCGAGATCCTCGTGTTGCAATGTGCTTCGACGACGAGCGCCCGCCGTTCAGCTACGTGATCGTCCTCGGCCAAGCTTCGGTCTCCGACGAGCTCGACGAACTGCGCCGATGGGCCACTGTCATCGGCGGTCGCTACATGGGCGAAGCCCGGGCCGAGGAGTACGGCACGCGCAACGGCGTACCGGGCGAGTTGCTGGTGCGCGTGCGTCCCAGCAAGGTGATCACCGCTCGCGATCTGGCCGATTGAAGGGGCGTCGATCAGCCGCCGTACTGGCGGATGAGCTTGGCGACCAGCGCGGTCCAACCCGTCTGGTGCGACGCGCCGAGCCCTCTGCCGGTGTCACCGTGGAAGTACTCGTTGAACGTCACCTGGTCCTTCCAGTGGGCGTCGAAGTCGAAGAGATCGATGCCCCCGTTCGTCGGGCGGCGTCCGTCGTCGCCCGCCACGAAGATGCTCGTGAGTCGGTGCGCGAGCTCACCCGCCACCTCCCAGAGTGTGCACTCGCGTCCGGACCCGGTGGGAAACTCGACCGTGAAGTCGTTGCCCAAGTAGTGGTGGAACTTCTGTAACGCCTCGATCATCAGGTAGTTCAGTGGGAACCAGACCGGGCCGCGCCAGTTCGAGTTGCCGCCGAAGAGATGGGTGTCGGAGTCCCCCGGCTGGTATCGGACCTCGTATTGCTCCCCGTCGAGGTCGAGTCGTACTGGTTCGGCCTCGTGCACCTTGGAAACCGAACGGAGTCCGTGGGGCGAGAGGAACTCGGTCTCGTCGAGCATGCGCATCAGGATCCGCCGCAACCGGTTCGGGCCGACGAGCGAGAGGAAGTGCCGCTCGCGGGCGCCGCCGAAGTCGGCGATGTGGAGGTTGTGGCACTGCTCGGGCCGCTTGCGGATGAACCACTGGGCTCGCTGGCGGAACTCGGGGAGGTTCTCGATCAGTCGCTGGTCGAAGGTCTCCGCCGCGAACAGCGGTATGAGGCCCACCCAGGAACGGACCTTGAGGGGCAAGCGACCGCCGGTCTGGTCGACCAGGACGTCATAGAAGAAGCCGTCATCTTCGTCCCACAACGAATAGCCGGCGCGTTGTGTCGCCGCCGAGCCGATGGCGAGGAAGTGCTCGAAGAACTTCGTGCATACGTCTTCGTAGGTCGGGTCGTGGTGCGCCAGCTCGATCGCGATTGCGAGCATGTTGAGGCAGTACATCGCCATCCACGACGTGGCATCCGACTGCTCGAGCACGTGCCCGCTCGGAAGTGGACGTGACCGGTCGAACAGTCCGATGTTGTCGAGCCCGAGGAAGCCTCCTTCGAAGAGGTTGTTACCTTCAGCGTCTTTGCGGTTGACCCACCAGCTGAAGTTCATGAGCAGCTTGTGGAAGATGCGCTCGAGGAAGTCCCAGTCACGCTCCCCGCGTTGGATGGCGTCGATCTTGAACACCCGCCACGCGGCCCAGGCATGCACCGGAGGATTGACGTCGTCGAAGGCCCACTCGTATGCGGGCATCTGGCCGTTGGGGTGCATGTACCACTCACGGCAGAACAACAGGAGTTGCTGCTTGGCGAACTCCGAATCGACCAGCGCGAGCGGCACCATGTGGAACGCCAGGTCCCACGCGGCGTACCAGGGATACTCCCACTCATCGGGCAACGAGATGATGTCGGCGTTGTAGAGGTGAGGCCAGTGAGCGTTGCGGCCCTCGTCCCGGCCGGGAGGTGGCGGTGGTAAGCCGGGGTCGCCCTGGAGCCAGGCACTGATGTCGTACCGGTAGTGCTTCTTGGCCCACAACAGGCCGGCGAGCGCGCGCCGCTGCACGTCGCGCACCGCGGACGACGCTCCGGATGCCAGGTCCTCGTAGAAGTCGTCCGCCTCGGCGCGACGGGTGTCCAGCGTGTCGGCGAACGAGGCGTCGAACGGATCGTCGAGTGGCTCGGGGCTGAGCCGCAGACGAACGGTTGCCGTTGCGCCAGGGTCGATCGTGAGGCGGTACCACGCGGCGGCCTTTGTGCCGCTGTTGGCTGGATTGACGGTCCCCGCGCCTTGGACGATGTGATCGTTGATCCCGTCTTTGGGGAACGGCGTCGAGTTTGGCGATCGGTACAAGCGCTCGAAGTTGGTCTCGTTGTCGCAGAACAACCAGGACGCCGTCGTCGCGCCTTCAGCCGCGAGCCAGCGTTGTCCGAACAAGTCGTGCGAAGCCTCGACGTGATTGCCATCGAGCTGCAACCATGGGTGCCGGTCGTCTCGTCCCCAGGCCCACGTGTTGCGGAACCACAGTGTCGGGAGCACGTGCAGTGGTGCAGGGTCGGGACCGCGATTCGTGCAGTCGATGACGATGCACATGTCCTCGGGCGCAGCCTTGGCATACGTCAACTCGATGTCGAAGTATCGGGCTTCGTCGAAGACACCGGTGTCGACCAGCTCGTACTCCGGGAGCCCGACGCCGCGGCGGGCATTCTCGGCGACGAGATCGGTGTACGGATACGCGCGCTGCGGGTATTTGTAGAGCCACCGCATCCACGAGTGCGTTGGCGTCGAGTCGAGTGCCCACCAGTACTCTTTGACATCTTCTCCGTGATTGCCTTCGGAGTTCGTGAGACCGAACAGCCGCTCCTTCAGGATCGGGTCGTTGCCGTTCCACAAGGCAATCGCGAAGCACAAGTGTTGCCAGCGATCGCATATGCCACCGAGTCCGTCCTCACCCCATCGATACGCGCGCGACCGGGCGTGATCGTGCGGGAAGTAGTCCCACGCGGTCCCGCCGGGGCTGTAGTCCTCCCGCACGGTTCCCCACTGGCGCGACGGTAGGTACGGTCCCCACCACTTCCATCGCGCTGTGCCCTCGCGGTCCTCGTCGAGCCGTTGTTGTTCCGCATTGCCGCGCACGGCCGCACAGTATGCGGGTCAGGCGACGGGAGCGTTCCAGGCTTCGATGGCAGGCGCGTGTCGTTCCCAACCGAGTACCGAGAGGGTGGCGGGCGACAAGACGAGGTGGCGACCAAATCCCGGGTCGAGGTCGAGCCATCGCGACGCGAGCACGCGCAGGAAGTGCCCATGCGCGAACGCGAGCACATCACCATCGACCGCGCGCACGCGGCCGATCACCCGGTCTGCGCGCCCTGCCACGTCGACAAGCGACTCGCCGTTCGACACGCCGTCGTCCCACAGGAACCAGGCGTGCTGCAGTGTCTCGCGGATCTCTTCCGTGGTTCGGCCTTCATAGTCGCCGTAGTCCCATTCGTGAAGGTCTTGGTCGACGATGGCCTCGGGGAACCCGGCAAGGGCCGCAGTGTCGCGGGCACGCGCGAGCGGCGACGTGAGCACGAGCGCGAAGGTCTGTCCACCGAGTGCCTGCGCGAGCTTGCCAGCAACCGCTCGTCCGCTGTCGGTGAGCGGGATGTCCGTGCGCCCGGTGTGCTTGCCGTCTCGGGACCACTCGGTTTCGCCGTGCCTTACGACCGTCAGCCGGTTCTCTGCCACGACGTCACCGAGACGCGCGGTACTGGCGGATCAAAGCGTTGGTCGACGAGTCGTGGCGCAGCTCGGGCTCTTCGGAAGACTCGAGCTCGGACATGATGCGACTGGCGAGTGCCTTGCCCAACTCGACACCCCACTGGTCGAACGAGTTGATGTGCCACACCGTCCCTTGCGTGAACACTTTGTGCTCGTAGAGAGCGACGAGCTGTCCGAGCACGCGAGGTGTGAGGGCCGGCGCGAGGATCGTGTTCGTCGGATGGTTGCCGGGAAAGGTGCGGTGTGTCACTTGGTGCGCGGGAACGCCCTCGGCTTCGACTTCTTCGCGGGTCTTGCCGAACGCCAACGCTTCCGTCTGCGCGAACAGGTTTGCCATCAGCAGATCGTGGTGCGTTCCGAGTTCGTGCGCGGGTCGGTGGAAGCCGACGAAGTCGCACGGGATCAACGTCGTCCCCTGATGGATGAGCTGGTAGTAGGCGTGCTGCCCGTTCGTACCCGGTGTTCCCCACACGATCGGGCCGGTGTCGGTGTCGACGGGGTTGCCGTCGAGATCGACGGACTTGCCGTTCGATTCCATGTCGAGCTGTTGCAAGTATGCCGAGAATCGCGAGAGGTACTGGTCGTACGGCAGAACGGCGTAGCTCTGCGCCCCGAAGAAGTCGCGGTACCAGATGCCGAGCAGTCCGAGCAGCACCGGAAGGTTGCGAGCGAACGGTGTCGTGCGGAAGTGTTCGTCGAGCTCATGAAAGCCGTCGAGCATGTCGCGGAATGCATCGGCACCGATGGCGATCATCAGCGACAAGCCGATCGCGGAGTCGTAGCTGTAGCGGCCGCCGACCCAGTCCCAGAAGCCGAACATGTTGTCGGTGTCGATGCCGAACTCGGCGACCTTCTCCGCGTTGGTCGACACCGCGACGAAGTGATTGCGGACAGCCTCCCTGTCTCCGAGCTGGCCGACGAGCCAGTCGCGCGCGGTCGTCGCATTCGCGATGGTCTCGATCGTCGTGAACGTCTTCGACGAGACGATGAAGAGCGTCTCGGCCGCGTCGAGGTCGTGCGTCGCTTCCCACACGTCGCTGCCGTCGACATTCGACACGAAGCGGAGGGTGAGTCGGCGATCGGAGAAGTCGCGCAGCGCCTCGTACGCCATCGCGGGTCCGAGATCCGAGCCGCCGATGCCGATGTTCACCACGTTGCGGATGGGCTTGCCAGAGAAGCCCTTCCAGTCCCCTGACCGCACTCGATCGGAGAAAACGTTCATCTTGTCGAGCACAGCATGCACGTCGGCGACGACGTCCCTCCCGTCGACGACGAGCTTCGTACCGCGCGGCATGCGCAGCGCGACGTGCAGGACAGCGCGATCCTCCGTCGTGTTGATGTGCTCGCCGCTGAACATCGCGTCGATCCGCTGGCGAAGTCCGCTCACCTCTGCGAGCGCGACCAACAGCTCCATGGTGTCGGTGCGGATCCGGTTCTTGGAGTAGTCGAGGAACAGACTTCCTGCCTCCGCCGTGAACCGCTCCCACCGGTTGGAGTCCGCAGCAAACAGGTCGCGAAGGTGGACGTCTTTCATCTCCTCGTAGTGGTCTGCGATCGCCTTCCATTCAGGCGTGTCGACGGCCCGCACAGGAGCCACTAGCGCATGCCTTCTTCTCTGACGAGCTTCTCGATGTGGCCCCCGAACTGCTTCCGCATGGCGGACTGCAGCTTGTTGGCGAAGTCAGCGTCGCCTTGGGACGCGAATCGTTCGTACAGTGCCGACGTGAGCACGTGTGCGGGCACGCCCACCTCGACCGCCGCTTGGGCCGTCCACCGGCCCTCACCCGAGTCCGACACGCGTCCGGTGAACTCCTTCAAGTCGGGCGACTCGACCAGCGCGGCGGCGGTCAGGTCGAGAAGCCACGAGCCCACCACGGAGCCGCGCCGCCACAGCTCTGCCACCGCGGGGATGTCGAGGTCGTACTTGTAGAACTCAGGATGTTGCAACGGCGCCGTCTCTGCGTCCTTCTCGCGCTCACGCAAGCCGACGTCCGCACGCTCGAGGATCGCGAGACCCTCCGCGTATGCCGCCATGATGCCGTACTCGATGCCGTTGTGGACCATCTTCACGAAGTGGCCGGCACCGCTCGGCCCACAGTGCAGGTAGCCATGCTCCGCTTGAAGCTCCTTACCGGTCCGACCGTCCGTGCGCGGCGCCGCGTCGATGCCGGGTGCGAGCGCATCGAAGATGGGATCGAGCCGTTCGACGCCTTCGTCGTCGCCACCGATCATCAAGCAGTAGCCGCGGTCGAGACCGAAGACCCCACCACTTGTACCGACGTCGATGTAGTGGATACCGATCCCGGCGAGCTCCTCGGCGCGGCGGATGTCATCGCGGTAGTAGCTGTTGCCGCCGTCGATGATCGCGTCGCCCTGGTCGAGCCGCTTCGAGAGATCGGCGATCGTGGCGTCGACGAAGGCCGCGGGCACCATGATCCAGACGTTGCGCGGCGGGTCGAGCTTGCTGATCAAGTCGTCGACGTCGTTGCTACCGACCGCACCTTGGCCGGCGAGTTCGTTGACGACATCAGGATTGAGGTCGTACACGACGCATTCATGGCCCGCGCGCATGAGGCGCACCACCATGTTGGCTCCCATGCGGCCGAGACCGATCATGCCCAGTTGCATCGCAGACTCCCTTGTGGCCGTTGCCCTTGGCGCTCTTCCTACCCGCTCGCAGCGCGCTTCGCTCGCAACACCTCGGCGACGGACCACGCCTGGAACGGACAGCCCGACGCTCGATGAGGAACGTCGCCGTCGGCGGTCTCCGACACCGACCCGATGCCCCACTCGCCGAGGTGAGCCAGCACGCCGCCGAGCACGCCAGCGATCGGCATGCCGATCCTGCGGCAGGCATCGACGTACGCGCCGAGCAGCCAGGGCCACACCGCGCCCTGGTGGTACGCCCGATCGCGCTCAGCGGGACCGCCTCGATGCAGGCCGACGTAACGGGCGTCGCCGGGATCGAGCGAGCGGACGCCGATCGAGGTGACGAGCGGAGCGCACGCGTGGACAACAGACGCGGCGGTCGTCGCATCGTCGATCGGCCCGTTCGGCAGGCTCACCGCGAGAAGCTGGTTCGGACGAACGGACCCGTCGTCCGGGTCGACGCCGTCGAGGAGTCCTCGACCATCGGAGCGCCGATACCGCGTCCAGAACGAGTCGCGCGCGTGGTTGGCGACGGCGGCGAGCTTCTCGGACAACGAACTGTTCGAGGCTTCGAGGATGCCGGCGAGCGTGAGCAAACTGCTGACCCACAGCGCGTTGACCTCGACCGGCTTGCCGGTCCGTGGTGTGACCGGCTGGCCGTCGACGCGCGCGTCCATCCACGTGAGCGCCCAGCCCTCGGCGCCTTGCGTGATGAGCCCGTCATCGTCCACTCGAATACCGAAGCGGGTTCCAGCGCGGTGGTGTTCGACGATGCCGTCGATCTGCGAGGCGAGCGCGTGCACCACATCCAAGTCGTCCGTGACGACTGCATGTCGGCCGACCGCGTGGAGAAACCAGGGTGTGGCATCCACGGTGTTGTACTCGAGGCCACCCGCATCGGCGGTGTTCGCGAGCATCCCCTCACTCAACGTCGCACCCATGCGATCGAGGAGCTCACGCCCTTCGTCGTGGCGGTTGGTGGTGAGGAACAGGCCCTCATACGAAGTCAACGAATCGCGCGACCAGTCGCCGAACCACGGGTAGCCAGCGACGACCGTCGGCCCCTTCGGTGTGCGGACGACGAACTGATCGGCAGCGAGGACGAGCTGCCGTTCGTCGTCGTCGGCGGGCCGTGCTCGCTGCGCGACGTCGATGGCGCGCCGGCGAGCGCGAGCCACGATGACCTCGGCTGTCGGAGGCGGCGCGAACAGATCGCCCGCCCATGCCTCGACCTCCAAGGTGTCGCCGCTGTGGAGCTCGGCCGCGAAGCGTCCAGCCATCCACACGTCCTCGCGATCGTTGAGGCCGCGAGCGGCCTCCTCGCGGTGGCGGTCACCGCGCCACCAAGACGCGCCGAGCGGATCGAAGTTCGGACCGTGCACGCGATACGCGTGCTCGAACACGAATCCGTCACCAGTGCGTTCGATCGCCGGATCCGCTCCGCCGAACCGCTCGCCGTGTGCGTCGCGCCACGTGCACAACGTCTCGAGCTCGAGTCGAACCGCGCCGGGCGCTCGCACTAGCCGGTGGGTCACACCCACGGCCGGTCGACCGTGGGTCATCGCCACCTCGGCTTCGAGGATGACGTCGCCGACCGCCCAGCGCCACACCGGGACGCCGTCCCGCAGCGAGAACGACTGCAAAAGCACATGCCCGGCGGGCGCGATCGTGCCGTCGCCCCACTCGTGCGTCGCCAGCCGGACGCGCCGATCGCCCAGCACCAGTACCGGATCGAGTGCGACGAGGCCGACCATTCGCCCGATCGGCGGCGAGGTCGCGACGACGAGCAGACCGTGGTACCGGCGGGTGCGGAGCCCGCCGACGGTTCCCATCGCGTACCCACCCAGGCCGTCGGTCACCAACCACTCGCGTTCGGAGGCTTGCGCGAGATCGCCGGTCACCTCCCGCCCGAACCGAATCTCCCTGACCACCGTTCGCAATGTTGGTGCACCGTGGCCCCCAGGGGGGCCACCGCGATCCGGAGTTCAGACGCGGCGGACCACGAGCTCGGCCTGCCCATCGAAGTGCGCACGGAGCGGTCGGTGATCCATCGATGCCGACAACGACACGTCGTTCGTCACCCATCCGCTTCACAATGGCTCCAATCAGACTCGAGCAGAAAGGGTCGAAGGTCCTCTCATCGAAGGGCAGCGCGGCGCACGGTGTCGCGGTGCGAGTCAGCCGGACGTAGTGATTCGTCGTCAGCCGGGCGACTCGATGACATCAAGATCGAAGGGCCCATCGAAGATGAGCACGAACGTGCAGTCGTGCTCCTCCGCCGGCTCGTGGAGCATCGACGTTCCGGCCGGGAAGTGCGCATAGCCGCCGGGACCAAGTCGCTGACCGTTCGCTACGAGTTGTCCGGAGACAACGATCATGGTGTGGGCCGCGCTGTGCCGATGCCACTTCGCCTTCGTGCCGGCCCGATAGCGCACGACGTAGTGCTCTGCTCCCGTACGTGAGTCCTGGTACAGGTCTTGCAGCTCGAATGGCTGGTCGTAGGCCAACTGTTCCGAGGTGCGGAGCGCGACCAGACTCACGTCGGCGACGATCACCGGATCGGTCATGTCACGAGTATCTCCTGCGGGCGATGCGTTGGAGGGCGACGCTGGCGATCTTCGCGGGTGCCTCGGGTGGGAACGGGGTCACGCAGCTCGCGTTGATTTCGCACAACACGTAGGTGTCGTTGCCGTCCGGCGTCTTGGGGCCGAGCAGGAAGTCGGCGTCCCACAGCACGGGCAGCCGGTCGGTGGGGATGTCGACGATGCGGCGCATCGCGGGTACCCATTCGGTTTCGACTAGTTGGCGGAGGGCCTGGAACGGCTTGTGATCCTCCGGGAACATCGTCTTGGGGGATGGGAGTCCCATGATGTGTTGGGCTGCGCCGGGTTGGGTCAGTAGGTCACCGGCGCCTTGTAGGGCGAACCCGATGACTTGATGTGCGACGAGGTAGACGCGGATGAGTCCTTCGAAGACGCGGGATTGGAAGGGCTGGTCGATCAGCACATCTCCGTGGCCGAAGTAGGCCTCGCATCGGTTCATGAACGCGTGGAGCGTCAGTTGCTCGGTGGTGGTGTCACGTGGCTGGGCGTGGTGGACGGACACCGAGACGTCGGTTGGTGACCGGTGGAGAACTTCTACCTTCCAGACTCCGCGTCCGCCGTTGCCGCGTTGCTGTTTGAGTACGCGAGGCCCGTCGTTGAAGAGCCGGCTGGGGAACTGGTTCCGGAACGTGGCCACGTCGGCGTAGCGGTGAGTGTCGCATCCCCATCCGAGCTGTCGCGTCCGATAGAGAACGTCTTTGGTTCCGATGGCAGCGATGACGTCTGGGTGGGCGCTGACCCAGATGCCGTGGGACGCCACCTCGCGGAGGATGCGATCGAGACCCTGGCGGGTCTCGCCGTCACTGCCGATTGGGTCAACCCAGACGAGCACGCCGTCGCAGTGCGAGAGGGACCGGCGTATGGCGTGGGCATCAGCCTCTCGATAGACGATCGGTTCGGCCGTCGCGCCGAGGTTCTCGAGGGCGGCCAGGATGGGACGGAGACGCTCGTTTGATGCGATCCCGAGCCGCTGGGCGTCTGCGTCGCCTCGCCATACGACCGCGACGCGAGGCGAGGTCCCTGCTTCGCGTTCGAGCGGTGTGGCGCTCATCGGTGTGCATTCACCTGACAGCGAGACGCGTCGTCTTCTTGACCGGCCGGCATTGCTATGCAGCTGCTGTGTGATCGACGTTGCTCTCCCGGATGTCGAGGAGTGGTCGCCGGAAGGCGGGGCCGAACGCTTGCGGGTACGTGAGGACCTCTCCGGGGACGCCGAATCTCTCGTCGGTGGTCGTGTCGCGTTGGACAAGGGTGCCGCACAGTCGATCCCAGATGGTGAAGATCCCGCCGTAGTTGTTCTGGGTCGTGGATGGGACGTGGTGTCGGCGGTGCAGACGCGGCGTGACGAACACAGGCTCGATACAGCGCAGGTTGATGCCTACATTGCTGTGGTTGGACACGCCGTAGATGGCGGCGATCGCGACTGACGTGGCTACCACGGTGACGGGCATGCCAATGAGGAACAGCAACGCTTGTGAGGGGACGAAGCGCAGCATGTTCTCGATCATGTGCGTCCGGGTGGTGGCGAGCCCGTCGAGCTGCAACGTCGAGTGGTGGACCTTGTGGATGCTCCACAACAGGTCGTAGCGGTGCAGCGCCCGGTGCACGAGAAACGACACCAAGTCGAAGACCACGACACCGAGCAACAGTTTCACCAAGAACGGAGCCCCCGCCATCGCCTCACGGATCGGCCCGACGTTGAGGTTGACCAGAACGGGTCGGAACACGAACACCGATAGCGCGGTGGCGGCGACGGCGACGCCATACCAGCCGAGGTCGGTGGCGAGATAGGGACGGGGCGACGTCAGCGTGCGGAAGCGGAAGGTCGGTAGCCGCTCGAGCCGCGCGACCACCAAATACACCCCACTAAGAACAGCAACGGACAAGACAAAGCTCATCGGCCTCTCCCTATTGATGTAACCGTGGTTGCAACCTATGCCCTATCGCCTGATATTGCAACCGTGGTTACATCGTCTCTAGAGTGGTGGACGTGCCGGAATTGGAATGGGCGCTGCTCGCCTACCGGATGCCCCGAGAGCCGTCCGCTCCGAGGGTCACGGTGTGGCGCAAGCTCCGCCGCCTGGGTGCCGTTCAAGTGGTGGACGGGCTCGTCGCCCTGCCCGCCCGCGCCGAAACGGTGGAAGCATTGGGCTGGCTGGCCGACGAGGTCATCGAGGCCGGCGGCGAAGCATGGGCGTGGCAGGCGCGCGGTTCCAAGCAGCAAGACCGGGCGCTACGCCAACAGCTCAAGGACGCCGTGATCGAGGAGTACGTGGCGCTGACCGCCGAGGCCGTCAGCTGCATGGGTGCGCCCCATCGGCGCACGGTTCAACGGCTCCGCCGGACTCTCCGAGACATCGAACGCCGCGACTACATCGCACCCAAAGAGCGCGATGACGCCCGCCGCGCCGTCCGGCGACTGGCGGCAGCGTTCGAGACCGTTCCCGAGCGGAGCCCGCGATGAAATGGGCCACACGGCCGGGATGTCACGTCGACCGAGCCGCATGCGCGTGGTTGTTGCGCCGCTTCATCGATCCTGACGCGATGTTCCTCTTCGTGGAAGACACCAACGATGTTCCCGCAGACGCCACCCCGTTCGACATGCGAGGCGCTGAACTCTCCCACCACAACGGCGACTGCAGCTTCGAGACCATCCTGCACCACTTCAACCTCGACGACCCCGTCCTCTGGGACCTGGCACGACTCGTGCACGAGGCCGATCTCGCGGACGACCGATACGACGAGCCAGCGGCCGCTGGCGTCGACGCCATCTGCCGAGGATTGACGCTTGTCGCCGACGACCAGCGCGTGCTCGACGTCGGCGCTGTCATCTTCGACGGCCTGTACGAGCAACGCCGACGTACGCTCCTACACGGTTCGATGTGACGGAGGTCAACTCCTCGCGGCACCCGCTCGTCGGGACCACAAGATCGAGCGCAACCGCAGCGGATCCCGCGATCACCTCGACCGCGGTGACCCTCGCCCACGCCCGCTGATGCTGGACCGGCAAGCCGAGCTCGTCGACGGCCAGATATGTCGCAAGTTCAAGCCGACTCGCCACGACCGTCACTGCTTGGCAGCCCGCTACTTCTTACCGGTTACCTGACCGGTCACCTTCCGTCGTTCGGGAGTAGCCGCTTCAACAGAACGATGGGGTGCACAAAGCGCCATCCCACACCCCACGACGACACCATGGAGACCGCTTCCCAACCTTCGCGAGCCAACCGGTTGAGGCCGTCAATGTCCTTCTTCGGCTTCGTGAGGTCGAAGGTCATGTACTCCCACGCCTGCGTGTCGTCGTTGCTCTGCACTCGATCAAACGGAATCGCCATGATGAGCACGCCTCCTTTCAAGTTCAGCGTCGACGCTCCATGGGGGAGGTGCTAGAGGCGAACGTCCTCAACTGGGCAACGATCTGCCTTTGTGGCGCTGAGGCATGCAGAACGTTGAAGGTCGACGCAGACGCTCTGTCCGGCGACGACGAGGACGCGCGACTCGCGGCGACGACCGGCTCGGCGATTCTGTGACCAATCCACGTGGGACGTCGTTGCCTTGTGAGCAGGTGATATCTGGGGGAGGTGGACGGGAATCGAACCCGATAGCCGCCATGACGGCCTATGACGCCTGGTAGCCGTTAGTCCTGCTCAGGGGAGTCTTCGTTCGTCCGCCGACGCCGTTCGTGATGGCCCGTACGGCCCTGTGGTCACATTTCTGTGACCACGTTGTGACCACGGGGGCAGACCTCAGCGGGAGCCGCGTTCCTCGTCCAGCGTTGAGTCCAGCACGCGTCGCGTCTCGTCCCGACGGAATAGGTACACGCCTTCCACTTTGCCCATGACGCCAGTTTCCTGGCCGCTGGAGAGGAACTTGTCGCGGCTGATCTGGCCGGTCATGACATAGACGTAGCCCGCGTGCTCGAGTCGCCAGCCGACGCCCTCGATCTCACTCAAGGTGTCCGCATGGCCTGGCTTCGGCTTCTTACGCACTGAGTAACCCTGGTAGCTCGAGCTCCAGGCGGTGCGCGCCACTTCAGAGAGTTCGAGCTGGATCTGAAAGAAGCCGGCATCGGCGTCGTAGGCCGCCTGGGCCTTGCCGACCGGACTATCGAGCCATGCCGCCTGCGCTGCCGCGGCGGCGCGCTGCTCCCGCTCGGCCGCTTTCGCCGCAGCACGACCCTGGCGGCGGTCGACCGGGGCGGCCACGGGCGGCGCGGGCGGATACTGACCCGGCGGCGGCGGATAGCCAACGGCCGGCTGCGGTTGTGGCGGATACCACTTGCCGTCAGATGCCAGCCACCATCCTTCGCCACCGGACTGGTCGCTCATGTGCGGCACTCCTGCATCTGAGCCGGAGCGTACTGCTGCGGCGTTTCTCAGGTCGTGGGTCGTAGTCGTCTACTTGCGATGGTGCTCTGTTAGCCGTCGAGCGGCAGCTCGTTCCCCAACCCCGCCGAAGGGCCTGTGGGGTTGCTACTTACAGGCCCTTCGTGCGAGGCGGCTAGCCGTGCGAAGGCAAGCCAGCCAAGTACTAGAGCTAGCGGCTCCCCGTCTGGATACGCCTCACCCGTTCGAGTGCTTCTTCGTGTCAGCGGGCGGCGCGGTCCTCGGCTACCTCGCGGGCCAGCGGCGCGCCTGCTCGCTCAGGAACCGGCAAATCCCGCCGGTGTGCGACGGGATTGCTTCAGAACGAGTGTTCGGTGTGCATCCGCTCGGCGCATCGGACGGCCTCGCGAAGGCTGGTGTCACCCCGGTCCCGTCGTCGTGGGCGGCCCCGTGAAAACGGTCGTGTGCGATGCAGTGTTGTTGGCTGCGTTCGTCTCGCCGCCGATGCCCGTCGGCAGGGTCGTCGCCAGCATGACCTGGCCGCCGCTCATGAACAGTGAGAATGTCGCGGTCGTGACCGCGCCAGGCGCGAGCACGAATCCAGAGTTCGAGGTGAACGAGAAGCCACCTGCGACCGGATTTATCGTCCAGTCGGCCGAAACTAGGTTGAAGCTCTCTACTGAGGCGTCGGCAGGGGTCGCCGCGAGGCTCACGGTGAAGGTCATCTGCCCCGTTGTCGGCGCGTTGCCGACATTCGAAATCTCGACGGTGTATGTCGCATCAAGCATTGCTGTCGTTGGGCCCTGGATGTTCGGCGTCAGGTCCGGCACCGCCACTGTCGTGGTTGTCACCGGCGATGTAGCTGTGGTCGCCGAGGTGGTAGTGGTGACGCCCGCGGTCGTCGGTGGAGCGACTGTGGTCGACGACGGACAGGCAGCGGCATCCGCTCGCCCGGCGTCGCTCACAGCAAGCGCTGCTCCGACGGCCAACACCACAACGACGGCCACGCCGCCGCCGACGCCACGTCGGCGAATAAGCCGCAGAAGCAGGATTCCGCCTCCGAGCAAACCCAACGCCAACAGCACCAATACCAGCGTGCTGCTTCCTGTCCTGGGCAGCGGACAATCAACCATCTCGCCCTATCTCCCTCCAGTCGCCTGACGAGACGACCGCGTTCCGCCCGAAAGTGTGGCGTAACTTAGCAGGCTGCGTTTGGGGTCGACGGGACCCGGTCCCCTTCGATACCTCGCGGTCGCGGCCGAGAGCATCGCAACGAGGCAGCGCAAATGTGCCGCTATGCGCTACCGACTCATGGAGTGCCGGGGCGTCGGCAGGTAACCACCGTTGCCTGCCAACGACCCCTTGCCGAGCGCCCAGCGCAGGCGACCCAAACCCCGCGCGGGCAGCTTCGGCTTGCTACGCGCGCTGCTCGCCCGCGAGCAACGTCACGCGGTCGATAAGCGCCAGCCAGAGTTCGACCTCGACGGCGTCGACACGGTCAGCGAGCCGATGCTCAACGCCGAGTTCTTCCTCGACGGTTTCGAGCATTCGCGAGGCGATCCAACCTTGGTGATGCAGCGCGCCGGTCGGTGGGTCGGCGAACACGCCGTTGGCCAACGAGCCGCTCGGTCCCTCGTGGATCAATGACCGTCCCGCTGCTCGCAAATCGTGACTCGGTCGTTCTGCTGGAATCGGCGCGGCCAGCAACTGACGCGCGGTCGCTTCGAGTACCTCGACCTCGACGCCTAGCTCCTTCTCACGCTGCTTGTACGCCTTCGCGGCCTCGCGTTCGGTGGCTGCGGCCTCGTCTGCGAGTTTCTTCGCGGCGAGTTGGTCCGCGGCGGCACGCGCTGCCGACTCTTCCGCCGCGGCGGCGGCGTGCTTGGCGGCAATCCGTCGATTACGGACGCGTTCTGAGATGGTGGTCATTTCTCGTTCCTCTTTCGGGGTTATCCGGGGGTTGGGGTCGGTTGGGGGTCAGCGTTCGGTCACGCCGCCAGCGAGCTTCCGGGCCTTCAATGCCAACAGGTGCTCGGAGCGGGTGATGCCGGTGTGCTTGCGGTACGCCTTCATTCCCGGCGAGTCGATGTCCTGCCTGATTCCGTTCGGATTCGACTTGATCAGGCGATTTCCCTTCGACAGCTGGAGCGTTCCGTCGCTTAACTCCCGCGCCGTCCAGCCGTCCTTCACGGCCACGGTGGTTGAGCTCTCTGTCTTCCTTGCCATCGCGGTCGGCGACGATGTGTACTTCGAGCCCGCGATCGGTGCTGTGGCGCTCTCGTCGGTCGACGGTTCGATGCTGAACGCGGTGTACGCAACGCAAACCGAGGATCTCACCGCGGCGCATACCCGTCGTCGCGGACAACCTTGACCGGCACGCCTCAGGCGAGCGCAGCCGTCGCGTAGCTGTGGCGCAGGTCATGCAACCGGATCACCGGTGGGCGGGTGTGTGGGCGCTGATGGCGAAGGTGTACGCGCACGTCCTGCCGGGTGACCACGAGGACGCCGCCGCTCGAGCCGACGACCTGCTCGGCGATGCTGTGACCACACTGTGACCACGGGGCGCGCCGCAACCGTCTGACCTGCGGGTTGGTGGCGGAGGTGGACGGGAATCGAACCCGCCGTCGTGGGATCGCCACGACCACCCGCTTTGAAGG
>DATAES010000051.1:0-9841 GCA_036257895.1 Acidimicrobiales bacterium
CGAGCGCTCGGAGCCGAGCGAAGGCAGCGCGGCGAGGAAACGCCAGCGACGAGCCGCGCTCGGGCCGAGCAAAGACTTTGTCCACAGTCTGTGGAGAGAGCTGGGGAGAGTCACATCGTTGTAACTCTCCCGCAACCTGGCGTTAGTGATACTGCGTGGCCGTGATGATCCCGGCGAGGATGGAGCCGAGTCCTCCGAGCAGGATCCAGTTGCTCGTGTCCCACACGACGCCGGTGTAGTTCAGCAGGATCGTCAGCGTTCCGATGCCGAGGAAGGCGAACATCACGATCGGTACCCAGATCGGGCTGACCTTGACGTCGCGGGGGATCGGCGCCGTGTAACGGCCGCTCGGCTCGTTTGCGGTCGTGGATTTCGGCGCGCGGGTCGGACCACCTCGAGGCGTCGTGCGGCCGCCCTGTACTCGCCGCTTCGCAGGCTTCGCCATGAACCCAGAAGGTACACGCCTGCACGCGGGTAGCTTCTCGCGCACATGGCCGCGCGCATCCTCGTCATCGACAACTACGACTCGTTCACGTACAACCTCGTGCAGTACCTGGGCGAGCTCGGAGTCGAGCCTCTCGTTCACCGCCACGACGCGCTCAGCATCCAGCAGATCACGGCGCTCGATCCTGCGGGTGTGGTGATCTCGCCGGGTCCCGGCACTCCCGACGATGCCGGACTCTCGATGGAGGTGATCCGATCGTTCGCCGGCGAGCGTCCGGTGCTAGGTGTCTGCCTTGGCCACCAGTGCATCGCGCAGGTCTTCGGCGCTCGCATCGTTCGGGCTCCGCAGGTCATGCACGGCAAGACCTCTCTGATCCGTCACGACAGCCGCGGTGTGTTCGCGAACCTGCCGGATCCGCTCGAGGCCACTCGATACCACTCACTCGTCGTCGATCGCGCCTCGGTACCGGCTGCTCTCGAGATCACGGCAGAGACCGATGACGGCACGATCATGGGGCTGCGTCATCGCGACCATGCGGTCGAAGGGGTGCAGTTCCATCCCGAGTCGATCCTCACCGTGTCGGGACACGACCTGTTACGAAACTTCCTCGACCAGGTCGCAGCTCACGCATGACCGAGGTCGGTCAACAACCTCCCGACTTGGTGTAGTTGTACGACACCGTCGCTCCCTTGTCGGCCTTCGCGTTCGCGCTCGGGTTCTGCGAGACGACAGTGGTGTCCTGTCCGTTGGACGGACCGGCGACACACGTGCCTGCGCTCTTGAAGCCGGCGCCCTCGAGTGCGGCGTCGGCATCGGTGGTCGTCAGGGAGGTGACCGATGGGACAGTCACCTGAGCCGGGCCGGAGGACACGAACACGGTCACGCCCGAGCCCTTTTCGACTTGTGTTCCCGCCGTCGGGTCCGTTCGCGTGACCTGTCCGCTGGGAATCGTCTCGGACTCCTCGTTCTGCGTCTTGCTGACGGTGAGGCCCGCGTTGCCGAGGGTCCCGCCGGCTTCGGCGGGACTCTTGCCTGACACGTCGGGAACGCTCACCTTCGTCTTGCCCGAGGACACGGTCAGCGCGATCGCTTGATCCTTGGGGACATCGGAGCCTGCACCCGGGTTCTGCTGGGTGACCTCTCCCACCTGCACGTTGGGATCATCGGAGGGTGCTTGCTGTGACGTGATGTTGGTGAACCCGTCCGCCTTCAACGTGTTGGTCGCCTGGTCGAGCTGCGAGCCGACGACGTTGGGCATCTTCACCGTGTTGGCGCCGCTGCTGACGATCAGTTTGGCGCTGCCTTTTTGGCCCTTGGTGACATCGATGCTCGAGCCTTCCGACGGGTCCACGTTCACGACCGAGCCTTGCGTGATGAGGTCGTTCTTCTGCAGTTCTTCCGTGACCGTGAAGCCTTGGGCCTCGAGCGTGGCGCGCGCCTGCGCCTCGGGTTTGCCCACACAGCAGCCGGCGGGTACCTGCAACGAGACCGTGTCGGTGTTCGAGCCGTCGCCGAGCAGCCGGGACAGTCCGTAGATCAGCGCGGCGAGCAGCAGCAGCAAGAGGATCAGCACGACGATGAACGGCCACGAGCGCTTCTTCGCCTCGGCCGGCTGCAAATCCTGCACTGGCACCGCAGTCGTGCTGTCGTACGCCGGCACGACTCTCGTCGCCGCGACTGCCTGCGTGGCCCCCATCGCACCCGCGAGCACTGGCTGACCTTCCCGGAAGCGGAGAAGATCGGCGCGAAGATCCTCCGCGGACGCGTAGCGGTTTCCAGGATTCTTCGCCAGCAGCTTCATGTCGATCGCGTCGAGATCCCCGGGCACGTCGACGTTCAGTTGGCGCGGCGGAGTCGGCTGCTCTTGTACGTGCTTGTATGCGATCGCGACCGGACTGTCACCCGAGAATGGAGGCCTGCCCGTGAGCGCCTCGTACAGCACCACGCCGAGCGAGTAGAGATCGCTTCGCGGATCGAGCGGCTTGCCCTGTGCCTGCTCGGGTGAGAAGTACGTGGCCGTTCCCATCACCGACCCGGCCTGAGTCAGGTTTTCCTCGGTGCCCGCGCCCATCGCCCGCGCGATGCCGAAGTCGGCCACCTTGACCTGGCCTTGCGGCGAGATGAGGACGTTGCCGGGCTTCACGTCACGATGGATGACCCCGTTCCTGTGCGCGAATCCGAGCGCGGCCGCGATGTCCGATGTCACCTCGGCGGCACGCTGAGGATGCAGTGGGCCTTCCGTACCGAGGATGGTCGCGAGGCTGCGCCCGTCGACGTACTCCATGACGATGAAGTACGTCCCTGCCTCCTGACCCCAGTCGTAGACCGAAACGATGTTGGGGTGGTTGAGGTTCGCAGCGCTCTGGGCCTCTCGCCGAAACCGCTCGACGAACGACGGGTCGGCCGCGAATTCGGGGAAGAGGACCTTGACCGCAACCGGACGATCGAGCAGCTGGTCACGAGCAAGGAAGACCTCGGCCATCCCCCCGCGCGCGAGGCGGCGATGCAGCTCGTAGCGACCGTTGAACACCGTTTGCTGGGTCATGACTGGCTGAAGCGTACTGACGGCGCGGACCGCCCTTCGTTACCCCCCGACCTACTGGACGGCGAGTGCTTGCTGCACGAGTTGCGCGGCGATCGGTGCTGCGACCCGGCCGCCCGTTCCTTCACTGGCCCCGGGTTGGTTCTCGACGAGCACGGTCACGACCACCTGCGGAGGGCCCCCGGGAGGGCCCGCGAAGCACGTGAACCACGCCTCGGACTGCGATCCGGCGTCGTCGAGCTCCGCCGTGCCGGTCTTGCCGCCGACCTCGACCCCCCGGATCCGCGCAGCCGTGCCGGTGCCCCCCTGCACGACGCCGATCATCGCCTGACGCATGGTTGTAGCCGCTTGGGGATTCACTGCCGTGCGCCACGGGCTCGGATCGAACGTGTCGATCACCTTCCCATTGTCGTCCCGTATCTCGTTCATCACGTGGGGCGACATGATGATCCCGCCGTTGGCCACGCCGGCGGTGACGAGCGCCATCTCGAGCGGTGTCGCCTTCGTCGTGCGCTGGCCGATCGATGCCTGACCGAGGAGTGCCTTCGAGTGTTCCGTGTCGCCGAACACAGATGGCGCTGCAGCCGGGAGGTCGATCGGCGGCTTCTCGTTGAACCCGAAGGATCGAGCCCCCGCTTCCATGTTCTGTTGACCGATGACCTCGGCCCCCATCTGCGCGAAGGCGGAGTTGCACGACACTCGCAGGATCTCGAACAAAGCGCCGCCGCACACTTCGCCACCGAAGTTCTGGATCGGCGCGCCGTCCGGCGGCTTGTACGCGCTCTCCGGCGGGAAGACCGGGTTGTCCGGCGTCACCTGGCCTGTCTCGAGACCGGTGGATCCCGTGACGACCTTGAACGTGGATCCGGGAAAGAAGATCTCCTGCCACGTCCGCCCGCGCAGTGGCTGATCCGGACTCGCGTCGAGCAAGGTCTTGGCCGCTTGCGCCGAGGCGGCATCATGACTCGCGAGCAGATTCGGGTCATACGAGGGATAGCTCCACAACGCCAGGATCGATCCGTCGCGCGGGTCCATCACCACGATCGAGCCCTGGCGTTCGCCGAGTTGCTCGCGCGCTGACTGCTGCAGGTCCTTGCGCAACGTCAACGTGACGTCGCCGGTGTGATCGCGGTCGACGAACAGATCGCGGAGCGTCTCGTACTCCTGTGACACCGTCTGTCCGCTCAACTGGTCGTTGTACTGCTGCTCGACACCGGTGGCCCCGAAGTTGATGTTGATGTAGCCGGTGACGTGGCCGAACAGGTCGCCCTCGGGATACTGCCGCTGGAAAGCAAACGGATCACCCGGCGCCGACGGCACCGACTTCGCGAGCACCGCGCCGTCGGCGGAGATGATCTGTCCTCGCGGACGATCGAAGTCGCGAACGATCTTCCGGCTGTTGAGTGGGTTGTCGTTCAGTGCCGGAGCGTGCCAGACCTGGACGTAGTTGATCATCGCAAACAGACCGACGTAACAGATGATCAAGCCCAAGCCGAGGCGTCGCAACTGGCGATTCATGACACTCTCGTTGCGTCGATCGGGTCGGCAGCAGCTTTGCCGTCGGCCGAGACTTCACCGATGCGTCTCGCAGTGTCGTCGGAGATGCGAACGAGCAGTGCCAGAAGCACGTAGTTGGCGACGAGCGATGATCCGCCGTACGAGACGAACGGCAACGTCACACCGGTCAACGGCAGCAGCCGGGTGACGCCCGCCATGATGATGAACGACTGCACGCCGAGCAGGATCGTGAGTCCCGCGGCGAGCAGCTTCTCGAACGGCGGCTCTGCTCGCACTGCGATGCGCAGGCCGCACCCGACGAGCAGGATGAAGCAGAAGATGACCGCGGACGCGCCGAGCAGCCCGAGCTCTTCGCCGATGGCGGCGAAGACGAAGTCGGTGGTCACGACCGGGATCTGGTTGGGGTTTCCGAGCCCGAGTCCGGTACCGGCAACGCCGCCCCAAGCCATCGCGAACCATGACTGCGCGACTTGGAACCCCGAGCCGGTGTAGTCCTTCCACGGATCGAGCCAGATGTCGACGCGCTCCTGCACGTGGCCGAAGGTCTTGTAGGTGAACAACGCAGCAGCCGCGAACAGGAGCGCGCCGACGACGACGTACGCGGCTCGTCCGGTCGCGACCCACACCAGGAGCATGAAGAGCGCGAAGAACAGGAGCGACGATCCGAGATCCTTCTCCAGCGTCATGATGACGATCGAGACGACCCACGCCACGAGCACGGGACCAAGGTGCTTGAGATCCGGTAAGACCGGACGAAAGCGGGGCCATGTCGCCATGCCGAGCAGCTCTCGCTTTTCGACGAGGTACGACGCGAAGAAAATGGCGAGCACCACCTTGGCGAACTCGCCGGGCTGGAAGTTGATCGGACCGATGTACGCCCAGATGCGAGCACCGTTGACCTCTCGACCGATGACTGGTGCGAGCGGTGCCATCAACAGCAGCAGGCCGACGAGCAAGAACGTGTAGCGGTAACGCTGCAGATCACGCGCCCGGCGTACGACGATCAGCGTGGCGATGAAGGCGCCGATGCCGATGACCGTCCAACCGGCCTGAGCGGCGGCCAGTCCTTGGGGGTTGCGACTCGCCTCGTCGAGACGAGCGATCATCACGTAGCCGATGCCGTTCAGCAGCGCAGCGATCGGCAGCACCAAGCCGTCCGCGCCGGGCGCCAGCTTGCGCGTGGCGATGTGTGCCGCGACGAACAACGCGAGGATGATGCCGAGGAACGGTCCGATGTTCGCCGGGATCGACGACGTACGGCCGAGGCTGGCGAGCGTGTATGCGCCGCCCACGATCACCGCGGCGAGCAGGATCAGTCCGAGCTCCGTACGCCTTCGGAGGACTGCGATCATGCGGTCGAGGTCGCGGCCACTGTCGGCACCGTGGGGATCGTCGTTGTCGTCGTGGTTGTCGTTGTCGTCGTGGTGGTCGTCGTCGTGCGGTCGCGGATGGTCTGCACGTACGCCTCTGCATCGGCGAGGCTGTTCTCTTCCTGACCGTCGGTGATCCGGTCGATCTCCGACACCGGTATCTGCGCCCGGGTCAGGCCGGCGTCGCGCTCGACCGTGGGGTCGAACCACAGCACGCCGCCCGGCTTTCCCTTGAAGATGACGACAGCGTCGCCGTTGAACCCGACGAAATACGTGTGGCGAGCCTGGTAGCCGATGGCGGCGGCGGCGCCGGCGAGGATGGCGACGAAGAGCAACGAGAACAGCACGACGCGCCAGGTCACCCGGCGGGGGCGGGCGCGGCGCTTCTCCTGTTTCAGCTCTCGACGATTGGCCTTCGACGCTGTTGCGGTCGCCTTCTTCTCTGCGTGCCCCTCGACCGTGCCCGTGCTCACCGCCGCCGCCGCAGTCATCGCTGCGTCGTCATCGTCGACGACGTCCACGACGATGACCGTGATGTTGTCGCGTCCGCCGTTGTCGATCGCTTGCCGTACGAGCTCGTGGCTCGCCTCCTGCGGATCGGCCAGACGTCGCAAGATGGACTCGATGCGAGGTTCGTCGACCTCGTTGAACAGTCCGTCGCTGCACAGCACGAAGCGGTCGCCCGCATACGGGATAACGGTGCCCGCGTCGATGCCCACCTCGGCGCCGATGCCGAGCGCGCGGGTGAGGATGTTGCGCTGAGGGTGTGACCGCGCTTCCTCCGGAGAGATCGTTCCCTCGCGGACCCATTGCTCGACGAGGCTGTGGTCCTCCGTGAGTTGGTCGAGCTCGCCATCTCGGAAGAGGTAGATGCGCGAGTCACCGACATGAACCCAGGCCACGAGATCGTCGTCGTCGACAGGAGCGATGGCGACGAGCGTCGTTCCCATGCCCCGCAACTCGGGATCGCCGTTGGCGCGTTCGAAGACCACCTCGTTGGCTTCTCGGGCGGCTGCGACGAGCGCATCGCTCGACGGTTCGACGAAGCTGGCTCCGAGTGAGTCGACCGCAGTCTGGCTGGCGACTGCGCCGCCTCGGTGACCACCCATGCCGTCCGCCACAGCGAACACGAGGTCGTTGACGAGGCTGGCGTCCTCGTTGGCGGACCGGACCCTGCCTACGTCGGTGGCCGCGCCCCACCGGAGATGGGCTGCCATCTAACGGACCTCGAGCACGGTGTTGCCGACCTGCAGACGGTCGCCCTTCTGCATGACCATGGGGCCTGCCACCTTCGCCCGATTCAGATACGTGCCGTTCGTCGACCCGAGGTCTTCGACCAGGAGTTGTCCGTCACGAGTGAACACGCGGGCATGGAGTTGCGACACGTACGTGTCGTCGACGGTCACCTGGCAACCAGCGGCTCGTCCGACGGTGATCTCGTCGCCGAGCGGATAGCGCCGGCCCGCACTCGCAGCTGGTTCGACGGCGACGAGCTCGGTTGCTGCACCGCGTGAGCGTCGACCGCGTGGCGGGGCGGGCGCCGTCGCTGGAGCGTTCGCCCCGCCCCGTCGGCGACCTCTCCGGCCGCCCACCTCGGCTGGCTTCGGCGACGCCACCTCCGCCCACACGGCCCTTACGACCCGCAGGAGGAAGAGATAGATCAGCGCGAGCAGGCACAACTTGAGGATGTTGAGAACCTGCTCGGACATCGGCGGCGAGCCTACGCGCGCCCTGTGACGCCGCGAACTCAGCTCGCTTCGAAACGCATGCGGGTGTTGCCGAACGACAGCTCGTCCCCGTCGTTGAGTACTTGTTCGTGCACGCGTATCCCGTTGATCTTGGTGCCGTTCGTCGAGTCGAGATCGACGACGACGTAACCGGTTCCCCGCGGCCGGATCTCCGCATGCGTGCGGCTGACGTTGGGATCGGCGAGGACGATGTTCGACTCCGGCATCCGTCCCACGCTGATGACCTGCTCGCCCAACACGACTCGCTCGCCAGTCGGAAGCACGAGGCTGCCCGCGCCGCTGCCGCCGGCACCTTCTCGCATGCGGGCTTCGATCTGGAAGGCGCCGGTGTGCATCCGCTCGTCCTCGACGAGGTCGACTTCGACGGGACCGAGGAAGGTGTACCCCTCGTCTCGTGCATGCTCCCGAGCGGCATCGCACAACTCGCGCAGCAACGTGTCGTGGATCTCGGCGAAGTGCTCGTTGTCCTCCGCACTCAGCTGCACCGTGAAGTGGTTGGGGACCACAGTCCGTCCGCGGACGTCGACGGATCGGCTGTCGTCCATCTCACGGACGAGGCGCCGGCCGACCTCGACGGGTCGCAGTCCACTCCGGAAAGCACGGGCGAACACGCCTTCGACCATGCGCTCGAGACGCCGCTCGAACCCCGACAAACCCACGGGGCGACACTGTATGCGGGTCGGTGTCGTGACCGACTTGTCACGCACGTGTCGGTCGCCACGTCATCTCCGCCCGTGGCGGACGCAGTGACCGTCGCATCTACGATCTCGCTGTGACCACCACCACCGGAGCACGCCTGATCGAGCCCGACTTCTGGCGTCAACCGCTCGACGCGAGGATGGCCGAGTTCATCGAACTACGCGAGGCCGGGCCGTTCACCTCGGTGTCGTTCGAAAATCTCATGAGCGGCGAGACCGAGCATTTCCAGGTCGCGACGCGCTACGCCGATGTCGTCGAGATCAGCAAGCGGCCGAAGGAGTTCTGCTCCGGACAGGGTGCGGTGTCGATTCCCGACTTGCCCGCAGAGGCCCTCGACTTCTTCGGCTCCTTCATCAACATGGACGACCCGCGGCACGCTCGCCAACGCGGCATCGTCGCCCGCTCGTTCACACCGCGCCAGCTCCAGAACGTCCTCGACTCGGTCGAGACGATCTGCACCGAGGTCATCGACGGCTTTTGCGAACAGGGCGATGTCGACCTGGTCAAGGTCATGTCGCAACCGTTCCCGCTGTTGATCATCTGCGACATGATGGGAATCCCGCGAAGCGAGTTCGACACGGTGTTGAAGGCGACGAACGTCATTCTCGGCGCCGGCGACCCCGAGTTCCTGGGCGACGGCGACCCGATGAATGCGATCTTCGAAGCCGGGATCAGCCTCACCACACTCATGAACGACCTCGCCGAACAACGTCGCTCGAACCCGACGGACGACCTCACCTCCAAACTGGTCCACAACGATCTCGGCGAAGACATGCTCGCCCCGAACGAGATCGCGCCTTTCTTCATCCTCCTGGCCGTAGCGGGCAACGACACCACGCGCACCGCGATCAGCCACGGCATGCATCTGTTGTCGCAGAACCCCGAGCAACGGCGGATCTGGCAAGAAGACCTCGACAGAGTTACGCCCACCGCGGTGGAGGAGATCGTTCGGGTCGCTTCGCCGGTCACCTTCATGCGCCGGACAGCCACTACGGACGTGACCATCTCGGGCCACGACTTCTCCAAGGGTGACAAAGTGGTCCTGCTCTACGGCGTGGCAAACCGTGACCCCCGCGTGTTCGTCGATCCCGAGAAGTTCGACGTGCTTCGCGACCCGAATCCACATGTCGGTTTCGGCGGGCCCGGTCCGCACTTCTGCCTCGGTGCCCACTTGGCGCGTCGAGAGGTCTCCGTCGCATTCCGTCAGCTCCTGACCCGGCTTCCCGACATCGAGGTGACGGGTGAGCCGGTTCCGCTGGAGTCGATGGGCATTCCGCTCGTCGGTGGCATCAAGCGCCTTCCCGTCCGCTTCACGCCGACGGCATCGGTTGGAGCCTGACGCAGGCACCGACTCGCCCGCATTGGGGTGAGCGGCTCACAACCGTGGAGGCGACCCCGGATCAAGGGGTTGGTATCGTGGCCGACTTGTCACTCGGGCGAGTGGCGGAATTGGCAGACGCGCAGGATTCAGGTTCCTGTGTCCGCAAGGACGTGGGGGTTCAAGTCCCCCCTCGCCCAC
>DATAES010000052.1:0-1574 GCA_036257895.1 Acidimicrobiales bacterium
CGTCGAGTTCGTGGCCGGCGACTTGCTCGACGAGATCTCGATGCTCAGCATCTTGCGCGAGCACCGGCCAACCGAGGTTTACAACCTTGCCGCGCAATCGTTCGTGCAGACGTCGTGGTCGCAACCGGTGTTCACCGGCGAGACCACCGCACTCGGCGTGACGAGGATCCTCGATGCCATTCGTATCGTCGATCCGGACGTTCGCTTCTATCAGGCCAGCTCGAGTGAGATGTTCGGCAAGGTGCTCGAGGTGCCGCAGACCGAGACGACGCCTTTCTATCCGCGGTCGCCCTATGGCGTGGCAAAGGTCTACGGCCACTGGATCACCGTGAACTACCGCGAGTCGTACGGACTGCACGCGACGAGCGGCATCTTGTTCAACCACGAGTCGCCGCGGCGCGGCCTGGAATTCTCCACTCGCAAGATCAGCCACGGGGTCGCTCGCATCGCGCTCGGTCAAGCGGACGAGCTGCGCATGGGGAACCTCGAGGGTCAGCGCGACTGGGGCTTCGCCGGCGACTACGTCGAGGCCATGTGGCTGATGCTGCAGCAACCGGAGTGCGACAACTACGTGATCTCGACGGACGAGACGCACTCGGTCCGTGAGTTCTGCGAGCTGGCCTTCTCGCACGTGGGCCTCGACTACGAGCAGTACGTCGTGCAGGACGAACGCTTCTTCCGCCCCGCGGAGGTCGATCTGCTCGTGGGCGACTCGAGCAAGGCGCGCGCAACCCTCGGCTGGAAGCCGAAGGTCGCCTTCCCCGAGTTGGTGAAGACGATGGTCGACGCCGACCTCGCGCTGTTGAAGGGTGAGCTGCGCCTTTGACAACAGTGCTCGCAGGCGGCGTCGGTGCCGCCCGCTTCCTGAGCGGACTCGTGCAGGTGATCGAGCCGTCAACGGTGACCGCTGTCGTCAACGTCGGCGACGACACCGTGCTGCACGGCCTGCACATCTCCCCCGACATCGACACCGTCACATACACCCTCGCCGGTGCGATCAACCCCGAAACGGGTTGGGGCCTGCGCGACGAGACGTGGAAAGCGATGGACATGGTCGAGCACTACGGCGGGCCCGCATGGTTCCGGCTCGGTGATCGTGACCTCGGAACCCACCTCTATCGCACCGGCCGCTTGTCGGAAGGTGCACGGCTGTCGACGGTGACCGCGGAGATCGCGGAGTCATGGGGTCTCGCAGTGACGCTGTTGCCCGCCACCGACGACCCGTTGCGGACGATGGTGACAGTCGCGAGCGAGGGCGAGATCGGCTTTCAGGACTACTTCGTCGGCCGGCAGCACGCCGTTGCCGTCACGGGGTTGCGGTTCGACGGAGCCGACCGCGCCCGCCCCGCGCCCGGCGTCCTCGAGGCCATCGAAGACGGCGACCTCGTGGTGATCGCGCCCTCCAACCCGTTGGTGTCGATCGCTCCGGTGCTGGCGGTGCCCGGGATACGAGAGGCAGTGCGCGGGGCACGCTCGCGTACCGTCGCCATCTCGCCGATCGTGGCCGGCGCCGCACTCAAGGGCCCTGCCGATCGCATGCTGCGCGAGCTCGGTCACGAAGCCTCCGTCGTCGG
>DATAES010000053.1:0-2440 GCA_036257895.1 Acidimicrobiales bacterium
CGACGAACAAGACGCGTTCGTCGAGGCCGTCGCGGCCGCGAACCCGCACACCGTCGTCGTCGTCCACGCCGGCGCGCCCGTCCTCATGCCATGGCTCGATCGAGTGAGCGCCGTCGTGCTCGGCTGGTACCCGGGCCAGGAGGACGGCACCGTCACGGCGCGCGTCCTGTTCGGGGACGCCGAACCCGGCGGGCGGCTGCCGATCACCTTTCCGGCCGACGAGTCGGACTTGCCGACGGCGGCGACCGAGCAGTACCCGGGCGTCAACGGAACCGCCGACTACAGCGAGGGCCTCGAGGTCGGCTACCGCCACTACCTCGCCCATGGCATCGCGCCGCTGTTCCCATTCGGGTTCGGGCTCTCGTACACGACCTTCGCGGTCGACGACCTCCAGACACCTGTCGACGTCCGCGCCGGTGAGCCGGTGACGGTCACGGCGCGCGTCACGAACACCGGTACGCGCACGGGAGCGAGATCGTGCAGGTGTACGTCGCCGCGCCGCTGTCCGCCGGCGAGCCGTCACCGACGCTGCAGGGGTTCGCCAAGGTGACGCTGGACCCGGGCGCCTCGCAGACGGTCACGTTGACTCTTGCTGATCGAGCATTCCAGCACTGGGACGAAGGAACGCACGGGTGGGTCCCGTCCTCGGGGACCGCGACGCTTCGAGTCGGAACGTCATCGGCGGACACGCCGCTCGCGTCGACCGTCGAGGTTCACGGCTAGCAGCACGCTGAAGGAACGCTTCTCAGCGCGCTCCTGCGGCACGCAGCAGCGCGACACTGTCGGTGAATCCAGCACCTGTCGCGATCACCAGTGGCGTCCGTCCCTTCGCGTTCGGCGCGTTCGGGTCAGCGCCGAGGTCGAGCAGGGCGGCGACAGTTTCGACATGCTCGCCCTTGTCCGCACGACACGCCATCGTCAGCGGTGTCTCCTGATCGCGAATGGGAACGTTCAGGTCGAACCCCCCGGCAACGAGCAGCTCCCCGATCGTCCGATCGGTTCCCAGCGGTCCGAGGCTTTCCACCTTCACGGCCTCGGCACCATGGTCCAGGAGCAAGCGCACCAGCTCGATCGAGCCCTGCCTCGCAGCAGAGGTCAGGAGCCGTCCCCCGGAATCGTCCACCTCGGCTCCGCTGTCGAGCAGCAGCGTCGCGGCCGCGACAGCTCCCCCGTCCACCGCATGGTGCAGCGGCGTGACGCGATGGAAGTCCTCGTACGGAGACTGAGCGTTCGCGAGCCCCGCCGCAATGTGACCGCGAAGCACGTCCAGCTCATCCAGAAACGCCGCAGTGAACACGTCCACCTGCGCCCCGTGATCGAGCAGATACTGCGCCACCTCTCCGCGGCGTGATCGCACCGCGATGCAGTACGGCGAAACCATCACCTGGGTCACATGGACGGCCGAGCCCGGGATCTCGATGTCCGCGCCGCGGGCAACGAGCCACCGAACGAGCGGCATCCGTCCGCGCCAGCCGGCCGTCCACAGCAGCGTGGCACCGTCGCCCCCCCGCTGATCGATCAGCCGCGGATGTTCCTTGACGAGCGCGGCGACGGCATCCACATCGCCCTTTCCCGCCGACGCCAGTGCCGTCTTGAGCACGTCCTTGGGTGCCCCGGCGTTCAGCAGACGGGCGGCCGCGGGTTGCAGCAGGTGCATCACCTCGACCTGCGCTCCGTCGTCGACGCCGGCTTCGGCCATGGCCGCACTGAAGTGGGCGAGCCACCGGGCGGCCTCGTCCGCACTGATCAGCCGATGGATGTGGCGGCGCTGCATGCCGACATCTCGTACGCCGCGTGCCTCGCCCCCGAAGAGTGTCTCGAAGAACTCCTTGAGACGATCCCGTTCACCCGACCGGCGGCTTCGGAACAGACGGGCGAGCTCCGGATCGCGCTCGAGACGGTCGTAGAGACCGTCGACGATCATCCCGACCCCGGCGCGACCGCCGAGCGCAGCCAACAGCTCGGGCCCTGCGGTCAGCGGCAGCGACTCGGCTGACACAACGATCATCCACCGATCATGGCGCGCGGCCGAGCGCGGCGCCCATGCTTGTGCGGTCACCGTGGAGAGATCGTTGCTGCCCGACTTCGATACCGGACTGCGAACGCGCCTGGTCGCGCGCTACGGCAACGACGTCGAATCGTGGTTGGACGAGCTGCCATCGGTTCTGCTCGACCTTGCACAGCGGTGGCGAGTCGAGTTCCGCGAGGTCATCCCTCGAGGGAGCATGTCCGTCGTCATCCGTTGCGTCATGGTCGACGGGCGTGCCGCGGTACTGAAGGTATGTCCCGACCGACAACGCATCGCGGCGGAGGTCGCCGCGCTCGGCCGATGGGAAACCGACCACGTGCCATCTGTGCACGCGATCGACGCGAACGTCGGAGCAGTGCTCATGGAGGCCATTGTCCCGGGGACGATGATGGCCGACTGTCCCGGCTACCC
>DATAES010000054.1:0-17653 GCA_036257895.1 Acidimicrobiales bacterium
AGTAGTACGGGTTCTCGCCGACCGAATGGTCGGTGGTGTCGACAACCTCGGTGATCTCGGGAATCGCGGAGAGGATCGCTGACTCGATTCCCTCCCGGAGTGTCATCGCCGACATCGCGCAGCCCTGGCAACCGCCGCCCATCGTGATGTACGCGCTGCTCTCCTCGACCTTGACCACTGACGCGTAGCCGCCATGTGCGGCGATGGCCGGGTTGACCTGCTGGTCGAGCAGTTGCCGAACCTTCTCCTCGGTCGTGCCGGACAACTCGATCGGATCCCCGAGGCGGGGCATCGACGGCCGGTTGGGATTGCGCAGCACGAGGCCGCCCTGGTCCACGTTCGACGGCAGATCGAGCGTCGCGCCCAGCAAGTTGTCGACACTCTCCGCGGGCACGACGACCGGCAGGCCCCTCTCGTCCTGGAGGACGTCGTCCTCGGCCCGTTCCTCGAGCGGCTCGAACGACAGGTCATAGGTGAAATCGGCACCGCGCACACCGGTCACCTCGATGCGCAGGCCGAGGCCGTCAGGGTCGTCCTCGGCCGCACGAAGTTCGAGGATCTTGGCGAGTGCCTCGTCCGTGACCGTGATGATCGGCTCGGTGATGGTGTCAGACATCGTGTCCAAGGCTACCGGGGGCGCTGCCGGATCGGCCGCGACGCGTCACGGCCCGCCCGCGTCGACGTAGATCCGCTCGCCGGTCAAGTAACTCGCCGTGTCCGACACCAGCCACCGCACCACGGCGGCGACGTCCTCGGGCCGGCACACGCGGCCGAAGGGCATCGCCGGATCCATGGTCTCGATGTCCTGGCCCCACGCCCGCACGAGTCGACGCCCCATCTCGGTGCGCACAAGGCCGGGGGCGACGATGTTGACGTGGATCCCGTTCGCCCGCTCCTCCTTCGCGAGCGTGAGCGCCAGAGCCTCCATCGCGGACTTGCCCATGTTGTACGGCGCGCCGTTGGCGGCATAGCGGCGGGTCGCGGCCGACGAGATGAACACGATGTCGCCGCGAGGACGGGTGCGCATCGCGGGAAGCACGGCGGCGGACAGCCAGTGGGGGCCGATGGCATGGGTGCGCAGGAGCCGCAGCACTTCCTCCGGATCCGTGTCGGCGACCGAGTTCCCGCGCGATGCGATGCCCGCGTTGTTCACGAGGATGTCGACCGGTCCGAGCGCGTCGATCGCCGCTGACGCGACCGCCTGGACTTCGTCGAGCACTTCGAGTGAACCCGGCACCGCCACCGCACGCCTGTCCATCGCTTCGATGGCAGCAACCGTCTCTTCGGCGGCGTCCTTGTCGCGCCGGTAGTTGACTGCCACGTCCGCGCCGTCCTCCGCCAAGGCGAGGGAGATCGCTCGGCCGATCCCACGCCCGCCGCCGGTCACGAGGGCGGTGCGACCATGCAAGGAAGATGAAGCCATGCGCGTTTCTACCGGTTTCTTGCTCGGGCCGTCGCTGCCAGCTTCGGTCAGGCGGCGTTCGACACGGCCAGCCGCAACCCGCGCAACAACAGGCCTTGATCGCCCAAGCGGTTGCGGAGCGTCCGCTCGAGCCCGGCGATCGGATACAGATTCTGCGGCGCCCGGGTGTCCTTGTGCACCGCGGACGCGAAGCGCGGCAAGGAGCACGCCGATCGATCGGCGAGTTGGACAGCCGCTGTCAGCGGCAGATCCGTTGCGGCCTCACACCGCACCACACCGGCCAGGGGGTGCACGATCGGCCCGGGCAATCGCAGGTACCACGACCAGCGCGCCACGCTCTCGCCGACCACGAACACCGGCGTGCGCTCGCCGGGGTCGAGCGTGCCGGCCACGCGCAGCACGTCCGGTGGCCCGTAGCCGCGCTGGAGTGTCTTGATGTAGCCGAGCGCGCCGCCGAGATGGCGGTGCTGACTCAAGGGACCGTCGACGACGAGCTGCTCGCCCCCTACGGCCACCCGAGCCGAAAGAGCGGCCTCGGCCTCGCCACGCGTGCGCGCCACCGCTCGTTCGAGTACCTCGATCTCGTCGTCGGCAACGCTGGTGTGACGCCAGGTGCCGTGCCTCGTCACGACATGATCGGCGCCTTCGGCCGGCGCTGCGAGGATGCGATCGACGACGACGTCGAGCACTTCGGCGACACCGTCGCACCGCACGGCACCGGCGGCGACGCTCGCGCAAAGGCCGTGACGAGTGATGCCGTCGTCGCCAGTTACCCAGGCCCGTGCGTCGATGCGCTGCACGCCGTCCACGAAGATCACGGCATCCCACGAGGGGACCTCCGGGCGCTGTGGGGTCCAGTCGCGCAACGGCACCTCGACGTCGGTGTCGGTCGGGACGTCGCTCGGGACGAGCGCGCTCGGATCCGCGGCACCGATGCCGTAGCCCGGGTCCCACGCGTCGATGGCGATGCGATGCATCACGCGCTCGTTCACCGGTCCACCCGGACGATCGTCGAGGCATTGCCTGTGCGAGTGACCTCGAACCGGACCGGCAACCGCTCCGCGAGATCGGCCACATGGCTGACGACACCCACGAGCCGACCGGACGCGCCCAGTTCTTCGATGGCGCTCGTCACTACGTCGAGCGTGTCGGCATCGAGCGTGCCGAAGCCTTCATCGAGGAAGATCGACTCGAGCCGGGCGACACCGTTCGCAGCGAGCACCGCGATGCGGTCAGCGAGCGCGAGCGCGAGCGCGAGCGAGGCGAGAAACGTCTCGCCGCCCGAAAGGGTGCGCGCACTTCGCACCTCGCCGGCGTTGCGGTGGTCGACGACGACGAATCCGCCGCTCTTCTTGTCGACCCGCAGTGCGTACTGGCCACCGGACAGCGTGCCGAGCACCTCGGTTGCGCCTTCGGCCAGCGCCGTCAGCGCCTCGTCGAGCACCCACTTCTCGAAGTGGCGAGCATCCAGATGCGTCGCCAACGAACGAGCAACGTCGCGACGGGATTCGACTGTTCCCAGCTGCACGCGCAGCTTCTCGGCTGCAGTTGCCTGCTCGCGCAGCTGGTCATGATCGGCCGACGCTTGCCCGAGCGCCTGCCGCGCTGCACCGCCGGGTTCGTCGCCCCGACGAACGCCGACACCCTGTGTACGGCAGCGGTCGACCAGGTCTGCGACGCGCTCGTCGACGCGCTGCGCGACAGACGCGGCCTTGCCGGCCAACTCCTCAGCCTTCGCTCGGCGCTCATCTGCCTCCGCGCTCGCCCATCGGACCAACGAGTACCACTCGTCGACCAGCGATACGTCACGTCCGAGCCGAGCAGGCGGGCCGAGTGCGGCCACGGCGTCACGGGCCACGTCGTACTCGTGGCGAGCTTCACGCTCTTCGAGGATGCGCGCCTCTCGGGCGACGGTCGCCTCACGGAGCGCGCGCCGCGCTGCGTCGGCCTCTTGCGCGGCCCTGTCGCGCTCGCTACGAGCGGCGTCCACGCGCTCCAGCGAGGCAACGACCGCGTCACGCGCTGGTTCGCCGTCGAGTTTGCGTTCGACCTCCTCGAGTTGCGACGCGACCTGTGCCACCGTCGTCGCGGCCGCGGTCGTCGCCTGCTGGGCCGCTGAGTGGGCGTCGAGCGCACCGCGGTGCTCACGCTCGGCTTTGTCCCGGCGCCGTTTGGTGGTCTCGAGCGCCGGCGCCGCCGCCGTCTCGGGCAGGCTCCCGACTTCTTGAAGGCAGACCGGGCACGGTTCGCCGACGACGAGATCGGCGCGGACAGCGTGCGCGCGGTGAGCCGCCGCGGCGGCCGCTTCTGCCTCACGCGCCTCCGCGAGCCCACGCTCGGCTGCTAGCAGCGCGTTACTCGTCGCGACCTGGTCGGACCGTCGCTCGGCGAGGACCACGTCGTCCTTCGCATGCCGCTCGAGTAGCGCCGTCCGCAGATCGTGCGCTTCGCGCACCAGGATCAGATGTGAAGGATCCGGCAAGGCTGCAGCCGCTGCCTCCGCCGATACCGCCGCCGCCTCGGCAACCTGCATCTCCGCATCGGCATCAGCCACTCGAGCCGCGGCAACGGTCAGTCGATCGTGTAGCTCGTCGAGCCCATCGGGGAGGGCGATCGCGCTGAGTCGCGTCGCCTCTGTTGCCAGCCGTCCCGCGTCCGCCTTCGCCTCAGCAACTTCGTCGTTCAACGCGTCGAGCTCGGGCACCGCCGCGTCGAGTTCGGCGACGAGCAAAGAAAGACATTCGACCCGTGCTTCGGCGGCGGCGATCGCTTCGGGCGTCGCGCCGGCCAGATCACTGAGGCGACCTGCGAGCACGGCGGCCTGTGACTTGGCATCGGCGGACCTGCGTCCGGCGAGCTCGGCCATGCGGCCGTACACACCGAGGTCGAGCAGGGTGACCAGGAGGTCCTGACGGTCCCTCGGCTTGTCGTGGAGGAAGCGGGCGAACTCGCCCTGCGGCAGCACGACGCATTTCGTGAAGTGCTCGTAGGAGAGGCCGAGCAACTCCCCGACCGTCGCCGTCAGCTCGTCCGCGTTGCCGGCCAGCACTTCGCCCGAGCACTCGAGCCTCGCTTCGGCGGTGTTGGCGCCCGTCTTCGTCCGCCTGACCACGCGCGTCGCCGTGTACTCGCCGTTGCCCATCGTGAAGTCGAGCCGCACCCGCGCCTCGGCCATGCCCTGGGAGATGATCGGCGCGACCTCACGCCGATCGAGTCGCGGCACCGTGCCGTAGAGCGCGAATACGACGGCATCGAGGACGGATGTCTTGCCGCTGCCAGTCGGTCCGGTCAGCGCGAACAGGTCGGCGCCCTCGAAGTCGACCGTCGTCGGCTCACGAAACGCGGTGAACCCCTCGAAGTCGAGCCGGACCGGCCTCATGCGGAGATCTCCTCGTAGACCTCGTCGAAGAGCGCGGTGAGAGCGTCGTCCTCCACGCCCGCACTCTCGAGATAGGCACCGAACAACTCCCGGGGCGAACGCCCGGCCCGCGTCTCTATGTCGGCCGACGACCGCACATCGGATGAGCCGTCGAGCACCACGTCGACCGCGTTGGGGAACAGCTCGCGCACCTCGTCCGCCAACCCGAGGCGCACCTTCTCCTTCACGTGTACGCGAACGTAAGCGTCGGGATCGACCGCCCGACCGCGCAACTCGGCGAGCGATCCCTCCACGATCGATAAGGGGCGCCCAGCCGTCAGCGGCACCTCGGTCACCCGCGCCGGCGAGCCCGCCGATGCCTCGACGACGAGCGCCACCTTGCCCTGGCCCGCCTCACCGAAGTCGAGTTGCAGAGGTGACCCGCAGTACCGGATGGGACACGGACCCGGGATCTGCTGAGGTCGGTGGAGATGACCGAGCGCGACATAGTGCGCGGCAGCGGGGAAGACCGTGGCAGGCACGCCGTAGGCCGCGCTCAGATGAGCCGCGCGCTCCGAACCGGATGGGTCGGACCCGTGCACGAACGCGTGCGCGGCGATGACGTTGACAGCGTCGGGCCGGAAGCGCGCGCACAACCAGTTGCACAGCTTGCGATACCGCTCCTCGTAGAGCTGCACCGACTCGGACGCCTCGCCGCTCATCAACTGCTCGGCTCTCACGACCCATCGTTGCGACAGGAAGGGCAGCGCGGCCACCAGCATGACCTCACTTCCGTCGCGGCTGGGAACCTCGACCACGGACGTGTCGGGATCGGCGAACACCGGTCGGGTGATCACTGCGCCGAGTTCGAGCAGGGGCTGCACCGCCTGCCATCGACGGTCGCTGTCGTGGTTGCCCGCGATGACGACCACCCGCGTGTCGGAAGCCGCGAGGTCGAGGAGCGCCCGGTAGACGATGCGTTCCGATTCGGGCGTCGGTGCCGCCATGTCGAACACGTCGCCGCAGACGAGCACCGCGTCGACTTCGTGCTCGCGTGCGATCGAAGCCAACTCGGCCAGGACTGCCTCGTGCTCACTCGCGCGGGACTGACCACGGATCGTCCGGCCGACATGCCAGTCCGCGGTGTGGAGGAACTTCATCGCGGAAGCCCCTCCAGTGGATCGTCGGGCACCGACGCCGCGACTGCAGCCGGATTGAGGCCCGCTTCCGACGAGCGGGTGGCCCACGCCGGGAACGGGAACTCGACCACGACGGGGACCGGCAACATCGGTTGACTGACGATCATGGTGCCCGGCTTGACGATCGTGGCGCGCTGTCGTTGCACCGGAGGGAGGAAGCCGTACTCGCCGCGGCCCGCCTCAGCGGGGTCGAGCCGGCCGACAACCCGCACTGCCGAGTTGGCCACGACGCGCCGTTCGACCTCACTCGCCGTCTGCTGGCATCCGATCAGCACGATGCCGAGCGAACGTCCCCGCTCGGCGACGTCAAGCAGGATCTCCTTGATCGGACTCGAACCCTCGCGGGGCGCGTACTTGTTGAGCTCGTCGAGCACGATGACTTGCAACGGGCGCGCCGAGCCGGCCCGCTCCTTGGCGTCGAACGCGCGCCGCAACAGCACACCCACGACGAAGCGTTGGGCGCGGTCGTTGAGGTTGTGGATGTCTACGACCGTCACTTGATGGTCGAACGCGACCGCGTGCTGATTCGGACGCGCCACATCGGCGCGCACGAGGTGACGGAGATGTCGGGTGGCGCCGTGCAGCCGACGGAGGAACGCGTTGGCGGTTCCGCCCGTGATGGCGCGCCCCGCCCACGGCCCGAGCTCGCCGTCCTGGCTGAGTACACGATCACTGATGACCTCGACGAGTTGGTCGAACGAACGCACGACCGTGCCGTCGAACGCCACGGTGCCACTCACCGGATCGCCGTCGTCGCGCGCCGCTCGTTGCAGCTCCGCGGTGACGTTGTGGACGACCATCGTGTACTGCTGGCGGTCGTCCTCCGCGTCGGCGAACAGGAACGGCAACAAGCCCTGCTCGCAGAAATCGTGGATGGTCCAGAAGAAGCTCCGGACACCGAGCGACCGGGCCGCGACATCTGGCGCGGCTACGCCGTCGCCGGCACCGTCGCGCCGTGGCGGCGCCCACACGCCCACACTGGCGAAGGGTTCGGCCGGGAGGCCGATCGCGCGGTAACGCTCGCCCTGCTCAGGAGCGAGCGCGGAGTTTCGGTGGTCGAGGAACAGCAGGTCTTCGCCCTTGACGTTGAACACGAGCGCCTTCGTGTTGACCGCCTCAGGGCCGAGCACCGCCGAGTGGAAGAGTCCGTACAGCAGGAACGTGGCATAGGTCGTCTTGGTCGCCACTCCCGAGACACCCGAGATGTTGACGTGCGCGCCCTTCGTGCCGTCGAGGAAGTCGACGTCGATGAACATCGGCTCGCCGTCACGCGACAGTCCGGCCGGGAGGCGCCGGGCGACCTCGTCGAAGCCGAGCGCACGATCGCGTTCAGCCCCGGTCGCGCGCTGCACGACGTCGCCGGGGCGAGGCGGAACGAAGATCTCGGGCTCGAACCGCGTGGCCTGCACCTGGGCCGCCTCGCTCACCTCAGCCGGAAGCACGCCCTGGGCAACGAGGAAGACATCACTGTCGAAGCGCAGCCCGTCGTGGCGGGCCCGCACCTGGGACACGACGCCGTAGACCCGCACGATCTCGCCGTCGGGGAGCACGCGATCGAGTGCCACGACATCGTCGAGCTGCAGGTACGCACCCTCCTGTACGCCCACCCAGAACTCGAGCGGCGTGGCGTCCTCCGTACCGATCACACGACCAACCTGCTCCATGCTCCGGGCGTCGCTCCGCTCCTGCCTCCGCATGCCTCCTGGCCCGACGCTGGCGCTTCCCGGGCCGGCTCGCACTCGGCCGTTGCTGTCGTCGGGCTCCACCATCTCTTGGATCGTAAGACGGGGGTGTGACAGCGTCGCGGACGTGGACTTCCTGCGCACCCCCGATGACCGGTTCGCCGATCTGCCCGGCTACCCGTTCGAGCCGAACTACGTCGACGTCGCCGCCGGTGACGGCAGTGACGACGCCCTCCGGGTCCACTACGTGGACGCGGGCGACAAGACGAGCGGCGACACCGTGTTGCTCATGCACGGCGAGCCGTCGTGGAGCTACCTGTACCGCAAGATGATCCCGATCCTGGTCGACGCGGGGTACCGGTGCATCGCTCCTGACCTCGTCGGGTTCGGTCGATCGGACAAGCCGACACCTCGTAGCGAGTACACGTACGCGCGCCACGTGGAGTGGATGCGGGAGGCCCTGTTCGACAAGCTCGCCCTCAGCCGTCTCACGCTCGTCGGGCAGGACTGGGGAGGGCTCATCGGACTCCGACTGGTAGGCGAGCACCCCGACCAGTTCGCGCGGGTGGTCGCGGCTAACACCTTCCTGCCGACCGGCGATCGCCATCCCGGCAAGGCTTTTCTCGCGTGGCAGCAGTACAGCCAGGAGACGCCCGACTTCCATGTCGGCGGGATCGTGAAGGGCGGCTGCCGCACCGAGCTCGACGATGCGACCATCGCTGCCTACGACGCCCCGTTCCCTGACGACACGTACAAGGAGGGCGCACGTCAATTCCCCCTGCTGGTGCCGACCTCACCGGACGACCCTGCTGCGCCCGCCAACCGCACGGCCTGGGAGACCCTTCAAAAATTCGACAAGCCGTTCCTGTGCGCCTTCAGCGACCAGGACCCGATCACGGGTGGCGCTGACCGGGTTTTGAAGGAGCAGATCCCCGGAACACAAGGTCGACCGCACACGACCATCGAAGGTGGTGGCCACTTTCTGCAGGAGGACCGGGGACCGGAGCTGGCACAGGTCGTCGCGGCATTCATCGCGAACACATCCGGATAGCGGTCGGTTTTCGTAACACCGGGGTAGTTTCGCCGGACAACCCCTGTCGAACCCCCGGCGCGCCGCCTGTCCCACTGGCGGCCGAAGCGAAGGAGGCCGTGATGACGAGGACTACGAGAGTGGGCGGCAGCAACTACATGTGGCTGGCACCGGTCCGCAACCTCAGCTGGGTGGCGGCACACTTCGGACATCGGTAGTCCGTCGTGCCGTCGCCCTCGCGGTGCCTGACCGCGGGCGACGCGCTGACCTTCGTCCGTGATCGGGCCGTTCACCCGCCCGCCGAGAGTCCTCGGATCGGGCTCGAGCTGGAATGGCTCACCTATCACCAACACGACCGTCGTCGCCGCGTGACTCCCTGTGATCTCGCGCCGGTGCTGCGCGCTGTCCCCGAGTTGCCGTGTCACGGCCGCATCACCGTCGAACCAGGCGGTCAGGTCGAGCTCAGCTCCTCACCGCAGCCGACTGTCGCCGACGCCATCGACGCCACCCGCACCGACATGCGCGTGTTGCGCGACGCGCTCGCCGAAGCAGACATCGCGCTCGAAGGCGCGGGACTCGATCGGGTTCGACCACCCGAGCGTGTCGTCGACGTAGGGCGCTACCGAGCCATGGAGACCTACTTCGACTCACTCGGACCCCATGGGCGCACGATGATGTGCAACTCCGCGTCACTGCAAGTGAACGTCGACGTCGACGGTGATCCGTCGGACGCTTGGCGCGCCGCCTCGCTCGCGGCCCCACTGCTCGCTCGGTTCTTCAACGCTCCCTCGCCGAACCGCATGGATGTCTGGTCGGGCATCGACGTCACCCGCGCCGCGCCCGTCCGGGGCGACGAGCCCTCGAGCGCGTGGGCGACGTACGCGCTCGACGCGCGCGTCATGTTCATCCGGATCGACCCTGACGACTGCGTCGCCGTCCTCGACGGCATGACGTTCGCCGATTGGCTGCAGCGCGGCCATCCCCTCGGCTGGCCGACCCAGGCCGACCTCGCCGAGCATCTGACAACGTTGTTCCCTCCCGTACGGCCACGGGGCTGGTTCGAGATCCGCACCATCGACGCCTTGGGGGACGAATGTTGGCCCCGTGCCGTCGAGCTCTGCGCGGCCCTGCTGCTCGAGGGTTCCGACCGGCGCCGGCTGCTGTCGAACGGGGAGGTGCCGGCGTGGAGCTAACGGTCGACATCTCGACGGCACTGGAAGCAGGCCGGCAACGCACACTCGACCTGCTCGCGCCGCTCGACGACGACTTCCTGCGCGCCCAGCACTCGACGTTGATGTCCCCACTCGTCTGGGATCTCGCCCACGTCGGCAACTACGAGGAGATCTGGCTCGTTCGCTCACTCGGCGGCGACGCGATCCGGCCCGACATCGACGACCTCTACGACGCCTTCCGCCACCCCCGCGCGGGGCGGCCGGCGTTGCCGCTGCTCTCGCCCGACGAGGCGCGTTCGTACATCGCCGTCGTTCGCGACCGCGCGTTGGAGCTGGTGGACGACACCTCGTTCATCCACCGGATGGTCGTGCAACACGAGCACCAACACGACGAGACGATGTTGGCGACGATCCAGCTGTCCGGCGTCGGGTACGAGCACGCGGACACGCCGGAAGGGTCGCTGGCGGACGGTGCCCTCGACCTCGACCTCGGTCGCGTCGTCATCGGGAGCTGCGACGACCTCTGGGCGTACGACAACGAACGTCCCGGCCACGAGGTGGACCTCGCGCCGTTCCGCATCGACCTTTCACCCGTGCGCAACCGCGACTACCTCGAGTTCATCGCCGCGGCTGGGTACGACGACCCCCGCCTGTGGACCCGCGACGGATGGACGTGGCGTCAGACGGAGCATGCAATGGCGCCGCTGTTCTGGACGAACGAAGGCGGCAACGACTGGTCGGTGACGCGCTTCGGTTCGCGAGGCGATGTGCGTCCCGGCGAAGCGGTCGAACACGTCTGCTGGTACGAAGCGGCTGCGTACGCGCGTTGGGCAGGACTGCGACTGCCGACCGAACACGAGTGGGAAGCTGCGCACCGCGCCGGGGCCCTCGAAGGCGTCGGCCAGGTCTGGGAATGGACGCAATCGGACTTCGAGCCGTGGCCCGGCTTCGAGGCGCATCCGTACCGCGAATACTCCGAGGTCTTCTTCGGCTCGGACTACAAGGTGTTGCGCGGTGGCTCGTGGGCCACGCACGAAACGGTGCTGAGGCCGACGTTTCGCAACTGGGACTACCCGATTCGGCGCCAGATCTTCGGTGGGTTCAGGTGCGCTCGTGACGCGGGATAGCGGCTGACATGTGTCGCCTCTTCGCCTATCTCGGGCCGCGCGTGACCCTCGAGTCGGTGCTGCTCGCGCCGCCCTACGCGTTGGTGACCCAGGCCTATTCGCCTCGTCATCAGCGGCACGGGCGCATCAACGCGGACGGCTTCGGCGCCGGTTGGTACGAGCCCGAGCTACGCGTCGAACCGGCGCGGTACCGCACGACGACCCCGATGTGGGCGGACGACAGCTTCGCCAGCCTCGCGGGGGTGGTCACGAGCGGCGCGATCTTGGCCGCAGTTCGCAACGCTTCTCCCGGACTGCCAGTCGATGAGTCGTGCACCGCGCCGTACAGCAACGGGCGGTGGCTCTTCGCGCACAACGGACGTGTCCAGGGATTTCCTGGCGAGGTCGCGGTCCGACTTCGGCGTTCATTGAGCGACGAACGCATCGCGCAACTCCTAGGCGCGACCGACAGCGAGGTGCTGTTCGGTCTCGTGCTCGATCGCATCGACACGGGCCTGTGCCCGCCCGACGCCATTGCCGCCGTCGTGCGCGACGTCCTCGACATCGCACCGGCGTCACGCCTCAATCTGTGCCTGACCGACGGTGAGACCGTCGTCGCAACCGCGTGCGGAGACTCGTTGTTCACGCACTCGAACCCCGGCCCGGGCGTCGTCATCGTCGCGTCCGAGCCGTTCGACGACGAACCGGACTGGACCGAAGTGGCCGACGGCTCCGTCGTAGTCGCGACCCGAACGACCCTCGAGACCGGAGTACTCACATGACCGCAACGATCACGATCGACGTCCATCTCGACGAGGCGGACATGGATCGCGCGCTGCGCGACGACGTGCGCGACGGGCTCACGATGTCGCCGAAGACGCTTCCGCCGAAGTGGTTCTACGACGAGACCGGTTCGAGGTTGTTCGACGACATCACGAGGCTGCCGGAGTACTACCCGACGCGACGAGAACGCGAGATCCTCGAAGCTCGCGCCGGTGAGATCGCGGCGGTGAGTGGCGCAACCGCGCTCGTCGAACTCGGAAGTGGCACGTCGACCAAGACACGGCTGCTCCTCGACGCCCTGCGCGACGCGGGGACGCTGCGGACCTTCGCACCGTTCGACTGCAGCGAGGCGACCTTGCGCGACGCCGGCGCGAGCATCGCGGCCGCGTACCCAGGTGTGTCGATACACGGCGTCGTGGGCGATTTCGAGCGCCACCTGTCCTTGCTGCCCGGTGACGATCACCAGGGCTCGCGTCTCGTCGCCTTCCTCGGTGGCACGATCGGCAATCTCGCGCCGGCCGAGCGAGCCAAGTTCCTCAACGACCTGGCCGGTGGCCTGTTCGAGGGCGAGCACCTGCTCCTCGGCACAGACCTGGTGAAGGACCGCGAGCGACTGGTCTCGGCCTACGACGACGCTGCCGGCATCACGGCGGCCTTCAACCGGAACGTGCTCGCAGTGATCAACCGCTCACTCGATGCCGACTTCGTGCTCGATCGCTTCGAGCACGTCGCGGTCTGGAACGACGACGAGGAGTGGATCGAGATGCGGTTGCGGTCCGATCGCGTTCACGACGTCCGCATCAACGATCTCGATCTGACTGTGTCGTTCGACAAGGGCGAGGAAGTTCGCACGGAGATCAGCGCGAAGTTCCGGCGCGAAGGTGTCGAGGCAGAGTTGCAGGCTGCGGGCTTCGACGTCGAGCGTTGGTGGACGGACGCGGCCGGCGACTTCGCGCTGTCGCTCGCCGTTCGCAGGTAGGAGTCAGTCGTCGCGTTCGGCGTGACTGAGCTTCAACAAGCCACCGCCGATCTCGACGATCGGCTCGTCGCGGTTGTCGAACTCGACGCGCAGCGCCTTGCTCATCACCGCATGCATGTCGTACAGCGCGGTGATGTAGGTGAGATAGAGGATCTGCTCGTCCGTGAGCTCAGCCTTCAGCGCGTCGAAGACCGAATCGGGCACGCGCCCGCCGTCGTAGACGAGACAGTCGGTATACGCGAGCACCGCCCGCTCGATCGGCGACCAGCACGACGCACCTGGACCGAACGGGATCGCCTGCACCTGTTCCTCCGTGAAGCCCGCTGAACGCATCGCCTTGCAGTGCTGCGAGAACACGAACTGGCTGCCACGTGCCCATCCGGCGCGGCACTGGCCGAGCTCACGCAGCTTCTCGTCGAGGACGTCCGTCGAGCCGCGGTACACAGCCAGGCCCGCGACGGCGTGATCGAACACCGCGGGCACGAGCGCGAACACCGTCCACCAGTCGCCCGGCGTTCCACTCGCGGTTCCGGGCTCGACGACCGGATCGCGATCCGGCCCGAAGAGGAAGTGGTACATGGCTTCGACCGAGGGTGTGGCCTCGGACCGGGGTACTTGGCGCAGTCGTGGCATGCGGCGTTCTTATCTCACGCGGCCGCCGCCCTCACCCGTCCGAACTCCGGGTCGCCGTGGCCCCCATAGGGGCCACGGCGCACCAACATTCGCTCAGAGGAGGGCGGTCGAGGCGTCGCCCCACTGCTCGATGAGCTGGGTGCGGGCCCGGGCGACCCGCGAGCGGATCGTGCCGACGGGGACGTCGACGACCTCGGCCGCGTCCTGGTACTCCAGGCCGAGCAACTGGGTGAGGACGAACGCGGTGCGGCGATCGGGATCGAGCGTCGAGAGGAGGACGTCGAGCTCGACGACACCGTCGAGCGCAGGCGCCACGGCGGACGGCCGGCGGTCGTGCAGCGCGCCGAGTAACCGCCGGCGGCGCTGCACCCTGCGGACGTGGTCCGCGCACGCGCGGTGGGCGATCGACAACAACCACGTCCGCGCCGACGAGTCACCGCGGAATGAACGCAGCGCAGAGAGCGCCCGCATGTATGCGTCCTGCGTGACGTCGTCCGCCGCGTCACGATCGGTGAGGTGGGCGCACAGTCGCCACACCTCCGCCTGGCTGGCCCGCACGAACGCCGCCAGCGCGACCCGATCGCCGTCGCGGGCCGCGAGGGCCAGCGCGGTCAGGTCGTCGGCAACGCCGGGCATGCGCCATCCTTGCCCACCCCCGACACCCAGCAGGCATCGGGAACTTTCGACCCCCTCCGACGACTACCACTACATGCAGTGTGACGAAATCAGGGAGGCGATCTCCGCGGCTGCGGACGGCGAGGCCACCTCACTCGAGCGTTCGATGATCGACGCCCACATCGTGCGCTGCGTCGGGTGCGCCGCATTCGCCGGTTCGGTCGAGCAGCTCGATCGCCGGCTCCGCATCCGACCCGCGGAGGCGGTGCCCGACCTGAGCGCGCCGATCCTCATGACCAGCGCCCCGAAGCCTGGTCGCGAGTGGGCCCGTTATCTCCTGTTGTGGGTCGCGCTCACAGAGCTCGTCCTGGCGGTGCCTGCGTTGCTGGGAGCCAGCCGCAACGCGTCGGTGCACGCCGCGCACGAGCTCGGCTCGTGGGAGGCCGCGCTCGCGGTGGGGCTCCTGGTCGCCGCGTGGCAGCCGAGGCGGGCTGCGGGGCTGCTCCCGTTCGCGTTGGCCCTGGCCGGAGCGATGGTGGCGACCGCGACCTTCGACATCGTGACCGGCCATGCGCCGGCAGCAGGTGAGGCGCAGCACATCCTCGACCTGTTGGGCGTCGGCGCGCTCTGGCTGCTGACCCGGTCGGCGATTCCCTCCGCCGGGCCGCGCCTGCAGCGCGGCCTGCGGGCCGCGTAGGCCCGCTAGCTTCACCACCAATGCGAATTGCGCGCTTGGCCGTTCGCAGCGCGCTGCTCGCGCTGTTGGCCCTCCTCGTCCTCGCCAACCCAGCGCATGCTGACCCGGCGAAGCCGGGCGACTTCGAGTCGACCGTCACCCGCATCGACCCACCGACCGACGCGGTCAGCCTGAAGGTCGTCGGAGGCGACGGCTTCCTGTCGTTGAAGGTCCAACCGGGTCACGACGTCATCGTCAAGGGCTACGCCGGGGGCCCGTGGTTGCACGTGCGACCCGACGGTGTGGTCGAGGAGAACCAACTCTCTCCCGCGACCTACCTGAATGCCAACCGCTACGGCACGAACCCCGCGCCGTCGAACGTCACGAACGACACCGAACTCGACAACCCCCCGCAGTGGAAGCAAGTCGCAACCGGGGGCGAGTACGCGTGGCACGACCACCGCATCCACTGGATGTCGCCGGACGATCCGCCGGGCGGGACGCGTGGCCAGGTCCTGCCGCAGTTCAACCCATGGAAGGTCTCGCTCACCGTCGACAACAAGCCCGTCGAAGCTGACGGCCAACTCGTGTGGGAGAAGCAGGAGAGCGTCATCCCGTGGATCGCGGCCGGCGTGCTCGCGTGTGCGGTCACGATCTTCCTCGGCAAGGGACGCTCGACGTTCGTCGCCGCGATCGCGGTGCTCATCGCGTCGGTTGCCGCGTTGCAGACCGGGATCGTTGCGTATCGCAGCATTCCGTCCGCCGCGGGACCGAATCCGCTCGAGATCGTCCTTCCGTCGTTCGCGGTGCTCGCCGCGATCGTCGGCCTCGTGTTGCATCGCAAGCCGTTCGGCGTGATCGCGATCCTCGCGTCGCTCGCCGCTCTCGCGGGATGGGCGATCATGCGCATCGCCACGCTGGTGCATCCGGTGCTCCCGACCGACCTCCCGTTCTGGCTCGATCGCACGTCCACCGCCGTCGCCATCGGCATCGCCGTCGCTGCCGCAGTGCTCGCCGTGCGGTCGGGCGCGCTGGTCTTACGGCTCCCTGAACTCGACTTCGACGACGAGCCCGCAACCCGGCAAGATGTCGACCGTGACGTGCTGGGCGAACGGAGTGACGTCACCTGACGCGGGTTTCCCCAGGAAATCCACAGCGTTCACCCACTGGTTGCCCACAGGCCTTCATTCGTACGCTCATCGTGCACCGCGTCGGTGTCGCTGCATACGCAGTGCCAGGAGATGACTTGACCATCCCGACGAGCACGATGGAGGCCGAGACCGTCCGCCTGCGGACGACGTTGCGGCCCACCTGCTTGCGCCTCGGCGAAGCCGTCGACCTCCTGCGCGGTTCGAGTTCCGACGAGGCCCTCCTCGAAGGACGGTGGCGACTCGAAGAGGTGCACGACGTGCTCGGCTACCTGGCCTCCGAACAGCCTGTCCCCGAGCTCTCGGCGCGCCTCGGGCGCATCCGCGATTCGCTCGCCGGCCACCTCGCGGCTGCGCTGGACTGCTCGATCGCCCGCGTCCGTCCGGAAGTGATCGCGAATGTGCTGTGCCGCGGCGCGGCGATGGTCAGCGCCGACCTCGAAGCAATCGCCTGACACCTGATCCCCTGGCTGCCGCCCGCCAGGGGATCAGGAGTCGGCGACGGGGTGCTCGTGGAAGTGGCCGGTCACCATGTAGTCGACTCGTTCGCCCACGTTGACCGCGTGGTCGGCGACCCGCTCGTAGTACCGGCCGACGAGCGCCAGCTGGACCGCGCGCTGGATCGCTTCATCGTGATCGGCGCTCATCGCGAAGATTGTTCGGAACAACTCCCGGGTGAGTTCGTCCATCACGTCGTCCATGGCCGGCAGATCGGATCCCTGTGAGGGGTCCCGCTGTGCGAACGCGTCGAGCGCGAGCTCGAGTTGCGCCGATGCCTGGCGCTGCATCTGGTCGAGGATCCCGAGTATCCGGGGCTCGAGCGGTTCGGGCTGCAGCCGGCGGGTCGCCTTGGCGACGTTGACCATGTAATCGCCGATGCGCTCGAGCTCGTGAACGGCGCGGAGCATCGTGACCATGACCCGCAGGTCGGATGCGACCGGTGCCTGTGTAGCGAGCAGCAGATAGATGCGCTCTTCGATGTTGTCGGTCAGCCGATCGAGCTCTCCGTCGTGGGCGATGCAGTCGTCGACCGCGCCGAGGTCGAAGGCGATGAGCGCCTCACTGCCACGGTGGATCGCCTCGAGCGCAAGGACGCCGAGGCGCACCACGTCGAGGTGCAAGCGTTCGAGCTCCTCGGAGAACGCCCGCCTGATCTCCGGCACCATTCCTCCTTCACAGCGGTCTCGGAACCGACGACGAGGCTCGCACGTCGCCGCCCTGAAGCGCGCCATGCCGGCCCGCCGGCCGTCAAGCTGAAGTTCGCCGCGAGTTCGTCTTGCGTTCACCTTTGGGGTGCTCGTCGTCAACTTCCTCTTCCTAGGTTGCGCGCGATACGAACGATTTCCAAGGAGAGTTCAACTTGCTGACACGCAAGCGTTCCGCCGGGCTCGTCGCAATCGTCTTGGTTTTCGCCCTCCTGGGTGCGGCGTGCAGCAACGACGACAAGACGACGACGAGTGCCTCGTCTTCGTCGTCCGCGCCCCAGGGCGCCAACATCGACTACAAGTCGCTCTCGGGCACGCTCAATGGCTCCGGATCGTCCTTCCAGGACGCGTTCAACCAGAAGGGGATCACACAGTTCAAGACGACGGCGCCCAGCGTGGCGGTGACGTACACGAAGAGCGGCTCGGGCGCCGGCAAGACGGACCTCCAAAACAAGGTCGTGCAGTACGCGGGCACGGATAGCACCATCGCCGACGCCGACAAGCCGAAGTACCAAGGCGGAACGGTCTTGTACTTCCCCACCGCGGGCGCGCCGATCACGGTGTCCTACAACTTGAGCGGCGTGGACAAGCTCCAGCTCAGCGGCGAAACGCTCGCCGGCATCTTCTCCACTGCCATCACGACG
>DATAES010000055.1:0-7084 GCA_036257895.1 Acidimicrobiales bacterium
GTCTCGTCGAGCTCGTCGAAGAATTCCTCGACGGCTTCTTTGGTCCAAGGCACGACGGAGGCCCGGGCAACGAGTCGCGCTACGTACTGCATCACGTCGACCACGAACTCGTCCGGAACCGGGACCATCACGTATTCCATCGGTGGAAACCCCCTGCGCGGACACAATAACGGCTGCAGCCGGGCGCTCCGACGGGCTCAGTTCCCACCGGATGAGGCTGACGAGCTGCTCGATGACGACGAATCGCTCGCCGGCGGTGCCGGTGGCGTCGTCGTCGGCGCCGTGGGTGCGCCGCCGTTCTGCGGTACTTGCAGCGACACGCCGGCGTCGCTCGGCAGCACCCAAAAGCTGATGTTGCCGGACTCGATCGCCCGGAGCAGGACGTACGGCATGCCGGCCTGCGACAACCCGGCGTTGAGCGCTTCGATGGCCTGGGCCTCGGCCTGGCGTTGCGCGACTGTGTTCTGCGAGGTCGCGATCTGGATCTGCGACGTCCGGTTGTCCTGATAGGCCTTCACCACGTCGGGCGGGATGTCGATCTTCTTGATGTTGAACTGCGGCGAGCCGCAGTCATGACCCGGTTCGTAGGTCGGGCCACAGAAGTACGCCTGGCCGAGGGAGGCGATCAGGCGGTCGCTCAGCTTCTTTTGGACCGCGTCCTGGATCGTGGTGAGGACGTCGGCGTTGCCGTAGAGGTCGGCGACGTCGTACTTCCGGGTCTCCTCCTGCAGCGCGTTCTCGAGCTGCTGCCGGAAGGTGTCGGTGATGAGCCGCTTCCATCCGCCGGCGGTGTAGGCCGAGTACTGCAAGCCGAGTGATTCGTGGAACGCCCGCAGCCGATCGATGTTGAGCCGGAAGTACACGGCGATCTGGTACTCGATCTGCACGCGGTCCTTCGACGGCGAGATGATCGAGTCGGGTTGGGTGACCGCTCCCTGACCGACGGTCTTCGACACGATGTAGTTCTGCGTGTCGGCGGGATACAGGTACAAGGGGTCGAGGAACCCGTTGAAGAACAGTTTGCTACCGGGCTGCACGACGCGTTGGAAGTGCGCCGATTCGAGCGGGCCACCGCCGTAGCTGATGCCGACCATGTTCCGTGGCGTCTTCTTCAAGGTCGAGGCCACGACCGGTACGAGCGCCAGCGCCACGACGACGACGAGGAAGATCACCATCTTGCGGCTCGGCCGGCGCAGCGATGACATGCGCCCCGAACGGGACGTGCTGCGCTCCGCGCGTTTGGACGGTTCGGACGCCGGCAGGGTCGGCGCCGCCCCGAGATCGTCGAAGTCCTCGCCCCCGCCGGTCGACTGCGGACCATCGGTCATCGGTTGTCGGTTCCTCCGTTTCGTTTGTCCGTTCCGACCAGCACGAATCGCCTAAACCCTTGCACGACGGACAAACTCTCACGGATCGCACGAGGTGCCGCACGGCTCAGCCGGTGCAGCAACTCGCGAAGATACAGAACGCGCGAGGCAGCCTGGATTCAGCCCCCCCGTTCGCCCATCCCGTGCTCGTCGACGAGGGTGAGCAGCTGGCGCGCTCGGTGGTCGAAGGTGTGCTGACCGAGCACCGTGGCCCGTCCGAGCGCTGCGACCTCGCGTGCGCCCGTTGCGTCCTCCAACGCCTCTCGCACGAGTTCGCCGAGTTCAGCCGATGACGTGTACGTCGGGACCGCGCCGTCGAGCAGTTCCTCGATCTCGGGCAGGTGATCCGAGATGATCGGCGTGCCGCAGGCGAGCACGTCGAAGATCCGGTTGGACACGAAGCCCCACGCGCGCATCGTGCCCCAGTGGTCGTTCAGCACCACGCCGGCGGACCGGTACACCACAGCGAGCCGGTCGTTGTCGACATGGTCGGCCACGACGAGGGTGGGGTCGACGAGCCCGCGCCAGCCGCCACCGTAGATCGCAGGACGAATCCCGGCGGCGAGCGCGTCGCGGACGATCGGGCGCATCACGCCTCGCGTCTTGGCGACGACAGTCACGGGATGTCGGTGGGCAGGATCTGGGGGACCGGGCCGGAACCGTTCGGCGTCAGTCGCTTGGAGGAACACCTCGACCCGCGTCGACGTGCGGATGCGCAAGTGCTCTGCGAAACGAGTCGAAGCGACGAGCACGAGGTCCGCGTCGTCACAGTCCTCGACGGCCAGCGACTCCGGATGGCTGATCACCCAGAGCACGTGCCTCTGACCGCTCGTTCGTTGAACGGGTGCGAGACCGCGGAGCACGAGGTGGATGTCGCGCGATCGCGCTGCCAGCGACTCGGCGCGATCGTGGGTCTGGACGACGACGTCTTCGCCGAGACGTCGGAGTGCGCGGGCAAGCCCTTCGGCAAGATGCCAGTCGCCCCAACGAGTGGCAATCTTCGACGAAGGCGCGGCAGTCGTGATGACCCAGCGCCGGGCATGCTGCGGGCCTGACCGGGCCGCACGGGCCGCACGGGCCAACGCCGGCCCCTCTCGAGCGATCAACGCCCGCCACGCAACCGCGTTCCTCTCCACCGGGCGGTACAACGCCGCGCGCGACCGAACCGGCCTGTCGTCGAACAGCACCGCACCCGGCACGTGCACGACGCGCCCGCCGTGACGCTGCAATCGCGCGCACAGGTCGATGCCGGCGACGTCGTCATCCGCATCGCCCTCGACGCCGACGAGCCCGCCGGCGGCCACGAACGCGTTTCGATCCACGACGAGCCCTCGCAGCGATGCTGCGGCGACATCGTGCGGCTCGCCACGCAGACGGACGTCATCACCTGCTCGACGGGCGGACACGACAGGCGTGCCTTCGTCGTCGAGTTCGATGTCGAAGCCTTCGGCACGTACGCGGAGGTCGTACGCGGTCACGGCCAGACCGGTGCGATCCGGGTGGACGAGCGTCGGTGTGGCGGCCACGACGTCACCGCACACGGCCGACGCGAGACGCGCCAGCCATCCTTCCTCGAGGGGCACGACCGAAGCAGGGAGGAAACAGACGAGATCGGCGGTGACCTCCGAGGACGCAGACTCCGAGGGCGCAGATCCCGGCTCGACGATCGCGACCGTGCGCGGCACGTCGGAAGCCGGCGCGTGGTGCGCGAGTTCGGCTGCCAGCGCGGCGCGCCGCTTGGCCCGACCGGCCGCCGAGGTTGCGCCGCCGGCCGTCACATAGGCCCTGCGCCCGAGCACGCGCCAACGCTGCCAGCGGACGGACACGGCTCGCCGGCCAGGCTCGACTCGTCGATCGAGCGCGAGCGCGGCCCGCACGAGCGGGCGACGCTTGAGCCGGCGGAGCTCGGCGGACTTCTCGTCGGCCATCGCCCGCCAGTGCTCGGCTTCGGTACGGGCGATGTCGAGGTCGCTGTCCGGGTCGTCGATCGCGTCCGTCACGACCGTGCGAGCGCCTCGTAGATGGCCTCGACCCGTCGGATCGAGTGCTCCGAAGACAGCGACGAGGACGACGACCGCGCCGAGGCCGCCGCGCGATCGCGACGCTCGTCGTCCGTGAGCAGCTCGACGAGCGCGCCGGCGAGGAGATCGGGACGATGAGGCGGCACGAGCCGGCCGTGGACGCCATCGACGACGAGCTCGGACAAGCCACCGACATCGGTCGCGACGATCGGCAGACCTATGGCCATCGCCTCCATCACTGCGATCGGCAGGCCTTCGTGGTGGGACGCGAGGCAGAACACGTCGAAGCCGGCCATGACTCGCACCGCGTCGGGTCGGAACCCGAGGATGCGGAAGCGGTCGGCGAGGCCAAGCTGCTCGTGCAGGCCGCGCACTTCCTCCTCCATGGGGCCCTGGCCGACGGCGACGAAAGTGGCTGCCTCGACCTCGTCGACCACGAGCCGTGCCGCCGCGAGGAGATCGAGCCAGCCCTTCGTGGCCCGCATGTTCGCCACCGTGCCGACGACCAGGCGCCCGTCGAGCCCGAGCTCTCTGCGGATCGCGTCGCGTTCGGCCCGCTTCGCCGCGACCCCTTCCACGTCGATTCCATGACGGATCACCTCCGTGCTCGCCTGCAGACGCACGGGCATCGAGGCCCGGACGGCGGAGGAGACCGCTAGACGAGCGTCGTCCCCGGTTGCGGTGAGTGAGGTGGCGAGCCGGGTGAGACGGACGTGGCTCTCCCAGAGGTTGTGCTCGGTGGTCACCATCCGTGGCCGACGCGACCGGCGGATGGTGAGCAACACCACACGAGCGAATGCCGCAGACACAGGCGAATGGGCATGCACGACGTCGATCTCCTGGTCGGCCAGCAGCCGCCGCAGACGGACGAGCCAGGTCGGATCGGCGGGCCTGCCTGTACCTAGGCACCTGGCCGTGACACCCTGGGACTCGATGTCAGCGACCAAGGCGTCCTTGTGCGGCAACAGGTAGGCAACCTCGTAGGCAAAGCGGCCGTCGTGGTCTGCACGCACCTGTTCCGCGAGCAGCAGTTCAGCTCCGCCGCGACCGAGACCTTTGATGAGACAGAGGATCCGAATGGGTCGATCGTCCGGGTTGTTGCGTGTTCGACCTGCCACGACGTGCGTTACTCTAGCCAGGACCGAATTGTTGACTGGGTGGAGCTTCCGGCGGTGTCGAGAACCCGGGTATTTGAAGGGGGCTTGACCGCGTGCAACTGAAGGATGTCGGCCGCTCACTTCGACGGCACTGGCTCGTAGCCCTCGTGATCATGCTGGCCACGCCCCTGGTCGCGGGCTATTACCTCTACGACAACCGAAACCCGACCGCGCCTCCGGCCCGCTACACGACGAGCGCCGACGTGCTCATCCCTACCAAGGATGAGAAGGGAGAACGCCCCGCGAACGTTCCGCCGGTGCTGCTGCAAGGGCAGACCGACCTCGCGCTCTCTGCGAGAATTCGGTCGATCGCCCTCGAAGGGGCGAACCTCGACCCGAACGACGAGTCCCTCGACGTCTCGTTCGCGGCCAAGCTCAACGAGACGGGCGACATCATGACGCTGAGCGTTTCCGCCTCGAGACCAGAGCTGGCCTCGTCGGTGCTCGACCAGTACGCCACGGCCTTCAAGGACGGTCGTCGCCAGTCGGTGCTCGACGCGGCCGTCGAGCAGGCTGACGCCCAACGGGGGACCGTCAACGTCCTGATCCGCAAGCTGACTGACGTCGAAGGGCAGCTTGTCGCGCTCGGCGTCCCTCTGCCTGCTCAGGTGCCAGAGGGCCCGTTGACCCTCCCGGAGGGCACGCCGAACTCGACGGTTCTGCTCCTCTACCAGCGCAACTCCATCCTCAACGAGATCCAAGCTCGACAGGCCGACTTCGGAAAGCAGACCGTCCTGGCGACCATTCCTGCGGACTTCTCTGACATCGTGCAGCGGCGGACCGCAAGCCGGGTGGCGCCCCCGCCGCCGTCACACACCGTCCCCGCGTTGGAGATCCTGGGCGTGGGCCTGTTGCTCGCCCTCGGCGTCCCGGTGCTCATGGACCGGTTCGATCGTTCGATCACCGATTCGCGGGCGGCGGCCTCTTCGCTGCGGTCTCGGGTGCTCGTCACGGTGCCAGCCGTCCCGCGGCGGGTGCACCAGGGCTACGCACCGCAAGGCTCGACGTGGGACGGCGCCTTCCGATCGCTCGCGGCCACGAGCATCACGACCGACGAACTGCCGAAGGCGCTGATGGTGACTTCGCCGACGGGCTCGATCCAGGACACGGTTGCGGCGAACTTCGCTCGATCCCTCGCCCGTCTCGGTGTCAAGGTCGCCCTGATCGGCACCGTGCCCCGGCAACGCTGGTACGCCAGGACCGTGCCTGCGGAGCTGCTTCCCGGCCAAGAGGAAGAGTACGACTACGACGAGGCGGATCTCGACGAAGCTGGACGCGCGACGGTCGCGACCGCGGCCACGACAGCGCAGGAGACGGCGTCTGCGGTGGCGACCGAAGCCCGCCAGCGCACGAGAGAGATGCCCGGGTCGAACGGACACGCAGAAGAGGAGTTCGATCATCCGAACTTCGTCGATCTGCTGCTCGACGCGCAGGCCGGCCGGCTTCCCGCCGATTTCCGCGACACGCTGGCCACGGTCGACGAGGTACCCAACCTGTACGTCATTCCTCCCGGGCGCGCTGCGGACGTGCCCCTCGACGGCCTTCCGTCGCTGCTCGACGCGTTTGCGCGCGACGGGATCGACACGGTGGTGATCGGCGGGCCGGCGTATCTCGAGGACCCGAACGCGACGATCATCGCCTGGTCCGCGCGCAATGTGCTGTGGGCGATCGAGATGGGTCACGTCGACTCGCGGGACGCGCAGCTCGCCGCGGACCGTCTCGACATCGCCGGCGTCGCACCCTTCGGCATCGCAGTCGTGAATCGCCACCTCTGAGCAAGGGTCTGTAGTGACGCCCTCCACCCCGCGTCCTTCGGGCTCGATGGCTCGTTTCGCGAAGGTGGACCCCAGCGTGGCCGGCGCGCCGTGGTGGGCGTACCGTCGCCCGCGGTCCAAGACGCCAGAACCCGAGCCGACGACCACACCACCGTCGACGGAGGCGCATCGGGAGGCCGCCGCGGCACTGACGGCTGGGGCACAGGCGGCTGGGGCACAGGCGGCCGGACAGAGCGATGCGACATCCACGCCTACGTCGCGGCCGATCCCGACCTACGTGCCATCCGGGCAGCCGGCATTCATTGTCGCCGCGTCGCTCTTGGCGGCGGCGATCATCGGCACCAGACTGCTCGGCAACGAAGCGATCGGGATCTGGCTCGTGCCTGCGGCCGGGATCGCGGCCGCGATCTCCTTCGGACAGCGATGCGCGCGAGTACATCCGGACGAGCCATGGCTGCCACGCCTCCTGCTGCTCGGCGTCGTGGCCAAGCTCGGGGCTTCGTACTTCCGCTACATCACGTTCAACGACACCTACGACGGCGTGGGCGACGCCGGCCGCTTCGACGTCTTCGGCCGGAAGTTGGTCGCGCAGTGGACCGGCGGCCCGAAGGCACCCGATCTCCCGGACCTCCAGCAGACGAACTTCATGAAGTGGATCACCGGCGTCACGTACTTCCTGTTCGGCCAGAACCTCGTTGGCGCGTTCTTGATCTTCGGGTTGGTTGCAGTCATCGGGTCGTACTTCTGGTACAGGGCACTGGTGG
>DATAES010000056.1:0-3837 GCA_036257895.1 Acidimicrobiales bacterium
AAGTGGATCACCGGCGTCACGTACTTCCTGTTCGGCCAGAACCTCGTTGGCGCGTTCTTGATCTTCGGGTTGGTTGCAGTCATCGGGTCGTACTTCTGGTACAGGGCGCTGGTGGACGCGGTGCCGTTCGTCAACCGCCGCCTCTTCTTCATCTGCCTGATGTTCGCCCCGAGCATCGTGTTCTGGCCGTCGTCGCTCGGTAAGGAAGCACTGATGCAGCTCGGGGTCGGTGCCGTCGCGTGGGCGACGTCGCTCGCGTACCAGGGGAAATTCCTCAGGGCCCTCCCGCTGATGGCGGGCGGATGGTTGCTCTTCACCGTCCGCCCGCACCTGCTGGCTCTGGTCACGCTCGCGGCCGCTGTTCCCTACTTCTTCGGCCGGATCGGCGGGCTCAAGGCGGGGTCGATCCTGAAGCGGCCCATCGGCATGGTCGCGGTCGGGGTGCTCGTCATCTTCACGGTCACCGCGGGTGCGAAATTCCTGGGCATCCAGAACCTGTCAGTCGAGTCCCTCCAGGATGAGCTCGACGAGGAGACGGCACGAACGTCGAAGGGCGGATCGTCGTTCTCGCACGGCTCCAACTCACTCAGTCCGATATCGGTTCCCAACGGCGTCGTAACCGTGCTCTTCCGCCCGTTTCCGTGGGAGTCTCGCAGCGGACTCCAACTCCTCGCATCGCTCGAGTCGGCGGCGGTGATCGGACTCATCGTCTTCCGGTTCGATTCCATTCGTCTCGCGTTCAAGCGATGTCGAAGGTATCCATTCATCCTCTACTGCATGATTTTGCTCCTGCTCTATTCGATGACCTTCTCGGCCTTCGCCAACTTCGGACTGCTGAACCGACAACGTTCGTTGGTCCTTCCCGCGCTGTACGCACTGATTGCACTCGAACCGGCGCTGGCACGCGACGACGATCGACTCGACCATGTCCAGCAGCCGGATTCCGTCGACGGCTGAGCGGGGTCTGCGGGCGACCGTCAAGGTCGTCGCCGGAGCCGCAGATCTCGTTCGACGACCGGCAAGCGGCGTCGTCATCCTCCTGTATCACCGCGTCGGCGCGGGCACGCACTCTTCCGTCGATCTTCCCGCCGGGATGTTCGATGAGCAGATGGCCGCGCTGGCGGCGACGGGAAAGGTCGTCGCGCTCGGCGATGGACTCGATGCACTCGACAGCGAGCCCGACGGTGCGCGCATCGCCGTGACATTCGATGACGGCACCGCGGACCTCGTCGACGTTGCGTTGCCGATCCTCGTGCGCCATGGGATCCCGTCGACGTGGTACCTCGCGACCTCGTTCATCGACGAGCAACGCCCGTTCGAGTCCGGCCGTGCGCTGACCTGGTCCGCGGTGCGCGAGGCCTGTTCCACAGGCCTCGTGTCGATCGGCTCGCACACGCACCGGCATCGCTTGCTCGACCGCGCACCCGAAGCCGACGTGGTGGACGAGCTCGACCGTTCGATCGGTTCGATCGGCGACAACCTCGGCGCCGCACCTTCGGACTTCGCCTACCCGAAGGCACTGCTTGGCTCCACCGCGGCGCAGACGGCCGTGCGGTGTCGTTTTCGATCGGCCGCTCTCGCAGGCACCCGCGCCAACGTGGCGGGGAAGACCGACGTGTACCGGCTTGCTCGATCGCCGATCCAGGTCAACGACGGACGGGTGTGGTTCGAGCGCAAAGTAGCGGGCGGAATGTCGTTCGAGCACACCATGCGCGAGGTCGTGAACCGGTTGCGCTATGCGAAAGCGTCCACATGACCGCGCCGCCGCTCGTGATCCATGTCGCAACCACGGACATGACTCTCGAATTGCTCCTCGGCCCGCAACTGTCGGCGCTCATGCAAGCGGGCTACCGCGTCGCAGGTGCGTCGGCGCCGGGTCCGTTCAGCAGCGCGCTGGACGCGCGTGGCATCGAGCACATCCCCCTCCGGCACGCCACACGCTCCATGGCCCTTTCCGAAGACGCGCGAGCCTTGCGCGAATTGATCGACCTGTTTCGACACCGCCGTCCGGCGATCGTGCACACGCACAATCCCAAGCCGGGGATCTACGGCCGCATCGCCGCCCGTGTCGCACGGACGGCGGGAATCGTCAACACCGTCCACGGCCTGTATGCCCTCCCCGAGGACCCCCTCGCGAAACGCGCTGCCGTCTACGGGTTGGAGCGCACCGCCGCAGCGTTCTCGCACGTGGAGCTGGTGCAGAACGAGGAAGATCTGACGGTGTTGCGTCGACTACGAGTACCGGACGATCGACTCGTACTGCTGGGCAACGGCATCGACCTCCAGCGCTTCGATCCGAGTCGATTCACTCCAGAGGACACGGCGGGGGCGCGCCGCGAGCTCGGAACCGGCAGGGCCGGCGAAGTGGTCGTCGGCACGGTCGGACGGCTCGTGGTCGAGAAGGGCTACCGCGAGCTGTTCGCGGCGGCGCGCACCTTGTCCGACTCCGTTCGCGTCGCGGTCATCGGGTTCGACGAGCCCGACAAGAGCGATGCACTGACCGTGGAGGAGATCAACGAGGCCGAGGCCGTCGGCGTGCGCTTCCTCGGTGGTCGTGACGATGTCGATCGTCTCTACACCGGAATGGACATCTTCGTCCTGGCCTCGCACCGTGAGGGCTTCCCGCGGTCGGCCATGGAGGCGGCAGCGATGGGTCTGCCGATCGTCGCGACCGACATCCGAGGTTGCCGGCAAGTGGTCGAACACGATGTGACCGGGCTGCTGGTCCCGCCGGGTGACCATGTCGCGCTGGGGTCTGCCATCGCGCGCATCGCCGGTGATCACGGGCTTCGAGCACGCATGTCCATCGCGGCGCGCGATCGTGCGTGCCGTTTGTTCGATCAGCAGCGATGCATCGACACGACATTGCGTGTCTACGAGCGTCTGCTGCTTCGTCGCGGCCTCGACGCGCCGGTTGCAGTGTCTCGATGACCGCCACGGATCGGATCCGGCGGGGAACGTTGTCCGACGCCGGCGCGATCGCCACCCTGCACGCCGAATCGATCTCGATCGGTTTCCTCGTCGTGCTCGGCACCGGCTTCCTCGAACGGCTGTACCAGCGCGTCGCCCGCGACGAGCAGTCGTTCATTCTCGTGCACGTCGACCCTCAGCAGGGTGTCGACGGGTTCGTGGCCGTCGCCGAGGACACCGGCCGCCTCTACCGCGAGTTCATGCTGCGTGACGGCTTGCGGGCCGGCTTGCGAGCGGCGCCGGCGGTTCTGCGCCATCCCTGGAAGGTGATCGAGACGCTCCGATACGGCGTCGACGGACGCACCGACACGCCCGGGGCAGAGATCTTGGCGACCGCGGTCTCGGCGAACTCGCGTGGGGAAGGCATCGGCCAAGCTCTGGTGGCGGCCGCCACGGACGAGCTTCGACGGCGCGGCATCGAACACGCCCACGTCGTCACGGCCCGGGACAACGAGGCCGCACAGCGCGCCTACTTCGCGTGCGGCTTCCAGCGTCTTGCCACGGTCGAGGTGCACAGCGGCGTCGTCCAAGAGGTGCTCGTGTGGCCGTGAGTCTCACGATCGTCGTCGCGTTCGTCCTCGCGACAGTGGTGACACCGTTGGTCGGCAAGGCTGCGTTGCGGCTCGACATCGTGGATCGGCCGGGCCCGCTCAAGGTGCAGTCGCGCCCGGTGCCGTATCTCGGCGGCATCGCCGTGTTCGCCGGTGTCTCGGTACCGGTGCTGTTGACGCGGCCGGTGCTGCTGATGCCGCTCGGCCTGGCATTGGTGTTGGGGCTCGCCGACGACATCGGCGATCTTCCCAGTGGTTCTCGGTTCGTGGGCGAGGTGGTGATCGGCGTCACCGTGTCGATCATCGCCGGCCTCGC
>DATAES010000057.1:0-9400 GCA_036257895.1 Acidimicrobiales bacterium
CTGGGCGGCGCGACGGCGAGCCAACGCGCGTGCTCGTCGCCGGCGAACCACTGTCCGGCGTCGCAGCACGACCAAGCCGGCGAGACCGAGGACCAACACGACCATCGCGACCAACGGCGAGTTGACCAAGGACGAGTCCGCACGCGACTGCGGGCCCACTGTCGCGGCAGCCGGCGCCACGGGCACACCCCCGGCGCCTTCCCCCCGGCGGGCGGCCGGAGAAGGCAGCGACGCGTCGGCGACGACGGGTGGGAGATGGTCGAGTGTCATCTCTGCCGCGACCGGCGTGTTGAAGCCTTGGTCGAGCAGCGCGCCTGCGGACCCGTAGTAGTCGGCAGCGTCGAAGACGATGGCGAGCATCGTGCGCCCGCCGCGCGTCGCGGATCCGACGAACGTGTGGCCCGCGAGATCGGTGGTCCCGGTCTTCAATCCGTTGGCGCCGGGATACAGGTCGAGAAACAGGTCGTGATTGTTGAGCGTGTGCCCGATCCCGTCGCCGCCGGTGAACTCGTAGTGCGGCGTGTTGATCACGTTGACGAGGTCAGGCCGAGCCAGCACGGCGCGGCTCACGATCGCCAAGTCACGAGGCGATATGCGAGCGCCGCCCTTGTTGGCGAACTCGTCGTCGAGGCCGGCTGGGTCGTTGAACACGGGTTGGTCGTCGAGTTGCAGACGCTCGGCCGTCGCGTCGGCGATGCGCAAGTAGCCGTCGAGGGTGCCGCCGCCGATCTTCTCTGCGATCGCGACGGCCGCATCGTTGGCCGACACCATCATCATCGAATAGAGCAGGTCCTGGAACGTCCACACCTGCCCGGCCTTCACGTTGATCTTCCGTGCCGGCATGCCCTCGGCGAGCGGGCTGATCGGTATGCCGTCGCCGGGCTTCAGTCGCTGGACGGCGATCAGTGCCGTCATGAGCTTGATCGTGCTGGCCGGCAGCCTGGCCGTCCGGTCGTCCTGCTGGGCGATGACAGCGCCCGTGTCTGCGTCCACGAGGACGAAGGCCTTGGGCAGCGGCGCTTGGACAGGGGTCGCGGGGACTGCTGCCGCTGGAGCTGCTGGGACGACGATTGCGATGGCGCCGACGACCAGCGCGACGAGGAAGGCGATGGCCGCGGAGACAGACCCCAGTCGCCTGCTGCCCATCCTCGGACCCTAACGAATCCGCCCGAGCGGGTGGTAGACCCCAGCGAAATGCCCGTTTGATACCAGTTTTAGCTTCAATCCGGGTGCCGCGCGTCCGATGGGCGTACGGGTGGATACCAGGTGACGATGACGCTGAGCCGTGCCACGACGAGAACCGGACTGGACCTGGCGAGGGCGAAGCACGCCCTCGAAGCGGCAGGTCTCGACGCTTCGCTCGCGCTCACGAGGGTGAGCAGCGTCACCAACGAGGTGTGGCTCAGCGACGACTTCGCCGTCCGGGTGAACCGCCGGGCCGGTAATCGGCTGCGGCGCGAGGCGCAGCTCGGCCCGCACCTGCCGGCCGAGGTCGGGTACCCGGAGGTCGTCGCCTGCGGCAGCGGCACGGGCTTCGGGTGGCTCGTGACGCGGCGCAGCGCGGGCAACGTCCTCAGCCGGTGCTGGCCGACCATGTCACCTGCACAGCGACGACACGCCGTCCGCCAGCTCGCATTCATGCTCCAGGCATTGCACGCGACGCCGATCCCCGACGGGCTCGGAGACGTGAACGAACCCGACGCGCCGCACCTCCTGCACTTCGGACAGAACCGAGACGCGGTCGCGCCGCTGCTCGACGCGCTCGCGCGCGCCGCCAAGCTTCCCAACGTCGAGCCCGGCGTCATGCACGACCTCGCCGCGATGGTCACTGCCTGTCGAGCGAGGATCGAGCCGTTCGACGCCCGCACCCTGATCCACGGCGACCTCACGTTCGAGAACGTGTTGTGGGACGGCGACGACGTGACGGCCCTCATCGATTTCGAGTGGGCCCGACCGGCTCCACGCGACCTCGAGCTCGATGTGCTGTTGCGACTCTTCGCGTACCCGTTCTTGCACGTCGCCGACGACTACGAGGCACAGACGAAGGCGGAGGCGTACGAAGAAGTGCCGTCATGGCTGGCGGAGGACTATCCGCAGCTGTTCACGGCGCGCAACCACCGCGATCGGCTCCGGCTCTACGCCATCGCGTTCGAGGTGCGGCAGCTGCTCCTGCTTCCGCCCGCCGCACCTACTCACCTCCTGTCGACCCGCCATCCGCTCCCCCGCCTCCTCCGACTGCTGACCCACCGCAGCTACCTCGACCACGCCCCCCTCTGACCTTCCTGCGGAGAACGAATGTTGGTGCGCCGTGGCCCCTATCGGGGCCACGGCGACCCAGAGTTCGAGGATGGGGGAGGCCCGTCAGCGGCGGGTGTCGAGCTGCGAGGGGGTCAGCGCGAAGAGGACGTCCTTGCCGGCGGTGACCGAGGGCAGCAACCCCGCCGCCTGCGGCAACAGTTCGGTGAGATAGAAGCGGGCCGTCGTCAGCTTCTCGTCGAGTCCGACCTTCTGCGCGGCGACGGCCTGGCGGGCCATGACCCAGCCGCCGGCCACGATGCCGAACATGCGGAGATACGGCGTCGCGGCCGCGAGCGCATCGTTCGGTTCGGTCGCACCGTGGGTGAGGACCCACGTGGTCGCTTCGCGCAGGGTTGCGACGGCAGCGGACCATTCGTCGCCGACACCGGGATCGAGTTGCTCCAACTCCTGGAGGAAGTCGCCGACCACGCCGCCGGCTCGCATCGGCAGCTTCCGGCCGACGAGATCCATGGCCTGGATGCCGTTGGTTCCTTCGTAGATCGCGGCGATGCGGATGTCTCGGTATCGCTGCGCGATGCCGGTCTCCTCGATGTACCCCATGCCACCGTGGACCTGCACCGCGAGCGACGCGACCTCGGTGCCCATGTCCGTGCACCAGGCCTTCGTGATCGGCGTCAGGAGATCGGCTCGCTCCTGCGCACGCCGGCGTACATCGTCGTCCTCGCCATGGCGGGCGATGTCGACCGCTTCAGCGTTCGCGTAGACCAGCCCACGCATCGCCTCGACGAGCGCGCGCATGGTCAGGAGCATGCGGCGGACATCGGCGTGCTCGATGATCGGGCTGTCCTCGCCTGCGGGCGCGCCGACGGCGCGACCCTGGCGACGTTCGATCGCGTAGTCGAGTGCCTGCTGGTACGAGCGCTCGCCGATAGCGAGCCCGGAGAGCCCCACGGACAAGCGGGCGATGTTCATCATCGTGAACATCAGGCGCATGCCCGTGTTCGGCCCGCCGATGAGATAGCCCACCGCGTCGTCGTACTCGAGCGTGCACGTCGGAGACGCGTGGATGCCCATCTTGTGCTCGATGCCGATGCAGCGGACGCGATTGGGCTCCCCGAGCGAGCCGTCGTCGTTCACGAGTCGTTTCGGGACGATGAAGCACGAGATGCCCCTCGTTCCAGGCGGCGCATCGGGCACGCGCGCCAACACGAGATGGACGATGTTGTCCGTCATGTCGTGCTCGCCATAGGTGATGAAGATCTTCTGGCCCGAGATGCGCCATGTACCGTCGCCGTCCGATGACGGAACGGCGCGACTCCTCAGTGCCCCGACGTCGGAACCGGCCTGCGACTCCGTCAGGTTCATGGTGCCCGTCCACTCCCCCGCGACCATCGGCCGCAGAAACCGCTCCTGCTGCTCCTCCGTTCCGTGCTGAGACAACATGTCGATGGCGCTCTGCGTCAGAAGCGGGCACAGCGAGAAGCTCATGTTCGCCGACGTGAGCAACTCCTGCATCGCGGTCGCGACCAGCCACGGGAAGCCGCCGCCTCCGTGCTCGGCTTCGAACGGCACGCTGCCCCACCCCGCGTCGACGTAGCGGCGGTACGCGTCCTTCCATCCGGGCGCAGTGGCGACCTCGCCGGAACGGGCATCGAAGGTCGCGCCCGCGACATCGCCGCCGCGATCGAGCGGTGCCAGCACCTCGGCCACGAAACGACCGAACTCGTCGAGCAATCCGTAGACCGTTTCCGGGTCGGCGTGGGCGAACGGCGGCAGCTTCGACACCGCCGCGAGATCGACGAGGTGCTCGAGCGCGAAGCGGATGTTGGGAAGCGGAGCGACGTACTCAGTCACACCGCCGAGACTACGGACTCCTACGGCAGTCCCGCGCCTGGGACGTCCACGCGGACTCGCTCGAGACGGCCGGTGCGCAACGCGCGCGCCTTCTCCGGATCGAGCCCCTTGCTCGTGAGTACGTACAGCGTGCGACGGTCGTCGTCGCCGAGCATGCACGCGATGGCGAGCCGGTCGCCGGTGGACACCGAGTCGACGATCTCGCCGCCCTCGCGCACGCGCAGGCACTCGTTCGTTCCGGGCGACGCGATCCAGATGGAGTTCTCGGCGTCGAGGCAGATCCCGTCGGGGAAGCGTCCTCCGCCTCCGAGATCGGCCCACACTCGCCGATCGCTCAGCGAGTCGTCCGCGCCAATGGTGAACGCGGTCAGCCGGCCGCCGAACGACTCACCGACGACGAGCGTCGACCTGTCCTCGGTGATCACCATCCCGTTCGGGAAGGCCATGTCGTCGGCGGCGACGCGATGCGAGCCGTCGATGCCGACCGCGAGCACGACCGTGTTGACGGGCTTGTCGCCGGCGTGGAGGTCGAAGCCGAACGAGCCGATGTACGCGGTTCCGGACGCGCTCACGACCATGTCGTTGATCGGATGGTCCGTGTACGACGAGAGGTCCGCAATCTCCTCGAGCGCGTTGCCTCCGACGGGCAGACGGAGCAGCCGGCGATCGTCCATCGACACGATGAGAAGCGCGCCGCCCGGATCCCAACCGAGACCGGATGGTGCGCCGTCGACCTCGACGATCGAATCCAACGTTCCTGTCGTCGGATCGAACGCGTGAACAAGGTGCGCGTGCATGTCGGAGAACCACAGCGCGCTTTCGTGCCACCGCGGGCCTTCACCGAATGCGAGTCCGTCGAGCACGACCTCGGCAGCCGTCATGGCCGGGCACATTACCGTTGGCCCCGCTCGAGACCGGAGGTCGCGTGATGAGTGAGCGGATCGTGATGGGTGTCGACATCGGCGGTACGGGAATCAAGGGCGCGCCCGTCGATGTGGAGGCGGGCGAGCTCGCGGGCGAGCGCTTTCGTGTTCTCACCCCGCGACCGGCAACGCCGAAGTCGGTGTCGGGTGTCGTCGCCGAGGTCGTCGAGCACTTCGACTGGAACGGACCGGTGGGTGCGGCATTTCCCGCCGTCGTCAAGAACGGCGTCACCATGACAGCGGCCAACGTCAACCGCCGCTGGGTCGGCACCGACGCCGAGAAAGTGCTCACCGAACGACTCGGCATGCCGACCATCGTCCTCAACGACGCCGACGCCGCGGGCCTCGCCGAGGTGCGCTTCGGCGCCGGCAGGGACCGGAAGGGCACCGTGGTCCTGATCACGCTCGGAACGGGTATCGGTTGTGGGATGTTCCACGACGGCGAGCTCATTCCCAACACCGAGCTCGGCCACATCGAGATCGACGGCAAAGACGCCGAGACGCTGGCGGCGGACAGCGTCCGCGAGCGCAAGGGCTTGAGCTGGAAGCAGTATGCCGGTCGGGTCGAGAAGTACATCCGGCGGCTGGACGCGCTCATCTGGCCCGACCTGGTCATCCTCGGCGGTGGTGCGAGCAAGAACGCCGACAAGCTGCTTCCCCATCTCGACGTGCGCCCGGAGGTCGTCGCGGCCACGCTGCTCAACGAGGCCGGCATCGTCGGTGCTGCGGTCGCGGCGGCAGAGGGGCGCGCGTGACCGACATCGTTCTCACGACGGGTGCCAACTCCGGCATCGGCCTCGCCTCCGTGATCGAGCTCGCGCGCGCCGGCTACCGATCGGTCGGGTCGGTCCGGTCCGAGGACAAGGCGGACACGGTCCGGCGCGCCGCGGCCCAGGCGGGCGTCGAGGTCGAGACCGTACTCCTCGACGTGACCGATGCCGATGCGTGCGACGCGGTGCTCGACGAGATCGGCACCGACTTGTACGGGCTCGTCAACAACGCGGGGTACGGCATGACCGGCGCGATCGAGGACGTCACCGACGACGAAGCTCGGCAGTTGATCGAGACGATGGTGATCGCGCCCATGCGCCTCGCCCGTCTCGTGCTGCCGGACATGCGCAAGGCAGGACGCGGTCGCATCGTCAACATCTCGTCGATCATGGGTCTCGTGACATCGCCGCTGACGGGTTGGTACCAAGGCGCGAAGCATGCGCTCGAAGCCGTGACCGATGCACTGCGGATCGAAGTCGCAGGCGATGGCATCCACGTCGCGCTCGTCGAGCCCGGCGGCTTCCGCACCAGCATCTGGGAGGACATGGAGCGCGACATCGAAAAGCGCGGCGGCTCGCGATTCGGATCCGCGTACCGCCGCAGCCAGCAAGGCATGAAGCTGTCGTCGCGGATGATGGGCGAGCCTCAGCAGTGCGCAAGGGTCATCACCACCGCGATCTCGACTCGCCACCCACGGCCGCGCTACCTCGTGGGGATGGACGCGCGTGCGCTCGCGACGATGGACCGCTTCACGCCCACGGCGCTGAAGGACCGCATCACTCGCATCGCTCTCGGTCTGTGACGTGACCGTGCTTCTGATCGCCACGGGCGGCACGATCGCGAGCCGGGTCCAGCCGGACGGCGGTGTCGCCGTCGCGATGACCGGGCGCGAGCTCCTCGGCACCGTGGATGGTCTCGACATCGCCGATGTCGACGTCGTCGACTTGTTCCAGGGGCCGAGTTGGAGCCTCGACCTCGACGCGATGTGCACCATCGCCGTCCGCGCGCGCGATGCCGCGGCGTCCGGGTCGTCGGTCGTCATCACGCACGGAACCGACACCCTCGAAGAGACGGCATACCTCGCGGATCTCGTCGCCGGCGAAGCGACCGATCACGCGCCGATCGTGGTAACCGGTTCGATGCGCAACGCAGGCGAAGCTGGCGGCGACGGACCGCAGAACCTGCGCGACGCGTTCGCGGTCGCACGGTCACCCGATGTCATCGGCGGCCGCGGCGTCCTGGTGGTGGCGGCGGGCGGCGTGCACGCGGCGCGCTGGGTGACGAAGACGGACGCGCAGGCGGTCGACACCTTTCAATCGCCCGGGCACGGCCCGGTCGGACACGTCGACGAGGGGGGCGTCAACTTCGACGGCGCGCCCGGGCGCGGGCCTTCGGCGCCGGTCGGTCGCGCAAACGTCGTGGAAGGACCGATCGCCGTCGTCCCGTCGTATGGCGACGCCGATCCCGAGTTGATCGACTGGCATCTCGACCGTGGCGTGCGCGGCATCGTCATCGAGGGCACCGGTGCGGGCAACGTCAACGGCGCGCTGGTGGCCGGCATCGAGAGCGCGCGCGACCGCGGCGTCCCAGTGGTCATCACCAGTCGTTGCATCACAGGGTCCGTAGCCCCGATCTACGGCGGACCGGGCGGCGGCCACTCGATCGAGGCGCTCGAGGTGATCCGGGGGGGCGACTTGAGCGCGCGCAAGGCGCGACTCGCGCTGGCGGTCGGTCTCGCGCTGGCGCCGGACATCGCTTTGCGCGACTGGTTCACCTCCGTCGTAGGTTGACCACCGTGCTCGATCCGCTCGTCCCCGGCGTTTACGCCTGGCTGCAGCTCCCCGGCGGACCGGGGCAAGCCAATGCCGGCGTGGTCGTCGATGAGGACGGTGTGACCGTGATCGACACGCTGCTCGCACCATCTCAGTGGCGTCCGTTCGGCGACGCGGTGGACGCACTCGGCTTCCCCGTGCGGCGCGTGGTGCTCACGTCGAGCAACGCAGAGTTCTCGGGCGGCACGACGCGCTTCCGATTCGCCGCCGTCTACGGCCGCCCTCAAACGAGCGCGCATCTCGACCAGCCCGCGGACATCGACGTCGTCCGCCAGCTGTATCCCGGCGCGGCCGACGAGATTGACAACGAGTTCATGACCCGGCCGGTCAGTCACGTGATCAACGCGACCGTGCAGTTGACGCCGGCGGCCGTCGCGGTTCCCATGACGGGGCAACAGGCCGAGAATCTCGTCGTCGTCGTTCCGGGCGCGGGCATCGTCTTCGCCGGCGCCATGTGCACGTTCGGCGTCACGCCGCTCGCCCATCAAGGTGATCCCGCAGCATGGGCCGACGCACTCGACGACCTGATCGAGCTCGCGCCGATCGTCGTCCCCGGCCACGGGCCGATCGGTGGCGAAGAGGAGGTCCGTGACCTGCAGCGCTACCTCCGTGCCTGCGTCGATGCCGACGGTGACGTCGCACGCCTCGGTGCGGGCCCGTGGGAGAGATGGACGGCGCGCAATCACGACGCCGTCAACGTCGAACGGGCGGCGATGGTGCGACGAGGCGATGACGCAATCCCCGACGCTCTGTGGCGTATCTTGCACAACTCGTGAAATACAGACCTGTCGTAGCCGCGGTCGCCGTCCTCGTACTGCTCGGCGCCTGCTCATCGGACGACTCGAAGCCGACCGCGTCCGCCTCGTCGCAGACCCCCTCGACCGTCATCGATCCGCCGCCCGAGGGGCTGCCGGCGTTCTACGGCATTCCCAACCCGCTCCCTGAGGGCAAGCCGGGGGACGTCATCAAGACCGAGCCGGTGTCGGCGCCCGCGCTGCACGGGACGATGCAGCGGGTCATGTACCACTCGCAGTCGATTCAGGGGAAGGACATCCCCGTCACCGGTCTCATCGCCGTGCCCAGTACACCGCCGCCCGCCGACGGGTATCCGGTCATCTCGTGGGCGCACGGCACGACGGGCATCGCCGACACGTGTGCGCCCTCCCTGCAGCCGGACGACTACGTGGCGCTCGCGAACGGTCTGCTCGACGCCGGCTACGCGGTCGTCGGCACCGACTACGAAGGCTTGGGCACACCCGGGCGCCATCCGTACATCGCGGGACCGAGTGAAGCCCGGGGAACGCTCGACATCGTGCGGGCGGCGCGCAACCTGCCCGACGTCCACGCCAGTGACCGTTACCTCGTCTGGGGACACTCACAAGGCGGGCACGCGGCGATGTTCGCGCTCGACATGGCGAACAGCTGGGCGCCCGATCTCGATCTCGTGGGTGTCGTCGCCGGCGCTCCGCCGTCGCAGCTGTCGCTCGTCTACCAGGCGTTGAAGGCGAGTCCGTTCAAGTACTACCTGTTGATGGCTGCGGCCGGTTTCAATGCCGGCTTCGGCGATCAGGAGGCGCCGCTCGACAAGGTCCTGACGCCCGCGGGCCTGGCCGCCATCCCGAAGGTCGACGAGGGTTGCACCGACGCGATCTCGAAGGCCACGGCGGGCCTCGATACCGATCAGCTCGTCAAGGCCGACCCGGACACGGTCCCCGAGTGGGCGAAGCTGCTCGACGAGAACGATCCCGGCAAGTTCCCGGC
>DATAES010000058.1:0-9305 GCA_036257895.1 Acidimicrobiales bacterium
GCGCCTGTCTGACTGGCACCGGGCCGAACGCGTGCCGCGAGCTTCGATCGCAGTCGTTTGCGGACGACCCGTTCCGCGACCAGCTTCAGCGCGGCTGCGAGCACGACGCCGACCGCGACGGACGCGTCGCCCGCGGCCAGCGCGATCGCCAACCCGAGCGCGGTGCCGACCACGAGATTGCCGAGTTGCATCGGAAGCCAGAGAATCGGATGGAGCCAGTGCGGCAGCCCGTTGACGGCGTGGAACACGCGCTTCTCCCACTGCGGGATCTCGGGTCGGACTGCGGCTGCGATGGAGGCGGAGAGAATGACGAATCCGCCGCCGGCGACGGCCAGCCAGACGAGGTTCACACCGGGGCGAGTCGTTTGCGCAGGTCGTCGAGAAGACCAGGTTGTTGCTTGAGGGCAGAGCGCGTCGCGCCGCTCAACGCCCAAGGCTGCAATCGCTTCGTGGCGAACGACAGCGTGGCCGCGTCGACAACGGCTGCGGCATGCGCTGTCGCTCGCTCTGGTCCCACGACGACACTCGACGACGCGACGAGTTCCGCCACGTCGTTGGCGAGCAGCAGGTCGGACGCGGCGAGTTCGCTGAAGCCGAAGTCGATCATCCAGACCTCGCCATCGCTGGCGAGGAAGATGTTCGCCAGCCGCAGATCACGGTGCGCGATGCGGTGCTGGTGGAGGTGCGCGATCTGCAGCCAGATCGCAGTGAGCACCTCGTCGGTCAGCGCCGCCGGTTCGAGTCCGTCGATCGACTTGCCGTCCACCGCCTCGTACGCGAGCACCATCGCGTTCGGCTCCGCGGTCGCGACCGCACGCAGGCGCGGCGTGCGCACTCCGACGTCGCGCGCCGCCAAGGCGAGGAACGCTTCGTGCTCGACGGCTCGTCGCAATGACGAGAACGGGCGCTCGTCACCGAGGTTTCGTCTTTGCACGTAGCGGAAGAGGCGGAAGAGGAGATCGGCGCTGCGCTCGTCGTGGCCGAGTGCTTTGACGAAGTAGCGCTCGCCGTCGTCGCCGACGCCGAAGTACGGCGTCGAACCGCGTGCGTCGACGCTCGCCGGCTCGAGCGACGCCATCGGCAGGCCGTTGAGCGCGAGGCCGTCCGAGATCGTTTGAGCCGTCGGCCGTCTCGTCGGTGCGCCGAGCAGGACGAGGATCGCGGCGCCGGCCACCCACCCAGACAACAGGGCTTCGAGCGAGTCGAAGCTGAGCGCCGATGTCGCGAACCGCGTGAATGCGAGCGCGAACACCAGCACCCACGCCCAGCGGCGCCAGCCGCGGCTCAACCAGGGCGCGGCCGCCGTCACGACCGCAGTGGCCACACCAACCCCGACCGCCGTGGGGAAGTGCGGGTCGGTGGCCGGTCCGAGTCCCGTGCTCAGCTTCGTGACCAGAGCGCCGTCTGTGGTGTCGACGAGCCCGTCGAGGAGCAGGGTCAGCGCGGCTCCGAGGACGCCCGCGGCGAGGACGGTGCCGACCATCCGCCAGCCGCTGCGGTACAGGGTGAGCAAGAGTCCGAACACCAGGACTGCGATGCCGAGGATTCGTCCCGCAACGACGAGGATGTTGACCATCCACTTCGGGATGGCCTGCAAGCCACGCAGCAGGTCGGACGCGAACGTGACGAGCGTGTTGCCGAACAACCACTCGACGAGCAGCAGGACCAGGACCAGAACGACCGCGACGACGAGCCGCAACACGTCCGAGGGCGATCGCGTGACGATCTCGCCTCGTGTTGCAACGTCGTCCTGCATGCGCGCCCTCCCTGGCTCGGTCGGGTGAGCGTAGGCCGCTCGAACGCGACAACGCCCGGGCGTCTCACTACCTGTGAGGTAGTCAGACGCCCGGGCGTCGCAAACGGGGAGGGGCGGGTCAGCGCAGGCCGATGCGACTGCCGCGGCCGAGTCCGCGATGGCGACTGCCGGTCACGGCTCGCCAGATCAGCAGCACGACGATCGCACCGATGATCGAACCGAAGATCCCGGAGGCCTGGAAGGCGCCTTCGTCGAAGTCGGCGCCGAAGATGGCCCACCCGAGGAAGCCGCCGACGAAGCTACCGACGATTCCCAGCAGGATCGTCTGTCCGACGGTCATCGCGTCACGACCCGGAACCAGCGCCCTGGCCAAGAACCCAGCGACGATGCCGACGAGGAGGAGGTAAAGGATGAATGCAAACATGCCGGGAGAGTTCCCGGCGATGGTCCTAGTCAGACACAGATCACGTCATCGGCTCGGGGGCCGTCGTGAATCCCGCATGAAGATGCGTGGTGTCGTTGTAGCGGCGGACGAACCAGCGTCCCTCGTGAGCGATCAGGTGTGAGATCGACGCGTTGTCGGAGATGAACGAGAAGCGTCGGGCCCCGGTCGCGAAGGCGAGCAGTTGCGCGATCACTGCACCGTGGGTGAACACGACGACGAACTCGTCGACATGACGGGCGGCGATGCGCTCGACGGCACCGACAATGCGCGCCGTGAAGACCTCGCTCGACTCCGCGCCCGGGATCACGTCCCAGCGTTGCTCGGCCATCATCTGCATCGCGATCGGATGCCCCTCGGCAACGTGCTTGCGGAACGCGCCGCCCTCCCACTCGCCGAGCAACACTTCGCGGAGGTCGGATTCGACGATCGGCTCGATCCCGAGTCGTGAGGCGAGCGGTTCGGCGGTCTGCACGGTTCGCTGGAGGGACGTGACGTAGATCGCGGCGATCTGCTCGCCGGCGAGTCGCTCGGCCACCCGCTCTGCCTGATGGTGCCCGATCGGGTCGAGGGGCGGATCACCGTGACCGTCCACCAATGCGAAATCCTCACCGACACGGTACGGCGCCGACGCTCCGTGGCGGACGAGGAGCAGTTGCGACGCCCCGGGAGGGGGCGTGAAGGGACGTTGCGTGTATTCAGTCGTGTCGTCCGGCACGACGGATGAGCGTACGGGACACACTTCGCGTCGTGGATCTGACCGACTTCCAGCAGCTGATGGCGGACACGTACGGCGAGCGCGACCGTGCCCGCGGGCTCTCGACGTCCGTTGCGTGGCTGGCCGAGGAGTTGGGCGAGCTGTCGCAAGCCATCCGCAAGGGTGATCGTGCCGCGCAGCTGCACGAGCTCGGCGACGTCCTCGCGTGGTTGGCGTCACTGGCGGACCAGCTCGGCCTCTCCCTGGACGAAGCCGCCGCCCGCTACGCCGCCGGCTGCCCCCGCTGCGGCCGCAGTCCGTGCTCGTGCCCCTGATCCCGCCGCGAACTCAGGGTCGCCGTGGCCCCTATCGGGGCCACGGCGCACCAACATTCGAGCCGGGGGGTTAGGCGCGGGTCAGTTCGTACTTGTAGCCGAGGCCTCGGATCGTGACGATACGGGCCGGCCGCGACGGTTCGGGCTCGACCTTGGCCCGCAACCGTTTGATGTGAACGTCGAGCGTCTTGGTGTCGCCGACATAGTCGGTGCCCCACACGCGATCGATGAGCGTGTCCCGGGTGAGCACGCGACCGGCGTTCTGCAACAGCAACTCGAGCAGCTCGAACTCTTTCAGCGGCAGCGACACGGGTTCGCCCCGGATCAGCACCTCGTGACGTTGCGGGTCGAGGACCACGTCGCCGACCTCGAGTGCCTCGCCCGACATCTCGGCCGCTTCTTCCACGGGCGTGCGACGCAGGACGGCGCGGATCCGGGCTACGAGCTCGCGCAACCGGTAGGGCTTGGTGACGTAGTCGTCGGCGCCGACCTCGAGGCCGACGACGGTGTCGAGCTCGGACCCCTTCGCGGTGACCATGATCACCGGCACCTTGCTCTTCGACCGCAGCTCGCGGCACACGTCGATGCCCGACAACTTCGGCAGCATCACGTCGAGCAACACGAGGTCGGGGCGCACGGCGTCGAACAGCGGCAGCGCTTCGGCGCCGTCACGGGCGACGTGCACTCGGAAGCCTTCGCGCTTCAGTCCGACGGTCAGCGCGTCGACGAAGGAGTCCTCGTCTTCGACGACCAGGATCGTCGCGTTCGGCGAAGTCATTGATGAGCCAACCTCTCTACGGCAGGTTCGGGGTTCGGCGCGGACGACGGGCCGTCGGCGCTTTGGTGCCTCGGAAGCGTGAGCGTGAACGTGGACCCTTCGCCCTGGCGGGACTCGACCCGCACATCGCCATCGTGGTTGACCGCGACATGGCGGACGATAGCGAGGCCGAGACCAGTTCCTCCGGTTTCCCGGCTGCGTGCACGGTCGACGCGATAGAAGCGCTCGAAGATGCGGTCGATGTCCCGCGTCGGGATCCCGATGCCGTGGTCGCGCACCGCGATCTCCACCTCCGCGTCGCTCGTGGCGACGGTGACCTCGACCGAGGATCCCGCCTCGCTGTACTTCGCCGCGTTGTCGAGCAGGTTGAACAACGCGGACACGAGCTGGCGGCGGTCGCCGATCGTCGTCACGTCGCGGCTGACCTCGGGCGCCTCGAGCAGGATGCCGTGCTGCTCGGCACCCGGACGGATCCGTTGCACCGCCTCCGAGACGACGTCGCCGACGTGGACGACTTCGTGCTCGAACGTCTCGTCGATCTCGATGCGGGACAGCTCGAGCAGGTCGTCGATCGTGCGGCCGACTCGCAGCGCTTCGGCCAGGATGCGCTCCGCGAGGCGGCCCACGACATCGGCATCCTCTTCGCCGAGAAGGGTCTCAGCGAGCAGGCTGAGTGCACCCACCGGTGTCTTGAGCTCGTGGCTGATGTTCGCCACGAAGTCACGGCGGACCGCTTCGAGCCGCCTGCGTTCGGACACGTCGTCGATGAGCACCACCGCGCCGATGGACGGATCGTCGCCGTCGAGCGGCCACGCCGACAGGACGATCGAACGCTGCGGCGGTCCGTACTGCTCGATCGTGCGCCGGTTCGAGGCACCCGCGAGAGCGCCGCGCGTCAGCTCTTCGATGCTGGCTGTGGCCATCGCCTCGGTACGCCGGCCGCTCGTGTACAGGCTGGCGGCGGTGTTGCGGTACACGACCGCGCCTTGTCCGTCGAAGACGAGGACCCCGAGGCCCAGCGAGTCGACGGCGCGTCGCATGCGCTCGCCCGCCAGCATTGCCGCGTCACGTTCCGCGACTGCGTCGTCGCGCTCTCGAGTGAGCGTCCGGATCTGCTCCCGACGACGCGCATCCCGCGACAGCAGCACCGCCGCGAGAACGACAGCGATGCCCGCGGCGATGAGTGCGAGCGCAGCCATGGTGTTGCTTCAGCGAACCTCGGCCACGAGATGGTTCGGGTCGCCGGTGAGGAGATACCGCAGCCTCGCACCAATGATCGCAGCGTGGTCGCCGATGCGTTCGAGCGATCGCCCTGCATAACACGTCGTGACGGCGATGCGTACCGCGTCGGGCCCTTCCAAGCGGAGCACCTCGGCCATCAGCCGGTCGAAGTACAGGTCCATCGGCCGCGAGGACGACGCCAGCTCGCTGGCGCGGCCGAGATCCATGGACGCCCACGCACCCAACGCCTCGCGGTAACGCTCCGTCGCGCGTTCGGCCATCGTCATCAGGATGTCGAACGTCGGCTCACATTCCTGGAGCAGCTGATGGTCGGGCGCGAGCTTGATGACGCGCAGTGCGAGATCGCCGATGCGCTCGAGCTCGGACAGGACGCGCAGCACCGAGACCACGAAGCGGAGGTCGGAAGCGACAGGTGCTTCCCGGCGGAGCAGGTCGTAGCAGCGCTCGGTCAGCGACACGTTCATGGCATCGATCTCGTCGTCGGCGACGAACGCCAGGGCGACGACACTCACGTCGCCCTTGCACAGCGCGTTGCGCATCCGTTCCAGGTTCTGATCGACGCGGATGCCCATCAGCTCGACCTGGAGGCGGAGCTGTTCCAGCTCGGCGGTGAAAGCCGTCCGGACCGGGCCGTCTGTCATCCGAACCGTCCGGTGACGTAGCTCTCCGTCCGGCTGTCGGATGGGTTGGAGAAGATCTGCTGTGTTTGGTCGTACTCGACCAGCACCCCGGAGCGGTTGCCGCCGACTTCGTCGGCTTCCGTGGTGAAGAAGGCCGTCATGTCTGATGCCCGTGCTGCTTGCTGCATGTTGTGAGTGACGATCACGATCGTGTACTCACCCTTGATCTCGGTCATCAAATCCTCGATGCGGGCCGTGGACACCGGGTCGAGGGCGGAACAGGGCTCGTCCATGAGGATGACTTCCGGCTCGACCGCAATCGCCCTCGCGATGCACAGCCGCTGCTGCTGGCCGCCGGAGAGCCCGAGCGCCGACTTGTGGAGCCGGTCCTTGACCTCGTCCCACAACGCGGCGCGCTGCAGTGCCTTCTCGACGACGCCGTCGAGCTCACGCTTCGGGCACCCGGCGATCTTCGGTCCGTACGCGACGTTGTCGAAGATCGACTTCGGGAACGGGTTCGGCTTCTGGAACACCATGCCGATGCGGCGCCGAACCTCGGTGACGTTGACCCCTTCCTCGTAGAGGTCCTGGCCGTGGTAGCGGATGTGGCCCTCGACGCGCGCGCTGCGGATGAGATCGTTCAGCCGGTTGAAGCAGCGCAGCACGGTGGTCTTGCCACACCCCGACGGGCCGATCAACGCGGTGACCTGCTGCTTGTAGACCTTCAGCGTCACGTCTCGTACGGCACGATGCTCGCCGTAGTACACCGCCAGGCCGTCGACGTCGAACACGACCGAGCGGTTGTCGAGGGTGGTCCGTTCGTCTGCCCCGTCGATGATCGACCCGAGATCGATCGTCAAATCGTTGGTCGCTTCTGTCGCGGTGTCGGGCATCGGGTCTGTTCCTTCTGGTCCTTCGGGCGTCACGGCTGGGCGAAAGCGAATCTGGAGGTCACGAACCGGGCGAGCACGGTGAAGATCAGGACCAAGGCGATGAGGGTGAGCGCGGCACCCCACGCAAGTGGTTCGCCGCCCGGTTGCGTGACGTTCGAATAGATCTGCGTCGACAGGGCGGTGTTCACGCCCGAGAAGCTGGCATTCAGGAAACGGGTCGAGCCGATCGTGAGCAGTAGTGGTGCAGTCTCACCGGCCGCTCGGGCAATGGCGAGCATGCAGCCGCTGGTGATGCCGGCGATCGCAGCCGGCAACACGACGGTGAGCGTCGTCCGCGACGTACTGCTGCCGAGGGCGAGGCTCGCTTCGCGCAGACCATCGGGCACGAGCCTGAGCATCTCCTCCGTCGAGCGAACCACGATTGGAAGCATGATGCACCCGAGCGCCAACCCGCCCGCGATCGCGGATCGCCCAGAGGTGCCGTTCGGGACGACAACGACTGCATACAGGAAGATCCCCATGATCACCGAGGGCACGCCGATCATCACGTCCGTCGTGAACCGCAGCGCGCGAGCGAAGCGCCTGGAACGGCCGTACTCGTTCAGATAGATCGCGCCGAGGATGCCGAGCGGCACTGCCAAGAGTGTGGCCAATCCCGTGGTCAGGAGGGTGCCGACGATGGCCGGAGCCATTCCGTAGACCACCGGCTCCGCGTCGGCGACGCCGAACTTGCTCGCCAGCGCGCTCGATGCGACGTCGGGGATGTCTTGGGTGAACCAGTCGACGCTGATGACGGAGAGTCCCTTGCTGATGACCGTGACCATGACGAAGACGAGCGGGATGGCGGCCGTGAGGAACGACGCGACCATGACCGTCGTCGCCAAACGGTTCCTCCACCGGCGCCCGGCCGACATCGCGGAGTCCTTGAGGTCGAGTGCGGGCATCGGCGCCCTTTCCCGTTCGAGGACCGTCATCACGCCCCCCGTGTCCGTGCGATGCGCGCTACGAGGAGTTTGGCGCCGACGTTGACGAGCATCGTCAACGCGACGAGCACCACCCCGAGGCCGATGAGCGCGGCCTGGAAGTCGCCGGACGACTCCGGCAGGTTTCGTGCGATCACGGCGGGCATCGCCTCGCCCGCCGCGAACAGGTTGGGGACGATCTGGGGGTTGGCCCCGATGACGAGTGCGATGGCGATCGTCTCACCCATTGCTCGTCCGAGCCCGAGCATCACGGCGCCGACGATGCCGCCGCTCGAGTGGGTGAGCACGACGCCGCGGATCATCTCCCACCGGGTGGCGCCGAGTGCCAACGCGCCGTCCTTGTCATTGCCGGGCACGGTGAGAAACACCTCGCGGGTAATCGACGTGATTATCGGCACGATCATCAACGCGACGATCAGCCCGGCTGTCATGAAGCTGCTTCCCCCCCCGCTCGGTCCGAAGATGGACTTGAGGACGGGGATGCCGCTCACGTGGTCGTGGATCCAGTTGTAGATGTCGTTGAGATACGGCCGGAGGACGATGAACCCCCACAACCCGAAGACCACCGACGGGACGGACGCCAGCAGATCCATGGTCGTCGTGATCCACCATCGCAGCCGCCGGGGCGCCACTTCGGTCGCGAACAGCGCGATGCCGATGCTCAACGGCACCGCGAAGACAATCGCGATGAGCGACACCACCACGGTGCCGTAGATGTAGGACTTGGCGCCGAAGACGTTGTTGACCTGGTCGAACTTCTCGTTGGTGAAGTAGCCGAGTCCCTCCTTGGAGAAGGCCGGCCACGCTCTGGAGGTCATCGAAGCGACGATCCCGACGAGGATCACGAGCACCAATACGCCCGCCAAGAGCGTCACCCACCGAAAACCATGATCCGCCCAAGCGCGGCGCCCGCCCCCGGTGAGGGGGGCGGGCGTCTGTGCGTCGCTCGGTGGAATCGTGGTCGGGGCGGCCGTCATCCGCTCGTGATCTGATCCAGTTGCTTGATGGCCTTCTGCGCGAGGTCACCCGGCAGCTGGGCGTAGCCGACCGAATTCGCGAATGTCTGGCCGTCGGTGAGCAAGAAGTTCAGCCAGCCCTTCATCGCATTCGCGGTGGTGGTGTCCGGCTGCTTCTGGTACGTGATGATCCACGTCGGCGAGGTGATCGGATAGGCATCCGGGCCGCTGGCGTTGATCGGGTCGTACGTCAGGTCGTCCTTCACCGTGGCACCGGCCAGGGCGGCGTTCGCGCCCGCGAGGGTCGGCTCGACGAAGTTGCCGGAGCTGTTCTTGATCGAGGCGAAGGTCAGATCGGCGTTCACGGCGTCGGCGAGATCGACGTAGCCGACGGCGCCCGCGGTGCTCTTGATGAGGGAGGCGACGCCGCTGTTCGCCTGCGCGCCTTGCGTCGAGGCGGGCCAGTTGACGGTGTCGCCGGCCCCGAGCGTCCACGCGCTTCCGCCGGCCTTCGTGAGGTACTTGGTGAAGTTGGATGTCGTGCCGGAGCCCTCGTTGCGGTGGGCGACCACGATCGGTGTGTCCGGCAGCGTCACGCCGGGG
>DATAES010000059.1:0-6862 GCA_036257895.1 Acidimicrobiales bacterium
GGCGACCCGATCCCGATCCTTCCCCATTCGCTGCAATGCGCGGCCCGCCTGTCGGAAGTCGCTCCGGATGACGACGAGTTGATCGTTGCCGGACTCGTCCACGACATCGGCCACCGCTTGCAGCCGGGCCACCCCGTCGAGCACGGGATGGTCGCGGCCGACGCGGTGCGCGGTCTGCTCGGCGAGCGCGTCGCCGCGCTCGTGGAGCTCCACGTGCCGGCCAAGCGGTATCTCGTCACGGTCGACGACAGCTACCGAGCGGAGCTGAGCACGGGATCGACCGCGAGCCTCGCCCGTCAAGGTGGCGTGCTCGACGGCACCGAGCGGGCCGAGCTCGAACGCCGCCCGGAGCTGGCCGACGCGTTGACCCTGCGCCGCGCCGACGAGGCCGCCAAGGATCCCGACGCCGTCGTCCCCGACCTCGACCACTGGCGGCCAATCGTCGACCGAGTCGCCTCTTCCGTTCTGGCGTCAACGCCGGCGCATATGCGCACTGATTGACGCCAGAACGATTTCGGATCAGTCAGTCGGTGCCGGGGCGACGCTCGCGTTCGTGCTCGCCGGCGGTGGGGGCCTTGCCCGGCGGGTAGGTCTTCGCCAACTCCTCGGGTGTCGGGGTGCGCTTCTCGCGCGCTTCCGGCGGCAACAGCTTCGCGATGGCCCTCATGATCCGCTTGGTGTCCTTGTCGAGGTCCTCGCCTTCGAGCGAGACCGGTTTGCCCATGCGGATCGTGATCAAGGGCGGGTTCGTCACGTTCAGCATGTTCGGCAGCCGCGCGCTCCTGGGCCACACCCGCTCGGTCCCCCACATGCCGACGGGGAACACCGGGGCGCCACTCATGTGCGCGAGCCGGGCCGCACCCCACCGTCCCTTCAGCTTCGGATCGAAGAACGCTTCACCGCGCGGGATCGTCCCCTGCGGCATGAGCGCGACGACCTGACCGGCGCGCAGCGCTTCGGTCGCCTCGAGCAACGGCTCGTCGGATCCGGTCCCCCGGTCGACACGGATGCCACCGAACGCCTTGATCATCTGGCCGACGAGCGGGACGTCGAACACCTCCTTCTTTCCGAGGAAGCGCACGGGCCGGCCGCGCTGCGCGAGCGCCAGCCCCATCGCCAGTGGATCGAAGTAGCTGCGGTGGTTGCCGACGACGATCGCTGCGCCCGTGTCGGGGAGGTTGTCCATGCCCTTGATGTCGAACCGGGCGTACGGGATCAGCGCCGGATGAGCCGCGGCCATCGCCACTTGCTGCGGTTCGACCCCCAAGACCTTCGGCACCCCGCTGGGGACGTCGAGGTTGATGATCGGCCAGCGCTGCAACGCGGCCCGCACCATCAGACGCGGGTCCGGGTTGACCGCGAACGGATGACCGACCGCGGAGAGCAGCGGGGCGTCGAACCAACTGTCGGAGTACGCATACGAGTCAGGCAGTGAAACGTCGTGTTCATCGGCCCACTCCTTCACCGCGTTGAGCTTGCCCTTGCCCCAGACGAACTCGCCGCGGATCGTGCCGTCGTAGCGCCCGTCGCGGACGCCGTACCGGGTCGCCACGACGTCGTCCAGACCGAGCGAGTCCGCGAGAGGTTTGACGAGGTCGTACGGCGTGGTCGTCGCGAGCACCACGGCGCGTCCCGCGGCCTGATGCTCCTCGATGATCGGCATCGCGAACGGTTGCACGGCGTCGATCAGCACTTCGGCGACGCGCTTGCCTGCCTCACGCGCGGTCTCCCGCTCCCAACCCTGTGAGAGGCGGGCGCCGAGGCGAGCGAGCTGCATCGTCGGCCGGCTCTCGCCCAGCAGGTTGAAGTACCGATAGATGAGGGCTTCGCCGGGAATCGTGCGGTCCTTCAGCAGGCCGACCGACTTCAGCGCGTCGCTTATGACCGGCCCGCTCGCGCCCGACAACAAGGTCCGATCGAGATCGAAGAACGCGGCTTCTCGACCCATCGTGCGAACGCTACCTCCCGGAAAACAAAGCTGGCCGCCGAACCGATGGTCCGGCGGCCACACTCTGCACAGGCGCAACTCCTGGGGGGGACAGGGTGCACCCGGCGCTTGGTTGTGCACTCATCATGGCAACCATCGGCCGATCTGTCCAACAGTTCTCGCCGATAGGTGCGATCATGCGGGGCGATGGACCTCCGCCAGCTGAACGCCCTGGTGGCCGTCGCCGAGCACCGCTCGTTCTCCGGTGCCGCACGGGCACTGCACACCGTGCAGTCCAACATCTCCACGCACGTGGCCCGGCTGGAACGTGAGCTCGGCGTGACCTTGATCGACCGAGCGACGACCACCCTCACCGAGGAAGGCGAAGTGGCCGTGCGCCGCGCCACCCGCGTGCAGCGCGAGCTCGAGGCGCTCGTCGCCGACGTCGCCGCGGTGCACGACGAGGTCTCGGGCGTGACCCGCATCGGCGTGATCGGCACGACCGCCCGGTGGCTCGTCCCTCCGCTGCTCGAAGCAATGTTGGCGCGCTATCCGAAGGTCCGCGTGGTGGTCGTGGACGCGACGACCACGTCACTCCTCCCCCAGGTCCACAGTGGGCAACTCGACCTCGCCGTCCTCGCGCTCCCTGTTCGCGATCCGGACGTGGAAGCCGAGAAGTTGTTCGAAGAGGACCTGCTCGTCATCGCGCCGGATGATCATCCGCTCGCAGACCGCGAACGAGTCACGCTCGGCGAGCTCGCCGAATACGACCTGCTCCTCGAACCGCCCGGCACGGCGTTCCGCGACGACCTCGACGCGCAGGCCACAGAACAAGGGGTGACTCTGCGCACGAAGGCAGAGGTCGACGGGATGCGACTCGTGGCTTCGCTCGCGTTCGAGGGGTTCGGTGCGGCCGTGCTTCCCGCCTCGGCCGCACCCCGCTGGCTCACCGGCAACTGGAAGGTCGTTCCCGTAGACGGGGTGACCGGCCGATCGGTCGGGCTCGTGCGTCGCCACCGGGGCATGCCCTCCGCACCCGCTCGTGCCTTGCGGGATGTGATTCGGAGCGTCGTCACCGACGAAGCCGTCCACCAGCCCGGTATCCACTCGCGATGAACATCGGCTTCCGCGCGGTCACGCCGGGCGCCGTCGATGCGGGACGGGTACGTCTCGGTGACCGTGACGTGATCCTCGCCCGCTGCGATCCCACGGTGAGGCGCGGCGCATTGACGCCCGACGACGGCGACACGCTGGGCGACGCGGCCCGCCATGCGCTCGAAGCTCGGCTGCCCTTCGTCGTGTCGATGTCGTCGAGCGGAGCCGATGTGACCGCGGGCCTCGCCGCGACGTACTCGTGGGGCCGCGCCGCTCGCGCCATCACTGAGTGCTCGGGAATCGTGCCGGTGCTGATGATCGCAGCCGGTCCTGCGGTATCGGGCCCGGCGCTGGTGCTCGGCCTCGCCGATCAGGTGGTGATGACCGAGGATGCGTACGCGTTCGTCAGCGGACCGCGCATGGTGAGCGACATCACCGGCGTGAACGTCGACACCGATGAGCTCGGCGGAGCAGCGGCACACGCAGCACACACAGGACTCGCCTCACTCGTCGCGCGCGACACTGCCGCCGCGCGCGAGATGGTCGCCGACCTGCTCCGCTTCCTCCCTTCCCACGCGGACGAACTGCCGCCCTACCGGTTCTCCGACGACCCTCCAGACCGCGCGACGCCCGAGTTGCGCGACCTCGTCCCGGACGCCAGTCAGGGCAGCTACGACGTCCGTGACGCGATCCGTTCCCTGGCCGACGACGGCGACTTCGTCGAGCTGCGAGCCGGCTGGGCCGGCAACCTGGTCACCGCGCTCGCGGCGATCGGCGGTCGACCGGTCGGCTTCGTCGCCAACCAGCCGCAGTCGGTCGCGGGCACATTGGACATCGCCGCCTCACAGAAGGGCGCGCGCTTCGTCGGGTTCTGCGACTCGTTCAACTTGCCCATCGTCACGTTGATCGACACGCCCGGCTTCTACCCCGGGAAGGATCTCGAGTGGCGCGGCATGATCCGCCATGGCGCGCAACTCGCCTTCAACTACGCGCGCGCGTCGGTGCCCCGAGTGGCCGTAGTGATGCGCAAGGCATACGGCGGCGCGTACATCGTCATGGACTCGCGTCCGATGGGCAGCGACCTGTATCTCGCGTGGCCGAGCGCGGAGGTGGCGGTGATGGGAGCGAAAGGTGCTGTCGAGATCCTCCACCGCCGGGCTTCCCCAACGGCGCGAGCCGAAGCCGAGCAGGCGTTCGACGCGGAGTTCCTCAACCCGTGGCGAGGAGCAGAACGAGGTTCTGTCGATGCCGTGATCGATCCCGCGGACACGCGCCGAGTGGTCGCTTCGGCGCTCCAGGCCATCGACAGCAAGCGTGAGCAGCTGCCCAGCCGCAGACACGACAACAGCCCGCTGTAGGCCGGGGTCGTTCCCCAGTAGATTCGCGCTGTGGCTGAAAGCATCACGATCACCGACAACCGTACGGGCGACTCGATCGAGGTTCCCATCATCAACGGCGGTGTCGACGCCACGGAATGGCGCAAGCTGCTGCCCAACGTCTGGTTCTACGACCCCGCGTTCATGACAACCGCGGTGTGCTCGAGCGCGGTCACCGAGCTCGACGGCGACAACGGCATCCTCCGGTACCGCGGCTATCCGATCGAGCAACTCGCCGAGCACTCCACCTACCTCGAAGTCTCGTACCTGCTCATCCATGGTGAGCTGCCGACCGCCCAGCAGTACGAGCAGTGGCGCCACGACGTCACGTTCCACACGTTCATCCACGAGAACATGCGCAAGCGATTCATGGAGGGCTTCCACTACGACGCCCATCCGATGGGGATGCTCGTGTCCGCGGTCGCGGCGATGTCGACCTTCTATCCGGAGGCGAAGCACATCGGCGACGCCGACGTACGCCACGCACAGATCGTGCGCCTCATCGCCAAGATGCCGACAATCGCCGCGTGCGCTCACCGGTTCTTCGTGGGAATGCCGTTCGTGTATCCCGACAACTCGTTGTCGTTCGAGGCGAACTTCCTACGGATGATGTTCGATCCACTCGAGACCGTGCCGTGGCGCGATCCTGTGCTCGCGAAGGCGCTCGACGTGCTGTTCATCCTCCACGCCGATCACGAGCAGAACTGTTCGACCACCGCGATGCGGGTCGTCGGCTCTTCGCATGCCGACCCGTACACCGCGTGCGCCGCAGCGTGCGCCGCGCTCTATGGCCCTCGCCACGGCGGCGCCAACGAGCAAGTCGTGCGCATGCTCACCGAGATCGGCTCGATGGACAACGTCGACGCGTTCGTGAAGAGCGTGAAGGAAGGCACGGGCGGTCGGCTGCAAGGGTTCGGCCATCGCGTGTACAAGAACTACGACCCGCGGGCGACGATCATCAAGAAGACCGCCGAAGAGGTGTTCACCGTAACCGGCAAGAACCCCTTGCTCGACATCGCGCTCAAGCTGGAAGAAGTCGCGCTCAAGGACGAGTACTTCACGAGCCGCAAGCTGTATCCGAACGTGGACTTCTACTCGGGCCTCATCTACCAGGCGATGAGCTTCCCGATCGACATGTTCCCCGTCCTGTTCGCCATCCCGCGCACCACCGGCTGGCTCGCGCATTGGGAGGAGCTGCTCGAACAGGACTCGCGCATCGCTCGCCCTCGCCAGCTGTACATCGGCACGAACGCGCGGGACTACCTGCCGATCGACCAGAGGTAGTGCAGGCCGTAACGGTCGTCGACGGCAAGCTCGAGTGGCGCGAGCACCCCGACCCTGCTCCCAGCCGGGGCGAGGTGCTCGTTGCGGTCCGAGCAGCCGGCATCAACGGCGCCGACTTGATCCAGCGAGCCGGGTTCTATCCGGCGCCTCCAGGCAGTCCCACTGACATCCCCGGCCTCGAGCTCGCCGGTGAGGTCGTCGCCACCGGTGACGGTGTGTTGCGTTTCGCGGTGGGCGATCGGGTCATGGCCGTGGTGGGCGGCGGCGGTCAGGCGGAGCTGGCCGTCGTGCACGAGCGCCACGCCCTCCCGGTCCCGGACGGGATCTCGTGGCCCGAGGCGGGCGGCTTCCCCGAAGTGTTCACGACGGCACACGACGCGCTGTTCTCCCAGTGCGGATTGCAGATGGGCGAGCGCGTGTGCGTCCACGGCGCGGCCGGCGGCGTCGGCCTCGCAGGTGTGCAGCTCGCAGCTGCGGCCGGCGCGACCGTCGTCGCAACCGTGCGGAACGAAGCACTCCGAGATGCCGTCGGTGCGTTCGGCGCGACGGCTGTCGCACCGGAGACGTTCACGGAGCGCGGACCGTACGACGTGATCCTCGAACTGGTCGGCGCACCCAACTTCCCGGGCAACCTCGACGCACTGGCGAACGGAGGACGCATCGCGATCATCGGCGTCGGCGCCGGTGGGTCGATCGAGTTGAACCTCTTCGGCCTCATGCAGAAGCGCGCACGCATCCACGGGTCGACGCTGCGGCCGCGTCCACTCGAGGACAAGGCGATCGCGGCCCGCGCGGTCGAGTTCAGCGTGCTGCCGTTGCTCGCTGCGGGGACAGTGCGTGTGCCGGTCGCCGAGACCTTTGCGATGTCGGACGCCGAAGCCGCCTACGAGCGCTTCGCCGCCGGCGGCAAGCTCGGCAAGCTCGTCCTGGAAACCTGAGCACCTACTCCTTCAGCGAGGGGTGCTGCTTCGCCAGCATCGGCATCAGGACGCGACGCGGCGTGAACTGTGCGAACCGCGCGGCGAGCCGGTTCGAGATACCCGGGATCACGACGGGCCTGCCGTGCTCGAGCCCGTCGAGCGCGGCCAGCGCCACCTCCGGCGCCGGCACCCACATGAACTTGGGCAACGCTGACTCGGCATCATCGGGATCGAACCCCGCGGCCTCCGCGAACTCCGTC
>DATAES010000060.1:0-7588 GCA_036257895.1 Acidimicrobiales bacterium
TCGTGCGCGGACAGGTTCTCTCGCTGAAGGAGAAGGAATTCGTCGAGGCCGCGCGCGCAGCTGGAGGTTCGAGCCCTCGCATCATCTTCCGGCACATCCTGCCGAACTGCATCGGGCCGATCCTCGTCAACGCCACGCTCAGCATTGCGGCTGCGATCATCACCGAGTCGACGTTGTCGTTCCTCGGCTTCGGCGTACAGCCCCCGACGACCTCGTGGGGAAACATGCTGGCCTCGGCCGAGGGCAACTACAACCAGAACACGCACTTGCTGTATTTCCCGGGGCTGATGATCCTGCTCACCGTTTTGTGCGTGAACTTCCTCGGTGACGGCCTGCGAGACGCCTTCGACCCCCAGCACAAGCACTGACCGCATGGACGACGCTCCCGTCGATCTCGACCTCGAGCTGGAGATCCCACCGTCGTCGGGATGGTCGGGCCCGGTGCTCGAGGTCCGCGACCTGTGTGTGACGTTTCCTTCTGACGACGGACCCGTTCTCGCGGTCAGCAACCTGAGCTTCGATCTCCTCGACCACGAGACGCTCGGGATCGTGGGTGAGTCAGGCTCGGGTAAGAGCGTCACGTCGATGTCGATGCTTGGTCTGTTGCCCGCTTCGGCGCAGGTCACGGGCAGCGTGAAGCTCCGTGGCCGCGAGCTGTTGGGCCTGTCCGACAAGTCCATGCAACCGGTGCGCGGGAAGGCGATCGCGATGGTGTTCCAGGACGCCCTCACCGCGCTCAACCCCGTGTACACCGTCGGCAGCCAGATCGCGGAGGCGATCAACGTTCACGAGGACCTGCCCGACGACGTCGTGCGTGCCCGCGTGCTCGAGCTCCTGGACACGGTCGGGATCCCGAACCCCGCTCGGCGCGCCGACCAGTATCCACACGAGTACTCCGGCGGCATGCGGCAGCGGGCGATGATCGCGATGTCGATCGCCAACGAGCCCGAGGTGCTCATCGCCGACGAGCCGACCACCGCGCTCGACGTCACGATCCAAGCACAGGTGCTCGAGGTGCTCGAGCGCATCCAGGACCGAACCAAGAGCTCGATCATCCTGATCACCCACGACCTCGGCGTGGTCGCGGGTGTCGCCGACCGGGTGCTGGTGATGTACGCGGGACGGCAAGTCGAGCTGGCCAGCGTCGACGACCTGTTCTACAACCCGCGTCACCCTTACGCCCGAGGCTTGCTGGCGTCGTTGCCACGTGTCGACGGGCGTCGTGACGCGCGCCTCAATCGCATCGAAGGTCAACCACCGTCGCTCATCATGATTCCTCCCGGCTGTGCCTTCCATCCTCGATGCAACGACGCTCGCCTGCCGTCGCCGTGCCAGACGGACCGGCCCGAGCTGCGGGAGATCGACGCCGACCATCTCTCGGCTTGTCACTTCGCCGAAGAGCTGCCGACGCTGAGCACCAGCGAGCTCTCGGCGGACGAATCCGGAGAAGCGCCCGTTGACTGAGACCATTCTCGAAGTCACCGACCTGGTGAAGGAGTTCCCCGTCCGCGCCGGGCTCTTCCAACATCAGGTCGCGACCATCAAGGCGGTGTCGGGCGTGTCACTGTCGGTGGAGAAGGGCCAGACGTTGGGAATCGTCGGCGAATCGGGCTGTGGCAAGTCGACCACCGGCCGCTTGATCCTCCGGCTGATCCCGGCGACGTCGGGCTCGGTGAAGTTCCGTGGTGAAGAGGTGCTGAACCGGTCGAGTCGCGCCATCCGGGCCTTGCGCCAGCAGATGCAGATCGTGTTCCAGGACCCGTATGCCTCGCTCAACCCGCGCATGACCGTGCAGTCGATCATCGCCGAGCCGATGGTGATCCACCGGACGCGGCGGCGAAAGGCGATCGCGGCGCGCGTCAAGGAGTTGATGGAGCTCGTCGGGCTGAAGGCCGAACACGCCAGCCGCTTTCCGCACGAGTTCTCGGGCGGACAGCGACAGCGCATCGGCATCGCCCGCGCGCTCGCGCTCGATCCGGAGTTGCTCGTTCTCGACGAGCCCGTCTCCGCGCTCGACGTGTCGATTCAGGCCGGTGTTGTCAATCTCCTCGAGGATCTTCAGGACGAGCTCGGCCTGTCGTACCTCTTCATCGCGCACGACCTCTCGGTGGTGCGTCACATCTCGGACAACGCGGCAGTCATGTACCTCGGCAAGATCGTCGAGATCGGCCCGACGGAGCAGCTCTACGAGCGGCCCGCGCACCCGTACACGCAAGCGCTGCTGTCAGCGGTGCCCGTCCCCGACCCGCGCAAGGAGCGATCACGCAAGCGCATCGTGCTGACCGGCGATGTGCCGAGCCCGATCGCGCCGCCGTCCGGTTGCCGCTTCCGCACACGGTGCTGGAAGGCCCAGGAGATCTGCGCGCAGGAGGAGCCCGCACTCATCGATCGTGGTCACGGGCACCCGTCCGCCTGCCACTTCGCCGAAGTCGTGGACGTGGTCTCGGCGTAGGAGCCCACGAGGCCCCAGGAGAAGTCCTAGCGATGACCGCGGAGCGCTTGGAAGGTGTCGCGCAACGTCCGCACCGAGCCGCCCCACGTCGATTCGAGGAGCAGGACCGATCCGGTGGCCAGCGCGACCCGCAGCCTGGGGGATCCGAATCGCGAGACGCGATCGAGGCTGGCGACCTGATCCAGTTCCACCGAGGTCATCAGACCTCCGGGACGGCCGAGCCACTTCGACGCCCGCCAGAAGAGCAGGCGGCGCTCGCTCAGGCCGAGCACGAAGACGCGGCCGGGTACGGGAAAGGTGGCCATGCCCGCGGATCGGCGGGCCACCGCCACCCGTGCGGCCACGAGCAGCTGCTCACCGTCTTGCAGGTCGGCTTGCAGGATGGCGCCGTGGTGATCGGCCCACCGATTCACGCAGCCGCACCGTAGCCAGTAGCCTCGATACCCATCATGTTCGGCGCTCTGATCTTCACCGAGCTGATCTTCTGGGTCGGCCTCATCTTCACGATCGACTCGTTGCTGCTCATCTTTCTCGTGCTGTTGCACAGCGGGAAGGGCGGCGGCCTGTCCGACATGTTCGGCGGCAGCATCGGGGCGACTGCGGCGGGCTCGACCGTCGTCGAGCGCAACCTCGACCGCATCACGGTGGTGGCTGCCCTCGTGTTCGCCTTCACCACCATCGGCTACGGCCTGCTGCTCGCCGCGTAGCTCGTCGCACGTCCGCCGGCGGGAGGGTCTGGTTCGCGGCAGGGTGTGCGGTAGCTTGGGCCGCCCTGCGGACGTGGTGGAATCAGGTAGACACGCCAGCTTGAGGTGCTGGTCCGGGCAACCGGGTGGAGGTTCAAATCCTCTCGTCCGCACCAACTTCGAGCCCGACGCGGATGGCGACGGCGGTGTGGTCGGTCGGTGACAGCACCGAGCCGGCGAGACCCCAAACTCCTTCGAACACCGGCGCCGGCGCGCCCACCCGGATGCCACCGAGCAACGCAGCTTGTCCTCCTGGGTCAGATGTGGTTGTCGAGGACCATCGTGAAGCAAGGCGGGTGCCTGCGCTCCTCAAAGGGTCGTAGCCGAATGCTAAGAATCCACTCAACGACTGTGAGGAGCGCATGAAGACGGGCCGAGGTCGGTTCCGTCTCGTGGTCGAGCGACCGTTGCACCTCGAGCAGGCGTGATGTCGCTGTTGTCCGCCGGCGAGGCGGTCGTGCTCGGCGTGGTCGAGGGGGTCACCGAGTTCCTGCCGATCAGCTCGACCGGTCACCTGCTCGTCGCGTCGCGCATCATGGGACTGCCGGACAGCGGCGCCGCGGGCGACGCGCTGAAGAGCTACGAGATCGCGATCCAGTTCGGCGCCATCCTCGCCGTGTTGCTGCTCTACCGCCGCCGGGTAGGCGTGATGGTGGAGGGCGTCGTCGGCCGGAGTGAGCAGGGCCGGCAACTGCTCACCGCCGTAGCGATCGCGTTCGTGCCGGCCGCGGTCGTCGGGTTGGTGTCCGAGAAGCTGATCAAGGATGTGTTGTTCGGCGTCGCGCCTGTCGTGACCGCGTGGATCGTCGGTGGCGTCGCGGTGCTCGTGCTGAGTCGCCGCGGGCTGGTCGGGCCGCGAGGCGGCCGCGCGCTCGAGGCGATCACCACTCGAGACGCGCTCGTGATCGGCGGCGCGCAGGTGCTCGCGCTCTGGCCGGGGACGAGCAGGAGCCTGGTCACGATCGTCGCGGCACTGCTGCTGGGTCTGTCGATGGAGGCGGCGGTCGAGTTCAGCTTCCTGCTCGGATTCGTGACCCTCGGCGCCGCCACGGTGTACGAGACCGCCAAGGACGGAAAGCTGATGATCGACACGTTCGGCATCGCCATCCCGTTGCTCGGGTTGGTGGTGGCGTTCGTGGCTGCCGTCGTGTCGATCCGGTGGATGGTCGGCTATCTCAGCCGGCACGACCTCGCGATCTTCGGGTGGTACCGCTTGGTCGTCGCGGCCCTCGCCATCACGTTGGTCGCCACAGGCACGATCTGAGCCCCCGCTCTCGTTCTGGCGTCAACGAGTTCGGATATCCGAACTACCTGACGCCAGAACGGAGGAAGGGGGGTCGGCTACGCGGGCCACCACACGGTGACGACTTCGGAGGGCGCGAGACGCGGGGATGGTCCGAGGAGTTCGGCGATCTCCGGGTCAGCGGTTGCCGGGAGACAGAGCCGGCGCCGGGCGATCGCCACGATCTCCTCGTCGCTGCGACCAGGGCAGACGCCCGGGTCGGGTCGTATCCACCGTTCGACCTCGACCTGGACACCGCGGCCGACCGATTCGGTCACGACCTCGATGGCATCCCGAGCGGTCGGCGTCGTCGGCCGGTCGATGTTCCAGAAGTGACGCCACAGTGGCGACAAGCGCGACTGCGGATGGACCTCGGTGAGCTCGAGCACCACACGCCGGGATGCGTGCTCGGTGAGTGCGGTCACGAACGCTCCTAAGTCGGCGACGTTGTACACGACGTGGCCGCAGACCGCGACGTCAGCCATTTCCACGCCTGTGTGTACATCCGGCCATCGTCCTCGCACCGTGTGCACGTCGAGGTCCGCAGGCGCGAGCGCCCGGAGAGCGTCGAGCATGTCCTGGCCGGCGTCGACGGCGATCAGACGTCCGGCGCCACCCGCGATCGGCAAGGACGACGCGCCTCCTCCCGCGCCGACGTCGAGCAGCGTGCCGTGTGGTGGGAGGGCGTCCGCGGCTCGCTGGTGTGTCACCGTCAACGGCGCGGCCAGCGCCGCAGTCGCGCCGTGCACGAACGTGGCAACGGGGAAGCCGTGTGGCGGCTCGGGCGCGACCGCGAGGATGTGCTCCGGGATGGCCCACGACGCCAGGGCATCCGACCACCGCTGTGCCGCCGTCAGGACGACATCCCCCTTCTGTCGCGTTCTGGCGTCAACGAGTGCATCTATGCGTACCGGTTGACGCCAGAACGCAAAGTTGTGCGAACCCCTCAGCCGCCGGCTTGCTCCAGCGCGCGGCGGACGAGCACGCGGGCGAGATGGCGGCGGTACTCGGGTGTCGCGTTGAGGTCGGACGGTGGATCCGTGCCTTCGTCCGCGACCGCGGCCGCGTCTTCGATCGACGCCCCCGAACTCAGCGCCTCCTCGACCGCCGCACCCCGCAGCGGCGTCGAGCCCAGGTTGACGAGGCCGATGCCCGTGTTGCCGTTGCGGACGCACGCGACACCCACGATCGCCCAGTCCTGAGCCCGCCGGTTGAACTTCTGGAAGGACCAGCCTGCGCCGCCGGACTTCGGCACCCGGATCTCGGTCAGCAACTCGTCGGGCTCGAGCGCGGTCTCGAGGAAGCCCGAGAAGAAGTCATCGACACCGATCTCACGAGTGCCGTTCGGCCCTTGAGCGACCATCGTCGCCCGGAGCGCGATCAGCACGGCGGGAAGATCGGACGCGGGATCGCCGTGCGCGACCGAGCCGCCGATCGTGCCGCGGTGACGCACCTGTGGATCGCCGACTTGTCCCGCGGCGTGGCGCAACAACGGCACGTCCGAGCCGAGAAGATCGGAATGCTCGAGGTCGTGGTGACGCGTGAGCGCACCGACGGCCACATGGTCGCCACCGTCACGCACGTACGACAGGTCGCGCAGCCGGCCGACGTCGACGAGCACCGACGGTGTCGCCAACCGCAATCTCATGAGCGGCAGCAGCGAATGGCCACCCGCGAGCAGCTTGGCGTCGTCGCCGTGCTCCTGCAGCAACTGCACGGCGTGATCGGGTGACTCGGCCCGCACGTAGTCGAAGCTGGCAGGGATCATCGGGACTTCGCCTCCTGGATGAGCGACCAGAGTCGTTGTGGCGATGCCGGCATCTCCACGTCGGTGATGCCGAGGTGCGACAGCGCGTCGACGACGGCGTTGATCACAGCCGGCGTCGCCGCGATCGTTCCGGCTTCGCCGATGCCCTTCACGCCGAGCACGTTCGTGGGCGACGGCGTCACCGTGTGATCGAGCTTGAAGCTCGGCACCTCGGCCGCCGACGGCACGAGGTAGTCCATCAGCGTGGCGTTGCGCAGTTGCCCATGCTCGTCGTACACCGCTTCCTCCCACAGCGCCTGCGCGACACCTTGCACGATGCCGCCGTGCACCTGGCCGGACACGATCATCGGGTTGACCTGGATGCCGCAGTCGTCGACGGCGGCATAGTCCTGCAGCCGCACGTCACCGGTCTCTTCGTCGACTTCGACGACCGCGATGTGGGTGCCGAAGGGGAACGTGAAGTTCGGTGGGTCGAAGGTGACGGTCTCGCTGAGGTTCGGCTCGACTTCATCGGGAAGGTTGTGCGCAGTGAACGCCTCGAAGGCAATCGCTTGGATGGGCATCGCCTTCGTCGGGGTGCCGCGCACGCGGAACTCGCCATCGACGAATTCCAGGTCGTCTTCGCTGGCCTCCATCTGATGCGCCGCGATCGTTCGGGCCTTGTCGAGCACCTTCTCCGCCGCCATCTCGACTGCGACGCCGCCGACGGACAGCGATCGCGAGCCATACGTGTCAAGGCCCATAGGGGCGATCGCGGTGTCGGAGTGCAGAACCTCCACGTCGACCGGATCGATGCCGAACTTGTCGGCCACCAGCATCGACCAGCTCGTCTCGTGTCCTTGTCCGTGGGGCGCGGTGCCCGTGACGACGTGCACCTTTCCCGTCGGCAGGAACCGGACCGTGGCCGACTCCCAGCCGCCCGCGCCGAAGTTCAGCGATGCGAGCACACGGGACGGGGCGAGGCCGCACATCTCGACGTAGGACGAGATCCCGATCCCAAGTTGCTTCGTGGCGCCGGTCGAACGCCGGTCGGCCTGCTCCTTGCGCACACCGTCGTAGCCGACCAGCTCGAGCGCGCGGTCGAGCGCGGGCTCGTAGTCGCCGGAGTCGAATTGCAGGCCCGCGGAGGACGTGTAGGGGAACTGGTCGCGCTGGATGAAATTGCGACGGCGGATCTCGTCGGAGCTGACACCCACCTTGGCGGCGAGCGCTTCGATGCTGCGTTCGATGGCATACGTCGCTTCGGGCCGGCCGGCCCCGCGGTACGCGTCGGTCGGTGTCTTGTTGGTGAAGACGCCTCTGCACTCGAACGAGTACAGCGGGATGTCGTACGCCCCGTG
>DATAES010000061.1:0-7746 GCA_036257895.1 Acidimicrobiales bacterium
CATCCGCCCGATTTCGCCTCGTCGACCAGGTCGCGATCGAGACTCGAAACGGTCCCGTCCACGAGCAACGCGGACAGCGGGCGTCCCGTCCGCAGCCGGGCGCGCACTTCCTCAACCGTGACGCATTTGAGGAACTCGAGCGGGAGCGCGGCGGAAGTGCTCCACCGTCCGACCTCCCTGAACCATGTCGACCGCGCATGGGCGAGACCGAGTGCCACGTATCGGTCGCCGCGCGCCATGGTCAGCCTTCGGGCGGTTGATAGCTCGACGACAGTTCTTGGTCGCGCGCTCCGGTGGCGCGCACGATGGTGACCTTTCCGGCTTGGGACGCGTGCGCGACGGCGAGCGCGGCGTCGGGATCGTCGACGGCGAGGACGAGGACCGTGTTGTCGCTCGCGCTGAGGGCACTCCTCGACCCGTTGTCGACTCGACGGACTTCCGCGCCGCGGGCGACCACGATGGTCTCGCCAATTGCGTCGCCCGGATACGTGGCCAGCACGTCGACCCTCTCGCCCGGCTCGAGCAAACCATCGAGGGCGCGCGCCCGCTCGACCGGGATCGACAACTGCATCCTCTGGTCGGCTGCGTCGCCGGCGACGACGACGCTGGATTGGACGAGATCGCCTGCAGACAGGTGAGCGAGGGCGACTTGGCCGACGACACTGGAGCGGCTGGTGAACGCGTGCGAAGCCAGGCTCCCGGGAAGGTCGAGAGCCGCGAAGGTGAGGTCGTCGTCGGTCAACGGGGTCCCGGCGATCACTTCGTGCGCGACGACGACGTAGTTCTGCGTCGGCCGCGCTCCGGCACCTCGCGCTGCGACGAAGACCCCGAGTGCGGCCAACGCCATGAGGAAGCCGCCGGCCACGGCCCTGCCGCTGGGCAGCGCCCGGCGGCGCAGGATGGTCCGAGATCCTTCCAGTCCCCGCACGGCCGCTGTCATCGAATTCCCCGTCTTCGATCCCGCAAGACTGCTCTCCGCTGTATTCGGTCACGTAAAGTAGCCGAGATTTCACGGGGAAGAGAAACCTACCTGAGGGTACGAGAAATACGAAGACGTTGTGTAATCTCCGAAGTCGTGAGTGACATCTCCTGGCTCTCGACCGCCGAGGCAGCCAAGCGGTTGGGCATCACGCCTCGGACGCTCTATCGGTTCATCGATCAGGGCGACGTCCCCGCGTACCGGTTCGGTCGGGTCATCCGGCTGAAGGAAGACGAGATCGACGCGTTCATCGAGTCCTGCCGGATCGAGCCGGGAACGCTCGAGCACCTCTACCCCGAGCCGGTCGAGCAGACGAAGTAGACGTCTGCGGTCAGCTCACGAGCGTCAGCTCGGCCACCGCGGAGATCGCGACGTATGCCGGCACCGACGGTTCGCCGTCGAGCCGGATGGTGATGACGTCCCGTCCCACGGAGCGCAACTCCCCGGCCAGTCCTTCGGAGCCGGCGAGCGTCACCACGAGTACGCGGGGCCGTTCCTCGGCCAGCGTGGCGAGGGCTTCGTCGAGGGTGGCGCGGAGCGAGACAGCTCGGTCACCGGTCGGTGCCGTTGCGTGCCGGTCGGCGCGGACAGACGCGATGCCCGCATAGCTGAGCAGGATGTCGCGGCCCGTGGGGGTACGCAGGCTGCAGAAGTCATGCGCAACGGCGACGATCGCCCCACGGTGATGGCGACCACCACGGCCTTCGATCACGACCGTCGCCCGCTGTTCACCGAGGTCGAGCAGGACACCGGCGAATGTCGACGACTCCTCCGCCTGCGTCAGCAACCAGCGCTCTCGGGCGCGCGATGCAGCCGCGTCGTCGCTGCGCATCTCGGCGATCCAGCGATCCAGTCGAGCGACGAGGTTGCCGCCGAGCAGGCCATCGGCGGTCGAACGGCGGGGCTGGTCCACAACCCGAGGGTACGCTCGATGTGAATCCCGAGGAGGACGTGACCGCAGCACCAATGAGTTCGACGCAGGTCAAGATCTCCGTTCCCGGCAACCACCTGATGACCGGTCTGCTCGGTCACCGCGATGAGTTGCTCCGATTGATCGAAAGCGCCTTCGGTGGTGTCGAGATCCACGTTCGGGGCAACGAGATCACGATCGACGGCGATCCGGGCGAAGCCGATCGCGTCGGCCGGCTGTTCGAGGAACTCGTGATCCTCCTGCAGCAGGGCCATCGGCTGGAGCCCGCGAGCGTGACCCGCACGATCGACATGGTGAAGGCGGACGAGCGTCCGTCCGAGGTGTTGACCGCCGAAGTGCTGCGATCGGCGCGCGGGCGTGCAGTACGCCCGAAGTCGAGTGGGCAGAAGCGGTACGTGGACGCCATCCGGGAGAACGTGATCACGTTCGGCATCGGTCCCGCGGGCACGGGAAAGAGCTGGCTCGCGGTAGCGATGGCCGTGCAGGCGCTGCAAGCGAAGGATGTCGACCGCATCATCCTCACGCGGCCCGCGGTGGAGGCCGGCGAGCGCCTCGGCTTCCTGCCCGGCGACATCATGGCGAAGGTCGATCCCTATCTTCGTCCGCTCTATGACGCGCTCTACGACATGCTCGAGCCGGAGGGCGCACAACGCTTGCTCGAACGAGGAACCGTCGAGGTCGCGCCGCTGGCCTTCATGCGCGGCCGCACGTTGAACCGCAGTTTCATCATCCTCGACGAGGCGCAGAACACATCTCCGGAGCAGATGAAGATGTTCCTCACTCGCATCGGCTTCGGTTCGAAGGTCGTCGTGACCGGCGACGTCACCCAGGTCGACGTGCAGGGCGGACGGAGCGGTCTGCTCGGGCTCGAGAAGGTACTGAACGGCATCGACGGTCTCGCGTTCGTCCATCTGACGAGCAAGGACGTCGTGCGCCATCGCATCGTGCAGGACATCGTCGACGCCTACGAACGCGCAAGTTCCTAGACGATGGAACCCGGCTATCCGTTGACGTCGAAGCGACGGCGCCTCCCGGACGAAGGGGCCGTCGAGGTGTTCGTCGCCGACGAACAGTCCTCGGGATCGCATCCCGTCGACGGGGCGCGTTGGCAGAAGTTGGCGGGGAGCGTGCTTCGTGCGGAAGGGATCCGCGGCGAGGCCGAGCTGTCACTGTTGTTCGTCGACGAGTCGACGATGACCGAGCTCAACAAGCGGTTCATGGGCCATGAGGCGCCGACCGACGTCTTGGCGTTTCCCCTCGAAGACGATCTCGTCGGAGCCGGCAGGTGGCCGGACAACGGTCCGACAGGCCCTGCAAGCAATCGCGCCGAGGTGGAAGAAGCCCCGTTACTGCTCGGCGACGTCGTGGTGTGCCCTGCCGTTGCCGCGGCGAATGCACCGTCGCACGCGGGAACCTACGACGACGAGATCGCCTTGCTCATCGTGCACGGCATCCTGCACGTGCTCGGAATGGACCACGCCGATCCCGAGGAGGCGGCGACGATGCAAGCGAAGGAGCGCTCATTGCTCGAGCGCTTCCACGAGCCGTGACCGTGCTCGAACCTCGGGTTGCCGTGGCCCCTCTGGGGGCCACGGCGCACCAACATTCGCCAGCATGAGTGCGAGCGAGGTCGTCGGCCTGCTGGCGTTCGCCGGACTGGTCGGGTTCGCGGCGGTGCTGGCAGTGGCGGAGACCTCGCTGACCCACCTCGGGCGCGCTCGGGCGGCGCGGCTGGCGGAGGACGGCGACCCGCGCGCGGCAGAGTTGACGCGGTTGCTCGAGCACCGGGAACGCGTGCTCAACCCGATCCTTCTGGTGCTGCTCGCGTGTCACCTCGCGGCGGCGACGATCGTCGCCGTGCTGGCGGCGGACCGATGGGGACCGGCCGGCGTGCTCGCGACGTTCGTCGTCGAGACGATCGTCGTGTTCGTGCTCGCTGAGGCGGTGCCGAAGACGTACGCGCTGCTCGCCACGGAGCGCGCCGCGGTCAGGGTGACGCCGTTGGTCCGGGCGATCGCGCTCCTGGCGCCATTGCGATGGGCGGCCCGGTTGTTGGTCGGCGCGGCCAACGTGATCATCCCCGGTCCCGGCCGCGCAGAGGGTCCCGTGGTCTCGGAAGACGACTTGCTCGCGCTCGCGGGTGTCGCAGTCGAGGACGCTGCGATCGCGGACGAGGAGCGACAGCTCATCGAGAACACCATCGAGTTCGGCGACACCATCGTCCGCGAGGTGATGGTGCCGCGTCCCGACATGGTGACCGTGGCGACCGATTTCAAGGTCGGCGACGTAATGGAGATCATCATCCTCAACGGCTTCAGCCGGCTTCCTGTCACCGGCGAAGGCATCGACGACGTCACCGGCATCGTCTATGCCAAGGACCTGATGCGCGCCGAGCGCGATGGTCGGGGCGCCGCGTCGGTGAACGAGTTCCTCCGGCCCGCCAAGTTCGTGCCCGAGACGAAGAAGGTGGCTTCGCTGCTCCGTGAGATGCAGTCCGATCGCTTCCACCTCGCGATCGTGGTGGACGAGTACGGCGGTACCGCGGGGCTCGTGACGCTCGAAGATCTCATCGAGGAGCTCGTGGGCGAGATCGTCGACGAATACGACGTCGAGGAGGAGCCGCTCGAGGAGCTGCCCTCCGGCGAGATAAGCGTCAACGCTCGCATGAACATCGATGACGTCAACGACATGCTCGACGGCGAGCTCCCGGAAGGGGACTGGGACTCGGTGGGCGGCCTCCTCATCGGCCTGCTCGGGCACGTTCCGGTCGAAGGCGAGGTCGCGGAGGTCGACGGCATCCGTTTGCGGGCGGAGAAGGTGACTGGCCGGCGCATCGGCCGCATCGTCATCACCAAGAAGGCTTCGTGAGGTCGGGTTTCTGCACCCTCGTCGGCCGTCCGAACGTGGGAAAGTCGACGCTGCTCAACGCCGTGCTCGGGGCGAAGGTCACGATCGTCTCCGACAAGCCGCAGACGACCCGCACACAGGTGCGAGGCGTGCTCAACCGCTCCGACGCGCAGGTCGTCTTCGTGGACACGCCGGGGATCCACAAGCCCCGCACCCTTCTCGGTGAGCGGTTGAACGAGACCGCGACGGGCGCGATCGGCGACGTCGATGTCGTGTGTCTGGTCCTCGACGCGACGGCACCGGTCGGACGCGGTGATCGCTTCGTCGCGGCGCGCGTGCCGGCGGACGCGCTCGTCGTCGTCAACAAGATCGACATAGCTTCGCCCGAGCAGTTGCTGGAGCAGCTACGGGTCGCGGGCGAGCTCGAGTTGAGTGAGTACTTTCCGGTGTCGGCCCGCACGGGCGAAGGGATGACGCCCCTCGTCGAGGCGATCGTCCGACGATTGCCCGAGGGGCCGGCGTACTACCCGGATGACGCGGTGACCGACGTGCCCGAGGCGTTCTGGGTCGCGGAGCTGGTTCGCGAGCAGCTGCTGGCCATCGTGCGCGAGGAGCTTCCGCACTCGATTGCTGCTCGCGTCACGGAATGGGAGTGGCCCCGGATCCGCTGCGAGATCCTCGTCGAGCGTGAGTCGCAGAAGGGCATCGTGATCGGTAAAGGCGGCTCCGTGCTCAAGAGCGTTGGCACTGCCGTGCGTGCGCAGCTCCCTGAGGGCGCGTTTGTCGAGCTGTTCGTCAAAGTGGACAAGGACTGGCAGCGGCGATCGAAGGCGCTCGAGCGCCTCGGCTACTGAAGCGATCGAAGGAAGCCCTCGACGTCGTCGCGGTCGCGGGTACGGCGCATCGGCGGCAGCGCGTTGACGATCTCCCACCGGTAGCGTGCCGTCGCGAGGCGTGGGTCGAGCACCGCGACGACGCCGCGGTCTGATGCCGATCTGATGAGACGGCCGGCGCCCTGTGCCAGCAGTGTGGTGGCTCGCGGGAGATCGACGAGCGCGAATGCGCCGCCTCGAGCGCGCTCTCGGCGCGCCTGCAGCAACGGCTCGTCCGGCCGCGGGAACGGGAGCCGGTCGATGGTCACGAGCGACAACGTCGGCCCTCGCACATCGACTCCCTGCCAGAACCCCATCGTGGCAAACAGGCACGACTGCTCGTCGTCGCTGAACGCGCTCACCAGCGCCGGTTTCGGGAGTGAGGTCTGATCGAGCAGCGTGAACGGGAGGCGCGGCCGTAGCTCGTCGACCGCCCTGTGCATCGCCGACCATGACGTGAAAAGGGCGAGCGTGCGCCCACCTGCAGCGGTGATCAACGCCTCGAGCTCGTCGTGCATCGCGCTCTCGTAGCCGGGGGCGCGCGGATCGGGGAGGTGTGCGGCGCAGTAGAGGATCGCGTTGGCGCCGTAGTCGAACGGGCTGCCGACGTCGAGGTCGTCGTGCCCGTCGGGAGCGAGGCCGATCCGAATGGCGAGCGACCGAGGGATCGTCGCGCTCGTGAACACGGTGGTGACCTCGTTCCACAGCGGCTCGAGCGTGGGCGCGACGTCGATGGGCGCGACCTTCAGACGCGGCGCGTGCGGAGGTCCCTCCACCCACATGACGTCGGCATCGGGCACGTCGGCGACCATCGCCAAGTCGTCGGCAAGCGCAGTGGCGGCCGTCATGGCGCGCAACTTGCGATTTTTCGTGTCGCCTGCGTCGCTGGTGATCGCCCGGAGCGCAGCCATCGTGCGATGGACGCGACCGGCCCCGACCGTCACCGCCGCGGTGAGCACGTCGTCGAGTGTTCGCAAGCGGCTCCCGTTGTGCTCGGCCAGGGCGTCTGTCACTTGCCCGGCCGTCGCCTCGAGGTCGCCGATGAGCCGGTCGTCGGCCACGATCGACTTCGCGGCGCGAGCCAGGCCGACGAAGCTTCCGCCGCTGAGCTCGATGCCGGCGGTTGCGGAGATCACCTCCTCGAGTTGATGAGCCTCGTCGAAGACGACGACGTCGTGCTCGGGCAGCACGCCACCTCCGGTGGCCAGGTGCATGCCGTAGAGGTGGGTGTTGACCACCAGCACGTCCGCGGTCGCGGCTGCGGCCCGAGCCCGCTCGGTGAAGCACGCCTCGCCGACGGGACAGCGTGAGGCGCCAGGGCATTCGCGGGCGCTCACGGAAAGCGCAGCCCAGGCCGCGGTAGAGGGCTCGAATGTGAGGTCAGCTCGATCGCCCGTGTCCGTTTCGGTGCCCCACTCGATGAGGCGGAGCAACTCGCTGCGCGGCGCGCGGTCGGCCAGTGGATCGACGCCGGCCATGGCGAGTTGCTCGGAGGTTTCGTCGGCCGGGCCCAGCACTTCCTTGGCTCGTTGCAGACACAGGTAGTTGGCCCGGCCCTTCAGTGAGGCGAACGTGAACGAGTGGTCGAGGTGGGTGGCGAGGAAGGGCAGGTCCTTGCCGACGAGTTGGTCTTGCAACGCCTTCGTCGCGGTCGCGACCACCGTGCGCCGGCCCGCCAGGATCGCCGGAACGAGGTAGGCGAGCGTCTTGCCTGTTCCGGTGCCGGCCTGGACGACCAGATGCCGTCGACGAGCGAGGGCCGACTCGACTGCTGCGGCCATCTGGCGCTGGCCCGGCCGCGCTTCACCGCCGCCCGGCAAGGCGGCGACCACGTCGTCGAGCGCGCTGACCGCATCCATGGACCACCATCCTGCACGCGGGGTGCGACAGTGACATTGCATGCTCCGGGCGTCGCTTCGCTCCTGCCTCCGCATGATGGCCGGCCCGATGCTGGCGCTTCCCGGGCCGGCGGCTGCCGGAGCGCCGCGACGGTGTCATCAGTGTCGTCGCATGCTCCGGGCGTCGCTTCGCTCCTGCCTCCGCATGATGGCCGGCCCGACGCTGGCGTTTCCCGGGCCGGCGGCTGCCAGCGCCGCGACGGTGTCATCAGTGTCGTC
>DATAES010000062.1:0-8902 GCA_036257895.1 Acidimicrobiales bacterium
GTCGGGCTCGCGCACGTGTCGGGCTCGGCCTCCTGCTGACCGGGGCCGTCGCTGTCGTCGCTCTCGTCGAGCTCCGGCCTGCCGACGCCGCTCCCGGACGATCAATCGGCAGTGTTGTCTCGCGCGTGTCGCTGTCCGGCCCGACAGCGCGCGACACCCGCGCCTATGCCGGGCAAGCGGCCTGGGTGGACGCGTTCGACTTCGGACCTGCGTATCAGAAGGCGGGCGCTCAACCGTCGGTCACGCCCGCCGTCGTCGACGAGATGGCCGCGCACGGCGTCCGCACGCTGTTCCTCCAGGCCACCCGAGCCGACAGCAACCAGCCGGGCGGATTCGTCGACCGCGCGCTCGTGGCCGAGATCCTCGTGCGTGCGCACCGGGACGGGATGCGCGTCGTCGGTTGGTACCTGCCGACCTTCGCCGACACCGATGCCGACCTTGCCCGGATGACCTCGGTCGCGCGCTTCAACGTGCTCGGCCATCGATTCGACGGGCTCGCGGCCGACATCGAAGACGTCGACACCGTCGCCGACGTCGATGTCCGCAACCAGCGCCTGGTCGAGCTGTCGAAGCGCATTCGAGCCGACGTCGGCAGCGAGGCGTTGGGCGCGATCGTGCTGCCGCCCGTGCTCACCGAGGTGGTGAATCCCAACCGGTGGCCGGACTTCCCGTGGTCGCAGCTCGCGCCGCTCTACAACGTGTGGTTGCCGATGAGTTACTGGACGTTTCGCACCAACTCGTCGGGCTACCACGACGGCTACACGTACAACGACGAGAGCATCCGACGTTTGCGCGCGGACCTCGAGGATCCCGACGCGCTCGTCCACGGCATCGGCGGCATCGGTGACACTGCGACTGCGGGGGAGATCACGCGATTCGTGCAGTCGTTGTTCGACAACCACGCCATCGGCGGCTCGCTCTACGACTGGAACGCGACGCCGCCCGAGTCCCGCGACCTGATGCAACAGCAGTTCGACACCGGTCCGGGAGCGTCCTTGCCCGCCCCGCCCTGATAAAGCCCACCTCATCGGATCGGTGGCGGGTCGAGGCCCCATTCGCGGAGCACCGAGCGCAATCGTCGGCCGAAGGCGGGGGAGACCAGCTCACACACGGCTGTGGTCAGTTGTTCGAGCGACGGGTAGGAGCCCATCACCCAACGGCTGAAGGCACCGTCGTCGAGCCAGCGGGCCACAACCGGTGGAACGCCGTGGAAGGAGTCGTGGCCATCGGCGCAGCACGTCCGCAGCGAGGACCAATCGACGATCTTCGACAGTCGGCGACCGAGACGAACGAGGTTTTGGCTGGCGGCGGTGGTGAAGGTCGGCTCGGCATCGACGAGCATTTCGACAGCGGGATGTTTTGCCGCCACTGCCACCCATTTCGTCGGCGCCTCATCGGTTTGAAGGAGTTGCTCGAGCCACAGCAGCGCCCAGAACTCGAGAGTGCTCTCGGCGGGCGCGGTCGGCAGACCCAGCGCACGGCGACAGACGTCGTCGACACGCCCGATCATCGTTTCGTCGTCAGCGGTTCCGACCACGAGACGCGGCTCTTCACCGGCGAGGCGCATCACGGAGGCCGCATTGCCGGCTCGCGTCACGAGATGCACGACTCGCACGCGACGCCGCTCATCGCGCTCTTCGCCGAGCGGATAGGCGTTGCCGCCGGTCGACACACCGATCGCGAGCCAGTCGGGCGACGCGGCGAACCCGGTGAGCGCCGTCACCACGCTGTCGTCGATGTCGTCGATGTATCGCAGGCCGACGTCGATGCCTTCCTCGCTGATGCCATCGCGAGTGACGCGAATGATCTGCGGGTCGTCGTCGGCCGCAAAGGCCCGCTCCTCGATCAGCCGGGCGAGTGCCGGCAGGTGCTCGTCGAGCGTCCCGGCGTCGGCGCCTCCGGCGATGTCGACGAGACCGCCCGAAGCGAGCGCATGCAGTCGCCGGCGGGTCGTACGGACGGAGGGACTCTTGGGTGCCATCGGGATCTCCATTGACGGATGCCTTCGTGAGGCGATCCGGCGCCCGCACATGCGGGAGGGAGATCGCGAACCCGTTTCGCTGAGGCTGCACTTTACGCGCGGGGTGTGACAGCGAGTCCACCCACCTCAGCGGCGATCTCGAGCGGCGGCTGTCGCCGCCGACTCAGCGAGGTCAGCTGGCGAGATCGAGCGCGACGCGGTCGACGAACCGGGAGGCGGTGCCCCAGCGGCGCTCGGTCAGCACTCGCGCCAGCCGGGCGTCGCTCGCGGCGTACGCGTGAAGCACCTCGCGGCTCAGATCATGGATGCGGCTGCGGTCGACCTGCAGCGGCGCCAGCCCGACCAGCCGAGCGATCGACTTCAGGGAGCAACTCACTCGCAACGCAGGCCCCACGTCGCCGCGGTAGAGCCGGTACGCATCGACGTGGCCGTGCGTGTACCACCGTGCTCGGTACGCGCCGAGGTGTCCGGGCAACGGCTGGTGCTGCATCCGGATGCTCGGGTCGTGGTGCAGCCGTAGACCGAGTGGCACGTCGAGCAGAGCTGCTCGATCGGCGATGAAGGGGAGATCGAACGCGGCGCCGTTCCAGGTCGCGAGCACCCCGGGTGCGAGCTCGGATAAGCGCGCGTCGAGTTGTGTGAGGATCGACAGTTCGTCGCCGCCGAAGACCTCGTCGTAATCGTCGAGCGACAGCGCGACGGTGACCACCGGCGCAACTTCGGAATCGAGACCGTTGACCCGCGTGTCGGTTTCGATGTCGAGTCCGTACACGTTCGTACGGCGACCCATCCGCTGCCCCTCTCCTTCGACTCCGCCAACAAAGCGTAAGAGCGCGTCGCGCGCCGAAGGGGGATGGTCAGACGCCGTCGAGCAAGTCGGTCACGAGCGCGGCGATGGGACTGCGCTCGGAACGCGACAACGTGATGTGTCCGAACAGCGGATGGCCGCGCAGCGCGTCGATGACGGACGCGATGCCGTCATGACGACCGACGCGAAGGTTGTCGCGCTGTGCAACGTCGTGGGTCAGTACGACCCGGCTTCCGTCGCCGAGTCGCGACAGTGCGGTGAGCAAGACGCCGCGCTCGAGGTTCTGGGCCTCGTCGATGATCACGAACGTGTCGGTCAAGCTGCGCCCTCGGATGTGCGTCAGCGGTAGTACCTCGATCGAGTTGCGGACGAACACTTCCTCGATCACCTCGCGTCCGACGATCGACTCGAGTGCGTCCGTGACCGCCGCCGCCCAGGGCGCCATCTTCTCGGCCTCGGTCCCGGGCAGGAACCCCAGGTCCTGGCCACCGACCGGATAGATCGGACGGAACACCAGCACCCGCTTGTGGCTGCGCTGCTCCACGACCGCCTCGAGCCCAGCAGCAAGGGCCACGACGCTCTTGCCCGTCCCAGCCGGTCCGCCGATGGACACGATGCCGACGCTCGGATCCGCGAGCAGATCGATCGCGATGCGTTGCTCAGCGGAACGGCCGTGCAGATCGAACAGCGCGCGGTCGCCGCGCACGAGATGCACCCGCTTGTCATCGCGAACCCGTCCGAGCGCGGACTGCGATCCCGACGCGCCGGCGACGAGCGCGACACCCGTATTGCACGGCAGCTCCCGTGCCTCGAGCAGATCCACAACGCGCTCGGCGAAGAGCTCGTCGATCGTGTCGCGGTCGACATCGATCTCGACGAATCCGCTCCAGGTCGAATCGGATGCCAGCTCGTTGCGGTACTCGTCAGCTTCGAGGCCGACGATGCTCGCCTTGAGGCGCAGTGGCAGATCCTTCGTGACGACAGTGACGTCGTGCCCTTCGTCAGCGAGGTTCTTGGCGACGGCGAGGATGCGATGGTCGTTGTTGTCGGTCGCGAGCGCGGCGGGAAGCGCGGACGTCGCCTGATGGTTGAGCTCGACGCGCAACGTGCCGCCCACGTCGTTGGCCGGTAACGCCTCGGTGAGGGGTCCCGACCGGCGGAATCGCTCGAGCATCCGCAAGGCTTGTCGAGCGGCCCAACCGAGTTCGGGATGGTCTCGCTTCGCCTCGAGCTCGGAGATCACGACGATCGGCAGGACCACGTCGTGTTCGGCGAAGCGCACGAGCGAGAGCGGGTCGGCCAAGACCACCGATGTGTCGAGCACGTACGTGCGCGCGGTCATTTCGGCACATCAAACCGCCTCGCCCCGCGCCAGTGGTGGATGGTGCCGCGCTCTGTGATGCGAGCGACGGAGCGCCAGCGGAGGAGCGGTCATACGCGGCCTGCGTGGCCGGGGAACGCAGAGGTGAGGAGCGACAACACGCGGCCTGCGTGGCCGGGGAACGCAGAGATGAGGCCTGCGTGGCCGGGGAACGCCGCGCTGACCGGATCGGTCTTGCTACACGAGCGACGCAGCGCCAGCGGAGGAGCGGCCACACGCGGCCTGCGTGGCCGGGGAACGCAGAGACGCGACACTGGATGCTTGCCCTGTCTGTTCTGCGAGATCCTCGCCGGCGAGCGCCCCGCTCATGTCGTGCTGGACGAGGACGACGTCTTCGCGTTCCTCGACATCCGTCCGCTCTTCCCCGGACATACGCTCCTCATGCCGAAGGCGCATTACGAAACACTTCTCGACCTGCCCGAGGAACTGCTCGTGCCCCTGTTCGGCGCCGCACAACGGCTGGCCGGGGTGATGGAGTCCGAACTCGGCGCCGCGGGATCGTTCGTGGCCGTGAACAACAAGGTGAGCCAAAGCGTCCCGCACCTGCACGTGCACGTGGTTCCTCGAAACCGCAAGGACGGTCTGCGCGGCTTCTTCTGGCCGCGCACGAAGTACGCGTCCGACGACGAAGCGGCCGCACTTGCCGCACGGCTGCGCGATGCCGTCAGTCGGGTTCGACCGTGACGGTGTCGCCACGTCGTATGACGCCGTCGCGCAACACGCTGGCGTACACGCGGCTGACGCCAGGTTGTCGCGCGTGGCTCATGCGCTCGTAGTCGCCGTCGACGAACCAACCCGCGTTCTTGGTGCACGGATCGGCGTAGGCGGACACCTCGGCGAGCACTTCGCCGAGCTCGATGCGGACGCCGGGGCGGAGCGTCGACCAGTCGATGTCAGAGATGCAGACGTTCTCACCGGCGTGGCCGGGCGCGATCGGATGCCCTTCGGCTCGCAGGCCGTCGATCACTTCCGCCGACCAGAGGCACAACGCCTGCCAGACGCGGCCGTGGTGCTGTCGGGTGGCCTGCCGATCGCCGTCGACACCCCGGTAGCGCACGACTGCCTCGTCGATGGGCAGCTTGGGCACGCCGCCGTCCGACACGAACAGGCCCTGGACGGCTCCGACCATCTGCGGCGCGCCGACGCCGAGCGCGTGCAGGCCGCGCCCGACGTCCATGAGGTGATGGCCCGCATCGTGTACGGCGTGGCGGACGACCCATTCCGCGTCGACGGTCTCGCCCTCGAGCACGACGGTGCGCGCCCATTGCGACGGCGTCAGGTGCGCGACCTCGTCGTCCATGCGCAGTGCGTTGGTCTGCAGACGAGCCACGGCTTCGGCGAACGTCGTGGACGGAGGAGGATCGTCGGGCGCTGCGTCGTTCGGATGGAGGCCGGCGAGCGGCTCGACGTCGCGCGTCGTCATGAGATGGAGCAGGTAGCTCACCGAGCCCACCACGTCGGCGGTATGACTTGCGTACTCCGTCGGCGACCACACCGCCGGTTCGGGACGGCATGCCAGCACCGCTTCGTCGACATCATCTGCAGCCCAACGCCAGCGAGTCGCCATCGATCGCAACGACTTGCGCGCGTCGATGCGGCTGTAGTGGCTGCCGTCGAAGCGGCAGCCCGCGCACGTCTCGACGTTCAAGTTCGGGTTCTCGCGTCGACGGCCTTCTTCAGCTCCTCGAGCGCTTCGGCCAGCCCGTCCGAGATGGACCACACGTCGTCGATCAAGTCCGGGCACGCCACCAGCCCGAAGTCGAGGCTGTCCATGTAGCTCATGACGGTGATGTTGAGACCTCCGCCATCGAAGATGGGACCCATCGGATAGTGCGCGACCATCCGCGCACCCGCGGAGTAGAGCGGGAAGGGCGGTCCAGGCACGTTCGAGATCGTGACGTTGAACAGCGGCCGGTGACGGTCGGCCATCCGAGTCCGCGAGTACAGCCGCATGGCGCGACCCAGCAAGGCGGGCGCGGCGAACTCGACCCAGTCGGTGAGTGCCTCGGCCCCGATGATGTTGATCTGTTCCTTCGCCTGTGTCGTGCCCTCATGGATCCGGAGCAACCGCTCGACCGGGTCGTCGATGTCGGTCGCCAGCGAGCACAACATCGAAGAGACCTGGTTGCCGTGCGTGCCCTTCTGCTCGTCCGCTCGCACCGAGACGGGCACCATCGCAACGAGCGGCGCGTCCGGATGTTCGTCGAGATGCTCGAGGTACTTGCGCAGCGCGCCCGCGCACAGGCCGAGGACGACGTCGTTCACGGACACGCCCAGCGCGTTCTTGACCATCTTGACGTCGGGCAACGACAGCGACGTGAATGCGAAGTCGCGGTGCGGGGTGAGCGCGACGTTGAACGATGTCCGCGGCGCGTTGAAGAGGCCGGGTGGTGGGTCGACGTCGGGCCGACGGTTGCGTTCGCGCACCCGCAACGTCGATTCGATCGTGCGCCGAGTGGTCTTGGCCAGGCGCCACGGCTGGCGCGCGATCGACGAGGCCGCGTACCCGAGAAGCTCGATGTCCGTCGGCACACGGTCGGGCTTCCACTCCTCCGTCGGAGGTGGCGGTTCGTCCTCCGGTCCGAGTTGCAACATCGCAACCGTGATCTCGTTGCCCGACACACCGTCGATCGCGGCGTGGTGGACCTTCGTGAGGGCGGCGACGTTGCCGCCTTCGAGCCCTTCGATGATCCAGCACTCCCACAGTGGACGGTTGCGGTCGAGCGGCATCTTGACGAGGTCGGCTGCCAGTGCCGACAGCTCGCGCGCGCCACCGGGCGGTGGCACCGCGATGTGGTGGAGGTGCTGCTCGAGGTCGAAGTCGGGATCCTCGATCCAGAGCGGATGGTGGATGCCCAGTGGGATCTCGGCGAGGCGGCGGCGGAACGGCGCGGCCAAGTGGAGGCGCGACTCGTAGAACTCTCGGATGTTCTCCATCGAGAACCCGGCCGGGACGGTCGACGGATCGAGCACCATCAGCCCTGCGACGTGCATGTACGAGCTCGGGGTCTCCATGTACAGGAAGCTGGCGTCGAGGCCACTGAGACGCTGCATGCCGGAAGTGTCTACCCCGGGCGGCCTCCGCGCCACCTCGCGGTCACCTCGCGGTCACAGCACCACCTCCTGACGCAGTCCCCGTGTGTCGACCGCGCCGTCACCGAGACGGATGACGGTCCCCTCGTGCAGGCGGCGAGCGGTCACGGTGAGTGCGTAGGCGTCGAGCACGTCGTCGAGCGCGGCACCGGGGTGCGGCTCGGCGACGCGGGCGGTTGCGTCCGGATAGATCGCGGTGATCGCGGTAAGACGTTCGGCGCGACCCTCCGGCGTCTTCTTCGACGCGGCGCACGGCTGCCCGAGCAGCAGCGTGAAGCAGAGCTCCGGATGCGCCTCGCCGATCCAAGCCTGCTTGCGTCGCGTCATGTGTCGGTCGACGTCGCGGATCTTGGGGACGAGGTTGAACGCCTGACGGCTCAAGCCCCGGCCGTCGACGCGTCGGCCGATCGCCACCGCCTCGGCGTAGCTCGACGCATCGAGCATCGGGCGAATCGGCGAGGGGAACACCGACGACCGGCGTACGCCGAGTTGCGCGCGAGCCGCGACGTCACACGCGCGCCGTCCCGCGTCCGGCAACCCGATGGGCATGTCGATCGCGATCGCGCAAGGTCGCAGCGCCAGTACGTCCGCGAAGGACGTGACGACGTGGACGGATGTCGGACCGTCGTCACGCTCTGGCACGAGCGCGACGACCCAACCCGACTTGCAGCCGTCGACGCCCGCTACGTGATGCCGAACAGCGCGCGGCAGGGCTCGAGTCCTTCGATGGTGATGTCGTCACGCCGTCGCTCCTGCCATCGCTCGCGAGTCAGCACGAAGTGCAGCATGCGATCCGGCTCGCCTCGACGCAGTTGGATGTCCCATCCGTTGGGCTCGTAGCCGAGCGACCTGGTCACTCCCTGGGACGGAGCGTTGTCGTGCCACGCCGACGTGAACGCGGTGTCGGCGCCGAGTCCTTCGAAGGCGAGGTGGAGGATGGCGGCGCGCATCTCCTTACCGATGCCTTGCCCTTGTCGCGCCATGGTCAACCACGAGCCGGTCTTCACCGTCTTCGTCTGTGCGAACCGTGTTGCCATGACGTCCTGTACGCCCACCACCTCGTCCTCGACGATCACGACCATCGCGCAGCTCCAGTCGTGCGGCTCCCAGGCGGCTCGGCGCGACCACAAGAATTTGAGCGAGCCCCTGGGACGGTGCTCGGGCGTTGTATCAGTCCACGGCTCGGAGAACGGCATGAAGTTCGGGTCGTGGATCTGCAACGCGGACAGCTCGGCCAACACGACAGCGAGCTCGTCGTCGGGGTAGCGCAACACGAGTCGGGGCGTGCGTACGACGAGGTCGAAGAGCGGCCACAGTGTGGTTCGCATCGCGCGTTGTTACCGCTCGACCCTGAAGAGCGGCACGCCGTTTTCGACGACGAGAGTGCCGGGCAGGCCGAGCAGGTCCACCTCGTCGATGTCCATCGCGGTGGCCCGAATCGACACGACTTCACCCTTGTGTGCACCGCCGAGGATGATCAGGTCGAGCGCCATCGCCTCCTCACCGGCCGTCGCGTCGACCACCACGGCGTCGTAGCTGCCGTCCTCGAGCACGGGATCACATTCGCAGAACTTGGGTCCAACCCGGCGAAGAATCTCCGCGCGGTCGGGCGTCGCCGTCGCGTCCGCTAGGGCGCAGG
>DATAES010000063.1:0-11391 GCA_036257895.1 Acidimicrobiales bacterium
CGGTCAGGTCCCAGCGCGGCAATTCGGTCGTCGTAACCGACATGGACTCGGAAGGTAGCGCCTACGCTCGAACCGCCCTTCGGGGGTCGTCCAATTGGCAGGACACAGGGCTTTGGTCCCTGGAATCGGGGTTCGAGACCCTGCCCCCGAGCGCCGCCGCAGTGCCTACGACTTCCGGGACACGAGGCATCGTCGTGCTCGTCGCGTACCTCGGTCGCGAGCAGTCGTGCTTGCGACGTGACGTTGACGGTGAACGACACCTTGTCCACTCGCACTGGCGGTCAACGGCGCCTGTGAGGGCGCCGCTCCATTCAGTCGGGAAGTTTCCTGGAAGTCACGATCGATGGTGCCGATGAGAATCCCGTGACCTGGCTAGGAAGGTCCCCGCAGACCCGTGTGATGGAACCGTGAGGCCCGTGGGGGTAGAACGAACGTGATGACCGAACGCCGGTTGACCGCCATCGTCCTCGCCGCCGGCGAGGGCACTCGGATGCGGTCGACGCGTCCGAAGCCACTGCACCTGTTGTGCGGACGGGCGATGGTGCTCTACGTGCTCGACGCGCTGGCGGCGTGCGAGGTGAGCAAGGCCGTCGTCGTCGTCGGCCACGGCGCCGAGATGGTGACGAAGAAACTGCAGGACGAGGCGAACGATCTCGTCATCGACTTCGTCGAGCAGCACGTGCAGCGCGGAACCGGAGACGCCGTCAGTGTCGGGCTCACCGCCTTCGACGACGACGACGATGGCGATGTCATCGTGCTTCCGGGAGACACACCACTGCTACGAGCTTCAACGGTTGCCACGCTCGTGCGCGAGCACCAACTGTCGGGTGCAGCGTGCACGATCCTCACCGCCCTGTCCGCCGACCCGAAGGGCTACGGCCGCATCGTGCGCGGCAAGGACGACAACGTCATCCGAGTCGTCGAGGAGCGCGACGCGACCGACGAAGAGCGGGCCATCGTCGAGTGGAACACCTCGATCTACTGCTTCCGCCGCAGCGTCCTCGCGCCCGCGCTGCGCAGGATCACACCCGAGAACGACCAAGGCGAGTACTACCTGACCGACGTGGTCGAAGTGCTGCACGACGCCGGTTACCCGGTCGTCGCCGTCGTGACGGATGAGGACGACGAGCCGCAGGGCGTCAACGATCGCCGTCAGCTCGCCCGAGCCGAAGCGGTGCTGCGCCGGCGAACGAACGATCGCTGGCTCGGCCTCGGGGTGACGATGCTCGATCCGGAGCGCACGTACATCGACACGACCGTCAAGCTGGCCTCCGATGTCACGCTGTTCCCCGGCACCCTGCTGCAGGGCGACACCGTGATCGGTGAGGGTGCCGAGATCGGTCCGAACACCCGACTCGTCGACTGCACCGTCGGCGCACGCAGCATCATCGAGGAGACGGTCGGACGTCATGCGGACATCGGCGCGGGCGCGGTGGTAGGCCCGTACGCGGTGCTCGAGCCGGGCGCGCATGTGTTGCCGGGGACCAGAACGGGGTCGTTCTACACTGCGAGCGCGGAGGATGGGAGCTCGTAGGGAGGGCGCGTCGCGCGATGGAGTTGGTGACCAAGAAGACGATGCGGCTCTACTCGGGTCGCTCGCATCCGGCTCTGGCTGAGGACATCGCCGACCACCTCGGTGTACCGCTGGGCGAAGCCAACGTCCGTGACTTTCCGAACGGCGAGATCCACTGCCGGTTCGGCGAGAACATCCGCGGCGCCGATGTCTTCATCATCCAGACCCACTGCGGCTCGGTGAACGACTCGGTCATGGAGCAGTTGATCATGATCGACGCTGCGAAGCGGGCGTCCGCGAAGCGCATCACTGCGGTGTGCCCGCTCTACGGCTACGCCCGTCAGGACCGCAAGGCCGAGGGCCGGGAGCCGATCGCCGCCAAACTGGTCGCCGACCTGCTCAGTGCCGCGGGAGCAAGTCGGATGCTGAGTGTCGACCTGCACTCGGGACAGATCCAGGGTTTCTTCGACAAGCCGGTCGACCATCTCACCGCGATGCCGGTCCTGCTCGACTACATCGAAACCGAGTGCGGCGGCGACATCGTCGTTGTGTCGCCCGACGCAGGTCGCGTGAAGGTGGCCGAGCGGTACAGCCAGCATCTCGGCGCCGACCTGGCTTTCGTCCACAAGCGGCACATCAAGGGCAAGTCCGACGAGGTCGAGGCCCGCGGTGTCATCGGCGAGGTGGACGGTCGTCATTGCGTGATCATCGACGACCGCATCGACACCGGCGGCACGATCGTCGCGGCTGCAGAGATCCTGAAGGAGCACGGTGCCACCGAGGTGTGGGCGATGGCGACCCATGGCGTGCTTGCCGATCCCGCGATCGATCGTCTCAAGAACTCCGAGATCACCAAGGTCGTGATCACCGACACCGTGCCGATCCCCGACGACAAGCAACTCGACAAGTTCGAGGTGCTGTCCGTGGCGAGGATCATCGCCGACGCCATCGACGCCATTTTCGAAGACAAGTCCGTCAGCGAGCTCTTCGGCGGCGAGAACCTGGCCTGACCGCCCACCACCCGCAACTTCGGGTCGCCGTGGCCCCTAGAAGGGCCACGGCGCACCAACATTCGCCGCTCAGCTGATCGGAGGGCGGCGGTCCTTCCACGGGAGGGCTTGTTCGAGCTGCGCGGCGACCTGCAGCGCGAGATCGTCGCGCCACGGTCCGGCCGCGATCTGCGCGCACGCGGGCAGGCCGGACTCGTCATCGTGATGGACCGGCACCGAGATCGCCGGAAGCCCGGTGACGTTGAAGATCGATGTGAAGACCGCCATCGGGTAGCAGTTCAGCAGCGCGATCAGTGGGTCTTCGTCGGCACCTTCCCAAACCGTGCCGCACCGCGGTGCGAGCGTCGCCATCGTCGGCGTCACGAGCACGTCGAAGGTGTCGACGAACTGTGCCATCAACGGGCGGGCGACGAGTTGCGTCCGCTGTACCGCTTCGACGTACGCGATCGAATCGGTTGCCCGCCCGGCATCGTGCAACGCGCGGTTGAGGGGCTCGACGCGGCTCCAGTCCTCGATGGGGACGCCGGCCGATCCCGTGTTCCAGATGAGACCGAACGACTCGACGAACGTGTCCGCGTCCGGCAGCGACAGCGACACTTCGAACACGTCGTGCCCGTGTGCCGCGAGCGCGTCGGCCGTCTTCGACACCGCGGTGACACAAGCCGGAGCGACCTCCATTTCCAACGGCGGTGTGGCCGTGTATCCGACCCGCAGTCTCGGCGGGGCTTGCCGTGCGCTCGTTGCGAACGGCTCTGCCGGCGGTGGCGCGTTGTACCAGCCGAGCGGGTCGGGACGGCCGATGATGTCGAGCGCGGTCGCGGTATCGAGGACCGTGCGTGTCAGCACTCCACTGGTCGCGAGTCCCTCGAGCTCGTTCACCCGATTCGGAACGCGGTTGCGGCTCGCCTTCAGGCCGACGAGTCCGTTGCACGCAGCCGGGATCCGAATCGAGCCGCCGCCATCGGACGCATGCGCGATGGGCGACATCGCTGACGCGACGGCGGCGCCCGCACCGCCGCTCGATCCGCCCGGTGTGTGATCCGGGTTCCACGGATTGCGGGTGATGCCGTGCGCGTCGCTCTCCGTGTACGAGACGGTGCCGAACTCCGGGGCATTCGTCATGCCCAGCAGGATGAACCCCGCCTCGACGAAGCGTTCGACCACGAGGTCGGACTCGGCCTGCGGCTCCCAACTCGTTCCCCGAGATCCCTGCGTCGACGGCCAGCCGGCCACGGCATTGAGATCCTTGATCGGCAACGGAACACCGAAGAACGGGGGCAGGTCCGCCGGGTCGGTGGTGGCCACGACGTCGGCGGCGCGCTTGGCCGCGTCGCGCACTTCGTCGTCCGCTCGATGGCAGAACGCGTTGAGCCTGCCATCGAACTGCTCGATCCGATCCAGGTACAGGTCGGCCACCTCGACGGGGCTGATCTCCTTGCGGCGGATGGCGGCTGCGAGCTCGACAGCTGGAGTGAAGGCATCCATGGCCCGTAGCATGCACCTTTCCAAATGCGAGCGCTCCGGCGCGATCCCAGAAGTAGGACTTCCGATGGCTGAGATCACTCTTCCTGCGGCGACCGGCCGTACCACCGGCTCCGGTCCGAGCAAACGGCTCCGAAGCGACGGTCGGGTACCCGCCACCGTCTACGGGCTCGGCGGCGACGCGGTGTCGGTCAGCGTCGACTGGCGCGAACTGCGAGGTGCGCTGACGACGGACGCGGGGCTCAACGCACTGATCAACCTCGAGATCGACGGTCACGCGAGCGAGCTGACGATCGTGAAGGACCTGCAGCGTCACCCCATCCGCCGCAGCGTCCTCCATCTCGACTTCCTGCGGGTCAGCCGCGACGTCGCCATCGAGGTCGACGTGCCGATCGTCCTCTACGGCGAAGCCGAAGACGTCACTCGCGAGGACGGCGTGGTCGATCACCTGCTTTTCCAGCTCACGATCCGGGCGAAGCCCGGCTCGATCCCGAACGAGATCGCCGTCGACATCTCCGGTCTCGCGATCAACGACTCGATCCGGGTCGGAGATCTGACGCTGCCCGAAGGCGTCGAGACCGATGCCGACCCGGACGAGCCGATCGTGATCGGTCAGCCGCCGAGGGTCGAGGAGCCCGAGCCGGTAGCCGAGGGCGAGGAGGGCGAGGAGGCCGCGGAGGGCGAAGCCGCGGCGGGAGAAGCACCGTCCGAAGGCGGCGGCGCGGAGTCCTCCGGCGGCGGATCCGAGGGCTGAGGAGATTCCCACCGACTTCCTCGTCGTCGGGCTCGGCAACCCCGGCGGCGACTTCGAGCGGTCGCGCCACAACAGCGGCGCCGACACGGTGGCGTTGCTGGCGCGGCGCCACGGTGCCGCGCTCAAAATCGACCGTCGAGCGCGCGCCCTCGCCGGCACCGCCTCGGTCGGTGGCCGACGTGTCGTGTTGGCGTTGCCGCAGACCTACTACAACGACTCCGGCATCACGGTGCTCACGCTGGCGAAGCGCCACGACCTGCTCGAAGTACCGGAGCGGATCGTGATCGTGCACGACGAGCTCGACCTGCCGGTCGGGCGGCTGAAGGTCAAAGTCGGCGGCGGGCTCGCGGGTAACAAGGGCCTGCAGTCGATCAAGGCGCACCTGCACACCGACGCGTTCGTGCGCGTGCGCATCGGCGTCGGGAAGCCGCCGGGACGCCAAGAGGGCGCGAACCATGTCTTGCGCCGGCCGGGCAGGCGCGAACGCGTCGAGCTCGACACCACGATCGAGGAAGCGGCCGACGCGGTGGAACTGGTCGTCGCCGAGGGTGCTGAGCCCGCGATGACGCGCTTCAACCGGACCGACGGCTGACTGCGGCCCACTGTCGTGCATTGACATCGCCACTGGCCACGTCAATGCACGATGGTCGTGAATTGGAGGTGCACGACACTCAGCCGGCGGGGTTCGGAACGGGGCCCGGCGCGGTGCAGAGCGGGGTGTTGAAGTCCGGGTTCTTCGGCGCCGGCAGCGTCGGCGGCGTCGCGAACGCCGGTGTGCCGGACAGGTCGAGGCAGTCCATCAGGTTGTCGGCGTGCGCGTCGCGCTCGGTCAGTGCGGGCAGGTTGAACTTCGTCTCGAGAAAGCTGAGGATCGACGTGTGGTCGTGCACGACGTGTGACACGTAGTCGCGCTTGGCATAGGGCGACACGACGGCCGCAGGCACCCGGAAGCCGTACCGGTCGTAGCTCCCGGCCGGATCGTTGGGACCGAGCATCGGCAGCACGTTGTCGGGTGGCACCGCTGCGGGCGGTGGAACGTGGTCGTAGTAGCCCCCGTGCTCGTCGTAGCACCAGATCAGCATCGTCTTGTCCCAGCCGGGCCCTTGCATGGCGGCGTTGACAACCTTGGAGGAGAACGACTCGCCACGCGTGATGTCGTCGCTGTTCTCTTCGCTGTATTGGTCGAAGTTCGGCTCGACGAGGCAGAACGCCGGCAGCGTTCCCGCGGCTGCGTCGACGTAGTACTGACTGACGTTGACGACCTTGTCGGCGTTGGCCGAGAGCACCGGCAGGTACAAACCGACGGACGGCAACGACGTGTAGTAGTCGCGCCACGGGATCGTGTGCCGGTTGAGCAGGTCCATGATCGTGCCGTTCGGCGGCTGCGGGCCCTCGGTCACGAACTTCAGGTCGTTGTTGATCGTGCCCAACGCGGTGGCGGCCAGCATGAAGCGGCGGTTGGGATAGGTCTGCGCGAGCACGGATCCGAACCACCTGTCGCAAACCGGGAAGGTCTGGGCGAGCCCGTAGTAGAAGGGAATGTCGTCGCTGGTCCAGTAGCCCATGGCCACCGGTCCGCTGTCGCTGCGCACGAAGCCCTCGTTAGTCCCGTCCGCGTACTGGGCGTGCGACGCGCTCCATGCCTGACTCGGTTGCCGAGGCAGTTGACACGTGTTCGCCATGTGGAACGCACGAAGCGGTTGGCCGTTGGCGTCGTTGTTGGCATTGGTCGGCTTGCCGTCGGCATCCAGCGTGAACCCGTCGCCGCGAGTCAGCATCCCGAGGTAGTTGTCGTAGCTGTGGTTCTCCATCATTACGACGATCACGTGCTCGATCTGCGGGATGCTGTCGGTGCCCTCCGGTAACGACGGGTCGGGTCGCTCGCCGGTGCGCCGCGGCGGCATGGTCGGTGGCGGACCCGAGGACGCAGACGAACTGGCCGCAGCGCCGGGACGCTTCGAGTCCGAGGTGCAGGCGGCGATCGCCAGCGAGGTGGCCGAGCCGATCAGGAAGCTGCGTCGCGAGAGAGCGATTGCACTTTCTAGCGGCTGCTGGCGTTTCGGCGGGCGGTAGGGTGGGACGTTCGCCGATGAGCGTCCGTGAACTGCCGACACTGCTTCGCGAGGACCCCGCCCTTCTCGAAGTTCGGGGACGGTCCTCCGCGCTCATCGCCGTGCCCGAACCGGCTCGAGCGTTCACCATCGCCGGCCTCGTGGCCACGACCCGGCGCCGTCCGTACGTCATCGCAGTCCCGACGACCACCGACGCCGAGCGCTTGGCCCACGACCTCGCCACGTACCTGGGACCGGATCAAGTCGACCTGTTCCCGGCGTGGGAGACCCTGCCCTTCGAGCGGGTCAGCCCTGGTGTCGAGACGATGGGTCGCCGTCTACGGACCATCTGGCGCTTGCTCGACCCCAACCGCACACCCGCGGTCATCGTGTCCCCCATTCGCGCCCTCGTCCAGCGACTCGGGCCGGACATCGACAAGGTCGAACCCATCGAAGTGCGACCGGGTGAGCGGCGCGATCGGGACGAGCTCGTCACTGCGCTGGTGCACGCGGGCTACCGGCGTGAGCAACAGGTCGAGCACCGGGGCGAAGTCGGCGTTCGAGGATCGATCGTCGACGTGTTCCCGTCGACGGCCGACCACCCGATCCGCATCGATCTGTGGGGCGACGAGGTCGACCGGCTCGCCGAGTTCTCCGTCAACGACCAGCGATCCACGAACGACCTCACGCAGGCGCAGATCTTCCCGTGCCGGGAGCTACTGCCGTCCGACGAAGTCCGCGCCCGCGCCGGCCGTCTGGTCTCGCTGCAACCGTGGGGTCGCGAGCAGTGGGAGCGTCTCTCCGACGGCCTGACATTCGACGGCATGGAGTCGTGGCTGCCATGGCTGGTGAGCACGGAACACGTGCTGTTCGACCTCGTTCCGCCCGACGCCCAGATCGTGCTGGTCGAGCCCAAGCGACTGCGTGATCGCGCCGCCGACATCGGGGCGGAGGAGACCGACCTCGCTCGCTCGCTGGCGAGGACATGGGGTGCGGACGCCGGCGGTGGGTTCCCGAGTCTGCACGTTCCCTTCGACCGGTTGCTCGTCCACACGAACGCGCCCGCGTGGACGATCACCGTCGCTCCCGAAGGACCCGACGTCACCACCATCCAGGCGATGGGATGGGACTCGGTGGTCGGCGGCGGCGAGCGTCTGATGTCGCAACTGGCCAATCTGCGCCAACAGGGCTACCGGATCGTGGTGGCCGCGGACGGCGACGGCTCGAAGGCGCGCATCGACCGCCTGCTCGACGAGCACGGACTCAGACTCGAAGTTTCCGTTGCGCCGCTCGAGCGTGGTTTCATCCTTCCTGCCATCAAGCTGGGGGTGCTGGCCGAGCCGGATCTCACCGGCCGCCGCCGGGCCCACCGGCCGGTGCGGGCCCGACGCCGCACCGATGCGGAACGCTTCTTCGACGACCTCACCCCCGGCGACTACGTCGTGCACCATCAGCATGGGGTGGCGCGATTCGCGGGCATGGTGAAGCGATCCATCTCGGGTGTGGAGCGCGACTATCTCCTGCTCGAGTACCGAGGCGACGACAAGCTGTACGTACCGTCGGATCAGATCGACGCGGTTCGCCACTACACCGGCGGCGATCAGCCGTCGCTGAGTCGTCTCAACGGAGGTGACTGGTCGAAGACCAAGGCTCGCGTGCGGGCCGAGGTCACGCAGATCGCGCAGGAACTGGTTGTGCTGTACCAGAAACGGCTGCACACGCCTGGCCACGCGTTCGCTCAGGACACGCCGTGGCAGCACGAGCTGGAGGACGCGTTCCCGTACCAGGAGACGCCCGACCAGCTGAAGGCGATCGTCGACGTGAAGGCCGACATGGAGGGCACGATGCCGATGGACCGCCTCGTGTGTGGCGACGTCGGCTTCGGGAAGACCGAGGTGGCCATCCGCGCCGTCTTCAAGGCGGTGCAGGACGGCAAGCAGGCGGCAGTGCTCGTTCCTACGACGCTGCTCGCCCAGCAGCACAGCCAGACCTTCGCCGAGCGCTACGCCGGTTACCCCATGCGAGTCGAAGTCCTGTCGCGCTTCTTGACACCCAGCCAGGCGAAGCACGTGGTCGACGGGCTGGCCGACGGGACCGTCGACGTCGTCATCGGTACCCATCGCCTGCTGTCCGAAGACGTGAGCTTCAAGCGGCTCGGCCTGCTCGTGGTGGACGAGGAGCAACGCTTCGGCGTGAGTCACAAGGAGAAGGTCAAGGAGTTCAAGACCGACGTCGACGTCTTGACGCTCACCGCGACACCGATACCGCGGACGCTCGAGATGAGCCTCACCGGTATCCGTGATCTCACGTTGCTGAACACGCCACCGGCAGAGCGGCAACCGATCCTCACGTACGTGGGCGAGTACGACGACCGCGCCGTCGGCGAAGCGATCCGCCGCGAGCTGCTCCGAGAAGGGCAGGTGTTCTTCGTGCACAACCGCGTGCACGACATCGAGCACACCGCGGCGCACATCCGTGACCTCGTCCCCGAGGCTCGAGTCGCCGTCGCGCACGGACAGATGGACGAGGGCTCGCTCGAAAAGGTTGTGCTCGACTTCTGGGAGAACGAGTACGACGTGCTCGTCTGCACCACGATCATCGAGTCCGGCATCGACATGCCGACCGTCAACACGCTCGTCGTCGACCGCGCCGACCGGCTCGGGCTCGGCCAACTCCACCAACTGCGGGGCCGCGTCGGCCGGGCAGGGATGCGCGCGTACGCGTACCTCTTCTACCCGCCCGAGGCGTCGCTCACGGAAGAGGCGTACGAACGGCTGAAGACGATCGGCGAGACCACCGAACTGGGCAGCGGCTTCAAGATCGCCATGCGCGACCTCGAGATCCGCGGTGCCGGGAACCTGCTCGGCACCGGGCAGTCCGGTCACATCGCTGCGGTCGGCTACGACCTGTACTGCCAGATGGTGAACGAGGTCGTGGCCGAACTGAAGGGCGAGCCACTGCGAGAGCCAGCCGAGATCAAGCTCGATCTCCCGCTCGACGCACATCTGCCGAAGGACTACGTGCCCCGCGAGGACTTACGACTCGAGGCGTACCGTCGTCTTGCCGCGGTCACGATCGAGGCGGAAGTCGACGACATCCGAGGCGAGTGGGAGGACCGGTACGGGCCGGTGCCACCGCCGGCCGCGGCGCTGCTCGATGTGGCGCGGCTGCGAGCGGAGTGCGCCCGCACGGGTATCCGTGAGGTCAACGTGGGCAAGGGGCCGGGCTTCGGCAAGCCCGCCTACGTTGTCCGCCTCAGCCCCGTCGAGCTCAAGATCAGCCAGGAGGTCAGGCTGGGCCGACTGGTGAAGGATTCCGTCTACAAGGCCGACGCGCGGCAGGTCCAGCTGCCGGTGCGCAAGCCGTCCGAGCTGGTCGACGGCCTGATCGCCGTCCTTCGACAACTGTTTCCACCCGACCCCGGCGCCGACTCGGCCACCGCTAACCTCGACCCTTCGTGAAACGGGCGCTTCTCCTCGTCGTTTGTTGCCTCGCGCTTGCACCCGCGTGCGCCGAGAAATCGAACGCACCGGCTGCCAGTGTCAACGGCGTCACCGTCACCACGAAGGATGTGGTGGACGAGCTCGACGCCATCCGCGCGAACCCCGACTATCTCGAGAACATCGACGGCCAGTTCAAGCAGCAAGGTTCAGCTGTCGTCGGCTCTGCTGCCGGCTCGTACGACGCTGGGTTCGTCGGCCAGGTGCTGATGCGGCAGTTGCAGTTCGCGCTGGCCCACGACGAAGTCGAACGCCGACAGCTCGAGGTCACCGATGACTGCAAGGAGGCGGCCAAGAACGATCTGATCCAGTCGCTCGGTGGCGGCGACGAGCAGAAAGGCCAAGAACAGCTCGCCGGCTTCTCCGCGGACTACCGCAACAAAATAGAAGGTTGGTACACGGACCAGTTCGTGCTGCAGTCGGATCTCGTCCATCAGCCGTGCGGTGGGGAGGCGGCCGGCAAGGCGTACTTCGATGCGCACCCGGAGGAATTCGTGCAGCTGTGTGTCTCGGTCATCTCGCTCGCCGACGAGAACACTGCGAACGCCGTTGCGGAACAAGCTCGGGCCGGCGGCGACTTCGCGTCGTTGGCCCAGCAGTTCTCCACCGACACGAAGTCGGGGAGCATGGGCGGCGATGCCGGATGCCTCTACCCGAGCGAGATCTCCTCGGTCTTCGCTCCGACGCTGCAGGCGACCGCGACCGGAGCGGTGACGGACCCGGTGACGAACAACAACGGCTTTCTTGTGTTCAAGGTGACCGACCGTAAGCCGGCCGCGTACTCGGACGTGTCGTCGCAGGCTGAGCAACTCGCCCTACGAGACCAGTCCGTCGAGTTCGGTTCGTGGTTGCGACACGCCTTCGAGGACGGGCAGGTCACCGTCGACCCGAGGTACGGGACATTCGACCCGTCGACCTACAAGATCACGCCCCCGGCCGTCGACAGCGAGTCTTCCTCGTCGGGTTCGGAAGCCCCGCCGACCTCGAGCCCGTGACCAGCGGCCGAGTCGTCGTCGTCGGCCTCGGCCCCGCTGGACCGGAACTTGCCACCGCCGCGGCGCGCGAGGCAATCGCGCAGGAG
>DATAES010000064.1:0-14079 GCA_036257895.1 Acidimicrobiales bacterium
CGCGGTGTCTCGCGGCATCGTGGCCTCCTGAGCCTCAGGGTGCCAATTGTCGAACGCCCGGACAGCTGACGACAGAGGCGAAGGTCATGTCGCACTCCCGCGTCGTGGAGAGCGTCCACGATCTTCGGCAACTGTAAGAGACCGCAGACAGGCCCCAGGAGCAGGTACCTGCCGCCCGGGGACTCGTCTGACAGGCAGCATTGATCATCGGGCCGCCGGTCGATCTGTGGGCCGCGCCGTGGCGGACCCGTTCGCATGGAACACGTGCGGGTGGCGGAAGTGCTCGTTCTCGTAGTACTCGATGCATGTCTGCACCAGGCGCTGCGGATCGTCGTCGTAGATGACCACCGCGCCGGTGTGCTTGTGGAGTGACGCGATGATCTGCGGTAGTAGATCGGCGATTCCGCCACTGCCTTCGAGCACGCCGATGAGCCGGCCTTCGTCGTACGCGATCGAAAATTCCCCCAACGTGCCGCTCTGGCCGCCGACGATGAAGACGATGTCCGACGAACGAATGTTGACCACCTCACGACCCATGAGCCCGGAGCCGGTGTAGATGAGGACGTCGAAGCCGTGGGTGGGTGAGCCGTACCGGTTGAGGTGCTCCGCCTCCGAGAGCGCGGGCGAGATACCGATCACCAAACCTCCGGCTTCGCGCGCGCCGAGGACTGCCTCCTGCGGCAGCCCCGGGCATGCGCCGGTGATCAACGCGCATCCGGCTTGCGCGACCGCAGCGCCCATGCGCCGCACCCTTCGCGCGACAGCCGGGTCGATCTCGCCGCTCGCCGACCCCATCACACCGATTGCCAGTCTCACGCTGTGATCGTGCGGCCCCGCCCGTCGGACCGGTAGGGCCGAAGGACCATGCCAACTCGCCCGAACGGAGGGAGGGAAGCGAGCGAGTGAGGGCGAAACCCTACGTCTTGTTCGGGTGACGGTCGGCGAGGCGGGCGGCGAAAACAGCGGCCTCCGTACGGCGGCTCATGCCCAGTTTGGCCAGCAAGTTCGACACGTAGTTCTTGACCGTCTTCTCCGCGAGAAACATCTGCTCTGCGATCTGTCGATTGGTGAGCCCGTCGGCGAGCAGATTGAGGATCTTGCGTTCCTGCGCAGTGATCCCCTTCAGCCGCTCGTCCTCGTCGGGACCCTTTCGCAGCCGTTCGAGAACCCGAGCAGTGACGGTCGGGTCGAGCAGCGACTGGCCCGAACCGACCCGCCGCACCGCGTCGATGAGATTCGACCCGGAGACCTGCTTGAGCACGTAGCCGGCGGCACCGGCCATGATCGCATCGAACAGCGCCTCGTCGTCGGCGTACGACGTGAGCATGATGCACGCCAGCTCGGGCCGCACCGAGCGAACGTCGCGACAGACCTCCACTCCCGAGCCGTCGGGCAGGCGAACGTCGAGCACGGCGACATCGGGGCTTGTGGCCGGGATCCGGTAGCGCGCCTCTTCGGCCGTGCCCGCCTCCCCGACGACTTCGAGGTCCTCCTCCGCCTCGAGGAGATCGCGCACCCCGCGCCGGACGACTTCGTGGTCATCGAGCAGGAACACCTTGATGGTCATCGTGGTCAGTCTGCCTTCGTGAGTCGAGCGACGTTGGCGAACCCATCCAACACCGCCTGCGGATCGGCACCGCGCCGGAAGAACGCGGCTGCACCTTGGGCGTCGGCCTCGGCACGTAGATAGGGCGGGTCGACCGAGGCGAAGACGACAACTGGCAACGCAGGATCCCGTTCACGAAGCAGACGGATTGCGGAGAATGCGTCCGTGTCGGCGAAGACGAGATCCATCACCACGAGGTCCGCATGGTCGCTCTCGGCGACAAGCTGCGCGCCCGTGCTGACGGCCGCGACCACCTCGAACCGCTCGTCGTCGCGCAACATTGCCTTGAGCAGCAACATGCTCGCCTCACTGTCGTCAGCGAGCATCACCCGAATGGGTGCGCGCGCCACAGGTTCTGGTGCAACCATGCGTCACCCAGTGGACAATTGCGGTCGACCCATCGCTAGGGGCTTTGGTCCCAACGTCTCACGATGAGTGAGCCGGCCGCCCTGACCGAGACGCACACGGCCGTCCTCCTGTTCATCGGCGACCGTGCCTGGAAGATCAAGAAGCCAGTGGATCTGGGCTTCCTCGACTACTCGACGGTCGCTTCCCGTCGCGAGGCTGCCCATCGCGAGGTCGAACTGAATCGGCGTCTCGCACCGGACGTGTACCTGGGCGTCGCCGACGTGATCGGACCGGATGGCCATCTGTGCGACCACGTCGTGGTGATGCGCAGGATGCCGTCGGACCGGCGGCTGAGCCTGTGCGTCACTCGACGCGACGACGTCGATGACGCCGTGCGGCAAGTCGCGCGTGACCTCGCGAGGTTGCACGAAGGGAAGCCGACCGATCGCGCCTGGAGTCACGTCGGGTCGACCGGCTACATCGCCGAGCTGTGGCGACAATGCTTCACGCAGCTCAGGCGAGGCCGCGACTCATTGTTCCGTGGTGAGCAACTCGATCGCGCGGAAGAGCTCGTGCGCCGGTACCTCGACGGTCGCAACGATCTCTTCGAGCAGCGAATCGCCGCCGGCCGGATCCGAGACGGCCACGGGGACCTGCAGGCCGACGACATCTTCGTACTGCCCGACGGACCGCGCATCCTCGACTGCATCGAGTTCTCCGACGAGTTGCGGTGGGGCGACGTGCTCAACGATGTCGCGTTCCTCGCCATGGATCTCGAACGCCTCGGCGCTCCCGCGCTTGCCGCGCGGCTGCTGGCCTGGCACCGCGAGTTCTCGGCCGACACCTGGCCCGAGTCACTGGCCCACCACTACATCGCCTACCGGGCTGCCGTCAGGGCCAAGGTCAGTTCGATCCGCCACGAGCAAGGTGATTCGCACGCTGCGGATCTCGCGCGCTCGCTGCTCGGCCTCGCGGTCGACCATCTCGAACGCGGCCGGGTGCGGCTCGTTCTGATCGGCGGCTTGCCGGGCACGGGCAAGTCGACGCTCGCCGCTGCTCTGGCCGACCAGCTGCCCGTCGTCGTCCTGCGCACCGACGAGCTCCGAGCCGGCCACGCGAAACAGGGCGGCGCCTACGGCGAAGGTCGCTACGCCCCCACGGCCGTAGCCCAGAACTACCACGCGTTGCTCGACCAGGCCGCGCCGCTCCTTCGATCTGGCGAATCCGTCGTGCTGGACGGATCATGGAGCCGCAACGATTTGCGCTCGCTGGCTGCCGAGCTCGCGAGGGAGACGCTCAGCGACCTCGTCGAACTTCGTTGCGTGGCACCGACCTCGATCACGAACGCTCGGATAGACAAACGTGCTCTTCGAGGAGACGATCCATCCGAAGCGACCCCGATGATCGCCGAGGCCATGGCAGCGAGTTTCGACCCGTGGCCAGCCGCGTCGAAAGTCGACACGAGCCGGTCACTCGACGAGGCAGTCGCCGAAACCTTGAGCGCATTCGGCGCTAGCGCACCACCACTGTCGGGCACACCGCGTGCGTCAGGCAGCGATGGCTGACCGACCCCAGCAGCAGGTCGCCGAAGCCGCCGAGGCCTCGCGCACCGACAACGAGTAGCTCGGCCGTTCGGCTGGTCTCGACCAGGCCCCTCGCCGGCAGATCGTTGACCACCTTCGTCTTCACCTGAGACGCGTCGCCCAGCGCAGCGCCGAGAGCATGTTCGAGTGCGGCGCGTGCGTCGGCCGCGCCGTAGTTCGGGTCGAACGCAGCATCAGCCTCGATGTGATGCTGGTCGAACAGGCCCCAGGCCATTACCGCGGTCAGGTCCGTCGCTCTGCGGTCGGCTTCGGCCTGCGCCCAGCGCAACGCCTTGGCCGCGTGGTCGGAGCCGTCCACGCCGACCACCACCCCCCGCCCGTCCCCCGGCCAGCGATCGGGAACCACCGCGACCGGCGACCTGGCGTGGTGCGCGACCTGCACTGCCTTCGGCCCGATCAGCTCGTGAGGGAAGCCGCCCATCCCGCGCCGGCCCACGACCACGAGCTCGGCCCGCTGAGAGGCTTCGACTAGCGCACGGGCCGCGAAACCGTGCACCTCGGTCCGCTCGATCGGGAACGTGTCAGGAAGGTCCGCCCCGACGGCATCGAGCTCGCGATCGATCAGCTTCAGCGCCGCCTCGTCCATGTGTCCTGCCTCGACGAGCGCCGAGTCGTACTCCTCGGGGACGAGCACCGCCGGCTCGCGCCACGCGTGGAGGACTTCCAATGTCCGGTCAAGAAGTTGTGCTTCGGCCAACGCCCACCGAAGCGCGCACCGAGCCGGCGGTGATCCGTCGATACCGACAACGACACGTCGTTCGTCATCCATGCCCCCAACAATGCCGTTGACCGGGTTCGAGCACAAAGGGTCGAAGGTCCTCTCATCGAAGCGCGTCCGTGAATAGGACCTTCGGCCCTGCCCACGCCCAGGCGATTGGCTGGATCATGGTCGTAGACCCTTCGGGACAGGGAGGCCGACATGCGAATGGTCAGCAGGCACAGCGGAATTGAGGTCATCAATGCGGACGAATGCCGGCGCCTTCTCGCCGAGGATGTGATCGGACGGGTGGCCGTGGTGATCGGTGCGACGCCGATGATCCTGCCGGTCAACTACGCGGTCGACGGCGAAGACATCATCATGCGCACGATGCCAGGGTCGCGGCTCGACATCGGTCAAGGTCACGCGGCGTTCGAGGTCGACAGCTTCGACCGCGCCACGCAGTCGGGGTGGAGCGTTCTCTTCACCGGTGAGCTGGAGGAGGTGACGGGGTACGAGGCCAAAGACATGCAGCGGCTGCAGGAGTTGCCAGTCCACCCGTGGGCACCGGGCGACCGCGATCTGTGGCTGCGCCTCCGTCCCCGGTTCGTCACCGGACGAATCATCCGTCATGAGCAGACCGAGTCGTGACCAAGGTCGTCACCGCGCCGCCGATCAAGACGTTCGACGCGCTCTTGGCTGACGGCCGAGTCGTGCAGGTGCGGCCCATCGAACCGACGGACGCGGCGCGTCTCGTGGAATTCCACGAGGGATTGTCACGCGAGACGAAGCGTCTCCGGTTCTTCGCCCCCCACCCCCATCTCAGCAACGCAGAAGTTATTCGGTTCACCACGGTGGACCACCACGACCGCGAGGCGCTCGTGGCGCTGGGCGACGACGAGTTGATCGGCGTAGCGCGCTACGACCGTGAGGCCGGCTCACAGGAGGCAGAGGTCGCCTTCGTCGTCGCAGACGCATGGCAGGGCAGTGGCGTCGCCTCGCTCCTGCTCGAGCACCTCGCCGCCCGCGCCCGAACCGAGGGCCTGACCACCTTCGTAGCTGACACTCTCCCCGAGAATCGCAAGATGCAGCGGGTCTTCAGCGACTCTGGTCTGGCGCCCGTGCGCACATGGGACCTCGGCGTCGAGCATCTGGTGATGCGACTCCACGTGTCCGACGACCTTGTCGACCGCATCGCAGGCCGCGAACACATCTCCGAGGCGCGATCGGTCGAGCACCTGATGCGGCCAGGATCGATCGCGGTGATCGGTGCCGGCGGGCGACCCGGCACCGTCGGCCACGAAATCGTCCACAGGATGCTCGAGGCAGGATTTCGTGGCGCGATCTATCCGGTGAACCCGAAGGGCGACGCCGTCGAAGGTCTGACCGCGTTCCGATCCGTCGCCGAGGTCCCAGGTGTGATCGACCTCGGCATCGTCGCCATCGCCGCGGACAAGGTTGCGGCGCTCGTGCCCGACTGCGCGGCGAAAGGTGCTCGCGGGCTGGTCGTGATCAGTGGCGGCTTCGCCGAGGTCGGCGCCGAAGGCGCGGACCTCCAGCATGAGTTGACGGCCGCAGCTCGACGGCACGGGATGAGGATCATCGGGCCGAACTGCGTCGGCATCGTCAACACCGATCTGTCGGTTCGCCTCGATGCGACTTTCGGCGCCGCGAAGGCCGTACCTGGTCCGATCGCGCTCGCCTCGCAATCGGGAGCAGTCGGCATCGCGGTGCTGAACGCGGCGACGCGCGCTGGCATCGGGATCTCGAGCTTGATCTCGCTGGGCAACAAGGCCGATGTCAGCGGCAACGACTTCCTGCAGTACTGCGAGGACGACGAGCGCACGAAGGTGGTGCTCCTCTATCTCGAGTCGTTCGGCAACCCCATGAAGTTCGCTCGGCTCACTCGGCGCATTGGACGGGTCAAGCCGATCGTTGCGGTCAAGAGCGGCCGGACCGCCGCCGGCGTCAAGGCGGCGAGCTCACACACCGCGGCGATGGCTGCCAACGACGCTGCCGTTGAAGTGCTCCTCCAGCACTGCGGCGTCGTGCGGGTCGACACGATCGACCAACTCCTCGACGCAGCTCTATTGCTCGCGCATCAGCCCCTTCCTGCGGGTGGACGGGTTGCCATCGTCGGCAACTCAGGCGGTCCGGGCATCATGGGCGCGGACGCCTGTGCGGGTGCGAACCTCACGCTCGCAACAATCTCCGCCGACTGCCGGCACATCCTCGAGTCGCAGCTTTCAGCCTCGGCGTCGACCGCGAACCCGGTCGACCTGCTCGGTGACGCGGCACCGTCGACGTACCGAGCGGCAATCACGGCCGTTGCCCAGGATCCCGGCGTCGATGCACTCGTCGTCATCCATGCGCCGACGCTGGTCGCCAATCCCGGGGCAATCGCGGCCGCGATCGCGTCGGCAGCAACGAACGGCAAGCCGGTCGTCGCCGTCATCATCGGACGCGACCGTGGTCTCCTCCCGGACGGCGAGCAGCCGGTCCCGGTGTTCGGTTCGGTCGAGCCCGCGATCGCCGCGCTCGGTCACGCAGTCACCTACGCGACGTGGCGAGCTCGTCCGCCGGATCACCACCCCAGCCGCGGCGACATCGACCTGCCCGCGGCCCGTGAGTTTGTGAATCAGGTCCTCACTACTGATCCGCCGGGCCGATGGCTCGATCCCGAAGAAACCAGCGGATTGCTGGCATCACATCGCATCCCGTATCTCGCCGGCACGCGCGTGGTGGACATCGAAGCGGCCTGCGCTGCATCCCGGGCGGTCGGCTACCCCGTGGTGCTGAAGGTCGACGGTCCCGACATCGTGCACAAGTCCGATGTCGGTGGTGTCGCGTTGGGGCTGCGTTCGGCAAAGGCTGTCGCCAAGGCGTGGAACGAAATGGCTTCTGCGATCGGTCCGAAGATGACAGGCGCGCTCGTGCAACCGATGGCTCGGCCCGGCGTCGAGCTGATTGCCGGCGCGGTACGAGACGACAGCTTCGGACCGCTCATCCTGTTCGGGATGGGCGGCGTCACGGCCGAGCTACTCGGTGATCGTGGCGTCCGAGTCGCTCCCCTCTCTGACGTAGAAGCCAGTGAGCTCGTCCACTCGCTCCGGTGCGCGCCATTGCTCACTGGTTATCGAGGCGCACAGCCGGTCGACGTCGACGCGATCGCCGATCTCTTGGTTCGGCTCAGCTTGCTCACCCGCGACGTTCCTGAGATCCGCGAGCTCGATCTGAACCCGGTGATAGCAAGCAGCGATCGTGTGGTGGCCGTCGACGCCCGAGTGCGCGTCGCTCCGGTCGTAGCTGACCGATTCGCTTCGGACACTGCCCGACAGTTGTCACCTCCACGGCCGGCATGAGCGTCGTGGAACTCGACCGCAACGGCCTCGCGGTGCTCGAACGGGAGGAGTGCATCGCGCTCCTCGGCAGCGCCACTGTGGGCCGCATCGCCATCACGTCCAACGCGCTTCCGGTCGTGCTGCCCGTGAACTTCGTCTTGCTCGACGATCGCATCGTGATCCGCACGAGCCGCGGCACCAAGCTCGATGCGGCGACCCGCAACACCGTGGTGGCGTTCGAGGTGGACGAGATCGATAGGGTCGAGCAGACGGGCTGGAGCGTGCTGGTCACGGGCGTCGCGCGCGAGCTGGTCGCGCCGGACGAGATCGATGAGGTGAGCGCATCACCCCCTGCCCGTTGGGCCCCCGGCCCTGACGGCCGCTACATCGCGATCTCGACCGACATGATCTCCGGCCGGCGAATCCTCGCCTGACTGGAGCTACTGGTAGTGCAAGGCTTCAGCCGGATAGACGCGCGCTGCGCGGCGAGCCGGGGCCCAGGTGGTGACCAGTGCTGCGGCGTACACCACGAAGAAGATGAGTGCGAGAGTCGCCCACGGGACGATGAACTGCAGGTTGTCCCAGCTCGGCAGTTGCGCGGCGTCGGTGATGACGTTGAACGAGACGATCAGTCCGAGCGCGGTACCGGCTGCGATGGCAACGAGGGTGACGAACGATGCTTCCAGCAAGAAGCTCAGCTTGATCATTCGCTGCTGGAACCCGATGGCCCTGAGCACGCCGATCTGCTGTCGTCGTTCGACCACCGATCGAGCCGAGATGACCGCGAGAGCCGCGACACCGATGACGAGGCCGAGACCCATGAACCCGAGAATGATCCGTTGGAACGTCAACGACGTGCCGACGGTCTCGTCCAGCATCTCGGAGAACGCCTGCGCTTGCATGCCGTTGGCGAGGAACGCTGTCTCGATGTGCTTCGCGGCCTGCACAGGGTCGACGCCGTCCGCCAGTGCGAAGTAGTACACCGTCGGCCGGGCCCGATCGCCGTAGGCGGCCAGTGACGTTTGCGAAACGGTGATGCCGCCCATCGAGTACGGCACCGACTCCTTCAGGACGCCGATCACCGTGTAGCGCTGGCTTGTGCCCGTCCGCGGATCGGTCGTCTCGACCGTCACGGGGTCGAATGTCTTGTCTTCGATGTAGAAGCCGGTTAGTTGGAAGTCGGGCGGCACGTTGAATCCCCAGTTGTTCCGACGCGGCACCACCATCGGGTCGACGACGGCGAGCCCGGGCGTGCTCGCGAGCGCGTCCCATACCTGCCGATCGGATGTGAAACCCTTCGCCATCGTCGCGAAGCCGTATGTGGTGGTCTGCGCGAATGTGTCGTCGACGCCGCGAAGGGGATAGTCCTGGTACGAGCTGGTACCGGCTTGGCGCGCGCTCACTGGTACGAACGATTCACTCGCGACGCGTGTCGCGGCATTCGCCGGCAGACCGGGAACGCTCCGCGAAGCCTCCGAGATGTTGTCGACCGGACTGATGGGCGCGACTTCGGCGCGCACCTGGTAGCCACCACCGAAAGCGTCGAGGTTGTCCATCGCGCTCGTGAACGCACCGGAAGTCGTCGTGCCGACGACCAGGGTAAAGACCACGAGCGTGAACATGGCCAACGTCATGCCTGTGCGGAACCGGCTGCGCAGGGGTGTGGTGATCGACGTCTTCAGCACTGGTGCCAGCGACTTGAACCGTCCGAACACCCGCAGCGTCACAGCCAGGATGACGTCCGCGTTGTACACGATCGTCCATGCCGTACCGATCACGACCAGCAATCCGTTGGCGACCCACACCGAGAAATCCATCGAAAGGTCGGGTGCGATGGCCTTGTAGGCGGAGAACGGGAGGAGCAGCCAGACCACCAACGTCAGCCCACCGATGGTGTACGCCGCCCGCTCGTTGACGCCCAGTGCGGCGAGGACGGTCACGAGCGACACGATGACGATCGAGACGCCGACGAGAAGCGGCGTCGCTTGTGAGCCCATGACGCCCGAGACGGTCATCATGATCCCGGCGCCGATGCCGATGGCCCCGAGAAGCCACCGCCGGCGCTTGCGCCGCTTGACAGGATCCGGCAGGTTGCGGATCGCGGCAACGAGGTTCAGCCTGCTGACCCGCCAGGCCGACACGGTGACGACCAGCAGCGTGAGCAGCACGCCGAGCGAGTAGGCGAGCACGACGCTGCGCCACTCGACCGTGAACCGGAGATCGAGGCCCTGTGAGCTGAGTGCCGAGGCCAGGACGTGCACCATGCCGAACGCGATGAGCACCCCCAGGCCCGCGCCGACGGCCGCGGCGATGAGGTCGTAGGCCATGCCCTCGAAGAGGAACATCTCCACCAGGTGGCCGCGCTGTGTCCCAATGGCGCGGGCTACACCCATCTCGCCTCGCCGTTCAGCGGCAAGCAGCACGAAGACGAGGAAGATCAGGAGGATGCCAGCGGCGATCGTGAACGTGCCGAACGTGCTGAACATCGACATGAACGAGTTGCCTTGCGCCTCGGCGACCTTCAGACCGTCCTGCTTGACCGGCCTGGCCTCGAGTCCCAGAGGATCGAGAACCGGTTGGAGTTGGCCTCGGACGGCGTCGGTGTACTGCGCACCGGACGTCGCGTTGCCTTGGTTCGAGACCAGGATCTGATTGATCTGGCCAGGCTGGCCGAGCAACTGTTGTGCGCCGCTGAGCGTCATGAGCACTGCGGCGCCATCCGTTCCTGCTCCGTCGTACCGGACGACGTCACGCACGCGGAGCGACGTGAGCTTCCCTGCCGCCAGCACCGCGATCTCGTCGCCGCGAGCGGCCGACAACTTCTCGGCTGCCTTGTCGTTCAGGAACACCTCGCCGGCACTGAGATCGGAAAGCACGACGTGCCCGTCAGGTCCGTTGATCCCGCCGAAGCCGGCAAGCCGGGCGGCATCGGACGCGAACAGCATGACGCGCGGCTCGTTCTGCATGCTGGTGACGTCCTGCATGGCAACTGGCTCCACGATGGCGGGCGCGACGCCGTCGACGAGCTTCGAACCTGCGGCGGCGGCCCAGACCGTCTCGACTCGGTCCTCGGGGAAGTACGCCGTGTCAGCCGTCGGTCCGACCGTGACAGCGGTCGCATGCGCGCCCTTCACGCCCACTGACTCGTCGGTGTTGCCGAGCGTGCGGACAACGGACGACCTGATGGTGGACGCCATCGTGTCGCCGGTGCTCAACGCCGACGCGATGATGGCGGTACCGAGCATGAGCCCGACGACGATGATGGCCGTTCGAGCACGCCGGCGGCCGACGTTGCGCAGGCCCAGCTTGAAGAAGACACGGTTCCGAAGCGCAAGCGCAGCGACCACGCCGACGGAGACCGCGAGAAGCAGCGTGACGACGACCGCGAGAGTCGCGACCGGAGCGCCGAGCAAGCGCTCCATCGTGCTCAGCCCTCGACGAGCGCCGGGATGTCGGCGAAGACGACCTCGTATCGCTCACGACCGGGAGGTGCTCGGAAGAACGTCACGAATCTCTCGAGGACGTCGGCGTAGAAGCCGTGTGCGGCAGAGGCGTCTGCCTGCTCCTCGGTCTGCCACAGCGTGGTGACCTGTCCCTTGCCCTCCGGCGTCACCAGCACCAGTGCGCCGCAGTAGCCAGGCTGCTCCTCCAGAGCTGGCACCACATCGCGCTTGTACATCTGCAGCGCCTCGGCGACTTCGATCCGCAGCGAGTCGATCTCAAGCTGTGTAACGCGCGCGTACATGAGGAACCTCCATCAGTTGTTCGTCGACGATCTCGCCGTCGAGCATCCGAACGATCCGGTCGGTGCTTCGTCCGATCGAGATGTCATGGGTCACGACCAGAAACGTGAGTCCGTGCTCGATGTTGAGGCGACGCATGAGCTCGCTGATCTCCGCCGCTCGCTCACTGTCGAGATCGCCTGTCGGTTCGTCGGCCCACACGATCGACGGATCGTTCACCAGGGCTCGAGCAATGGTCACGCGTTGGCGCTCTCCACCGGAGAGCTCGTCGGGCACGTGGTCGGCCCGCTCTACGAGTCCGACGAGATCGAGCGCGTCGAGCGCACGCCGGCGCGCGACCTTCTGCGGGACCCGCGCCACCAAGAGCGGGAGCTCGACATTCTCCACGGACGTGAGGACCGGCATGAGGTTGTAGAACTGAAAGACGAAGCCCATGTGCAGGGCTCGATACTCCGTGCGATCGTGGTCGGACATGGTCGCCAATGACGTGCCGCCGATCCGCACGTCGCCGCCATTGATCTCGTCCAGCCCCGAGAGGCAGTTCAACAAAGTCGTCTTGCCGCATCCGCTCGGGCCCATGATCGCGACCATCTCGCCCCTGCCGACAGTGAGGTCGACGCCGGTCAGCGCGTTCACTTGGACGCGCCCGGTCTCGTAGACCTTCGTCACGCCACGCGCTTCGACGATCGGCTCCCCGACCGTCTGGCTCGAGTGCAGCTCCTCGACGTTGTCCAGCACGACACACCTCCTCGTGTCGTTCGATCACCTGTAGCCGCGCGGGTCCGTCGCCGGCGTCGTGAGCTCGATCCGGCGCCCGGTGATGGCGTTGGGCACGATGCGTATGACGCTGGGCTTGTCGCCCGGCGCCCACGGCGACAGCTCGAGACCCGCCACCTCGGCCTCGGTGCACTCCTCGGCGACACCTTGCACGAGCACGCTCCATCCGATGCGCCGGTACCAGTCGAACCGATCGACTTCGAGGCTCACGGGATGCCCGACAAGATGGTCGTACTTCTCACCCTTAGCGGTTCGGAACACCACGGTGTCGTTGTCCATCACGAAGTTGACGGGGACGATCGATGGTGCGCGATCCGGAATGGAGACACCGAGTCGACCGACGATCTCCCATCGCAGGAGCACGCGGCACTCCTCGGCATCGAGCACGTTCATCTGCGACCGGTCGTCTGCCTGAACGGCTTTCATGCTGCGCCTCCGTGTACGAGCCGATTGATGCGTCGCCCCGAGAGCAGCTCGATCGGCAACTGGACGTAGTGGTCGGGGTTCGCCAATGCCCACGGGCTGAGCGGGAGCCGTCGCGCTCGGGCCAGCTGCTCCGGATCGCTGATCTCCTGGAGGCGTCCCGTAGCGAGGACGCTCCAGCCACCGTGTGACCAGCGGTCGTAGCCGTCGACTTCCATGCACGCGACCACTCCCCGCTGCGCCGCATCGAGCTTGAGGCCCGCAGCCGACGCGAAGACGATCGTCCGGTCGACCAGCGTGAAGTTCACGGGGAGGACGACTGGGAGGGCCCCGGCACTCAATGCCAGCCGGCCGACCGGCTCACGCGCCAGCAACTCCAAGCACTCGTCCTGATCCAGGACTTCGGAGATGGAACGAGCAGCCATGGAGTTCACGATGACCTCCCCCTCTCGCCTGAACTAGGGCCGTCGGTCAGCCGAGTAGCGGCGAAAGTCCCGACCGACCGCAGACGGGAGTCGACTGACGCAAACGTCGACGCGCGGCGTCCATCGATCGCGGGTGCGAATGGCGCCGGCTACGCCGACGGCCAAGGCGGCGTCGAGCTCGTCAGCGCACTCAGGGAGCAGGACGATGGCCTGTAGGGTGCCGGCGTTGCGGGTGACCGTCACGTCCGCGACATCCGCAACCGCGGGTTCGTTCGAGAGCAACTGGCGAACCTTGGCAAGCGCGACGGCGGCGAGCGATTCGATCGGTGCTGTCGCGGCGCGCTCACACGCGTCGACGACCGAATCATCGGCCGCGACAGCAGTGGTCCATTGGTCGAAGGGGTTGAGCGCGGGCGCTCCGGCCACAACAACCGGAATCTGGTGACGGAGCGCACAGCTCACCCCGTCCTCGAATGGCGTGGGTCGGGGATGTGGACGAGCGCGATAGTCGAGCAGGACGTCGACTCCGCTTCCGGAGTCGAGTGGACAGCTACCCCCATCGCACAGCGCGTTGCACGGGAACGCCGGCGCACCACTCTCGTGGCAGCGGGCGACCTCGTGACCTGCCGCTCGCAGGTCGGCGATGGCCCGGTCTGCACTGTGGCGGTCGGATTCGACGACGAGTACGCGCATCGTGTCCTCCTCAGACGCCCGCACGCTGGCGGTGCGAGATTTGGCGGCCGGTGATCTTCGTTGGTGACAGCCGGACCACGTTGGCCTTCTCACCCGCAGCCCATGGCTTGAGCGGAAGGCTCCGCACCTTGGCGATGTCCTGGGGGCGCCCGAGCCAGCGCGCCGGGCCGACGGCCAGCACGCTCCAGCCGAGCTCGCGATCCTCATCGAAGCCGTCGATCTCGAATGCGATCGTCGGAGCGGTCGCGGCCGCGTTCAGCTTCGTTCCGGGGTCCGTACGGAAGTAGATGTCGCCTCGTTCGTCAACGGCGTAGTTGACCGGGAAGATCTCAGGATGGTCGTCAACCATCACCGCGACCCGACCAACCGATTCGCTGCGCAGGTGCCGATCACACGCGATCCCTGAGAGCACTTGGAGCCTC
>DATAES010000065.1:0-8180 GCA_036257895.1 Acidimicrobiales bacterium
GTCGCAGCGGAGCACGACGTCCCCTTCGTCTGCGTGCCCGCCGGCACGCGCAACCATTTCGCGCTTGATCTCCGCATCGATCGCAACGACGTGGTCGGCGCGCTCGACGCGTTCGTCGAGGGAGATGAACGCCGCATTGACCTCGGTCGCGTCAGCGGCCGTCTGTTCGTGAACAACGTTGCGATGGGTTTCTACGGCGCGGTCGTGCAATCGGCGCAGTACCGGGACCACAAGGTGCGCACCGTCGTCCAGATGCTGCCGGACCTCCTGGGCCCCGACGCCGAAGCTTTCGACCTCCGCTTGACCGGGCGGGGCGGCCGGACGTTCGAGACGGCCGTGCTCGTGTTGGTTTCCAACAACCCGTACCTGTTCGACCCGCGCCCGGGGAAGGGCACGAGAGCCAACATCGACAGCGGTCAGCTCGGGGTGATCGCCGTGACCGGCCCGCCGCCGCGTGGCCTGGCGGAGTGGACGACGGCGAGCTTCCGAATCGACTCCGGTGCGCCGGTCGCTGTCGGGATCGATGGTGAAAGCGTGCTGATGGAGCCGCGGCTCTTGTTCGAGTCGAGCCCGAAGGCGTTGCGCGTCCGGGTTCTCGCTCGCCGACCTGTGCGGACTCCGGTGCCGCGCCGTCGGGGTCGCCGGAAGGGACCATCGGCCCTACCACCCGATCGGCAGTGATGACGCTGATGTGAGGCGCGAGCGGAGGGCGCTGTCGTGACGGGCATGCACGATCCGGGGCAAGCGACGCAGCGACCCAGCTCCTCGTCGGCCGCGCCGCCGAACGGACCGCCATCGAAACGCTCCTCCGAGACGCCGAACGTGGCACCGCCGGTGCACTCCTGTTCCGTGGTCCGTCCGGGAGCGTGAGCCGCAGGTCGAATGCCTCCGAACCTGGTCCGAGGAGGTCGGGCAGCATCTCGATCACCGTTCGCATCTTCGCGTCGCGATATGCCGGGGACTGCACGATCGCGCCGTACAAGCCCATCGACCGCTCCGCTCCGTCGACGAACGCGTCCAGCGCGCCGATCACGTCGTTGCGTGCGACGCCGACGTCGATCGCGAAATGGTTGCGTGTGCCCGCCGGGACACACACGTACTGAACGTCGTGCTCGGCGGCGACAGCCGCGACCGCCGCCTGTGACCCGTCACCGCCGGAATGCCGATCACCTCCGCGCCGCCCTCGATAGCCGCGGCGGCCAACGCAGACAGATCATCCCCACGCTCGAACACGACGGCGTCGATGCCCCTGGCGCGGCACTGCCCGACGAGGTCGTAGTGCGACGCCGTACCGCCACCCGACGTCGGATTCACGATGAGCACCGGCTTGTCCGGGTGCGTCTCGACCAGCACGGGCGTTCAGTGTCCCCTGGATCGCGCCACGTCGCCAGGACCAACGCCTCTACCTGCGTGTCAACCGGTCGACGACGACGCCGAGGGCATCGACTCGCGCGCGTGCCGGTGCATGGTGGGCGCAGTCGATGGTCATGACCAGAGGATGCTGTGCGGCGCCCCGACGCGACGGCGAGCCCAGTCGGCGCTCACCCGTCGAGCCGGCGGCGGCGGCGGGCGAGGGCGGCGACGGTGAGCAGCGCCAGCGCCTCACCTATGAGGGATCCGGCGATCACATCGATGGGGTAGTGGACGCCCGTGTGGACTCGCGAATAGGCGACGAGCGTGGCGGCGGTGCTGACGGGGATCCCGGCCTCGGGTGCCGCACTGGCCACGCCGGTGGCGAAGGCGGACGCCGAGGCCGCGTGGCCCGACGGGAACGAGGTGGTGCGAGGCATCGTCACCTGGCGGGTGATCGGGACGTGGTGGGTGGCGCGGTCGGGTCGGTGCCGGCTGCCGAGCGGCTTGAGCACGAGGTTGACAACAGCCGAGGTGACGGCGACCGAGGCGAGACCGTTGACCGCGGCGCGGCGGCCGCCCCGTCCCCCGATGGTCGCCAGGACTGCGGCACTCGCGATCCACAGCTTCGAGTTGTCGGCGGCCTGGGACAACCGGCGAAAGACGCGGTCCAACGTGGGGGTTGGCGTGGCGGCGATCGCCGCGTAGACGGCGAGATCGAGGCTGTTGACCTCCGCCCACCACCCTTCGGGGTCTGGCAGAGCGTTCGGGGCCTCCGCGTGCTGGGGCAGCGCGCCGAGGCCCGGAGCGTCGCCGCGATCCGCGGTCGTCACTCGATCATCCGCTCCGCCCGCTTGCCTACCTCATGCAAGGAGAAAGCGGCGAAGATCTCGTTCACCCCGGTGAAGATGGCCCACACCCCGACCATGGTCACGAACGTCAGCAGCGACCGCTCCCAGGAGCGGATGGCCCACACGCCCAGGACCAGCTCGGCGATCCCCAACAGGAGCTGGGTCCACCACCATGGCACCTTGGGGCTGGCGAGTGCGCCGACCAGATGCATGATCCCGAACACGATCAGGAACCAGGCCACCAGGATCGACGCGACGTACAGGGTGATGTCCGGCCAGACGAAGGTCATGATCCCGGCGGCGATCGCCAGGATTCCCGCGACGATGTACAGCGGGCGCCAGGTCTCGACCCGGCCAGCCACGATGAGCTGACTGACGCCGCCGAACAGGAAGGCCACGCCCACCAGCGCAGCAACCGCGGTCAGACTGCCCACGCGGTAAGACAGCACAAACATGCCGTACCAGACCCACGCGATGCCGAGGATCAGGTACCACCACCACCAGATCCGCGACATCTCCCGCACGCCTGTCCGCAGGGTGTCCCGAAGCTGGGTCGATGGGATCGAATCGCTCGACTGAGGGGTGTCGCCCGTCACGGATGCCTGTTCTGCTGTCTGCGGCTTTGCCTGCGGCTGATCACCTTCGACGAACTCGTCGCCGGGCCTCATTGGCTCGCCGCCCGCTTGGCCTGCTCGTCGGCGTAGGCGCGGGCGTCGATCGCGTCGAGCACGACCAGCCGCGCGTTGGACACGGTCCAGGCGGCGTAGTCGAGGGCGTCTACGGCGTCCGATTCGGCCCAGCCGGCGTCGTTGCCGGCGGCCTTGGCGTCCAGCTCCCGAGTCCGTTGGTCGATCTTGGCCTTGACGTCGTCCCTCCGGGCGGCGGCGTCGGCCTTCATCTGCGCCCACTTGCTTCGTGCCTCGTCGGCGACCTGGCTGCCCTGCTGCTTTGTATCCTCGACGGCCCGGTCGAGGTCGTCCTGGGCTTGGTCGATGCGCTGCTTGAGCTGGTCGCGCGACTCGGTGGCGGCAGTCTGTGCCGCCGCCTTGGCCTCGACGACGCGAAGCTGGAGATCATCGAACTGTGAGGAGAAGTCCATGGTTGCTCCTTTGGTTTGGCATGGATCCAACTGGGGGTCCAGGTGGAGTGGTGCCGAGCCCACGCCCCCAGAAGTATGCGGCGCTACTGAAGGCTCGAGCAGGGCCGAAGGTCCCAGAGACAGCGGACGTTTCGGGCCGCCCTCAAGTAGACGATCTCGCCACCGAACCTGGGCATCGAACCCGCGCCGCCCGCGTTCGGTTGAGCGAGCCTCTTCGATACCGATCGCTGCCTCGCCGAGCCGGTTGTCGACGCACCCCGGCTGGCGCGGGTTGACAGTTGTCAGGATGGATCGAGTGCGTCCCACGGGATGCTCCCGGAGATCCAGTGGGTCAGCCGTTCCGCTTGGTCGTTGTCGTGCAGGTGCCGGGGCGGTGGTGCGAACGTCGAATATGACCGGCACCGGACCACTACGCGCTGTTCCTGCTCGGCCATCGCCTGCATGATCGGGCGAGCGTCGGCGCCCATCGGTTGGCCTGACATGCGTTCGCCGACGGCCATCATGACGTCGACGACGAGATCGGGCTCGCGGTCGACCGTGGCGTCGGCGTACACGTGGAGATAGGTGAACGGCCACCGCTCGTCGAGGACGCAGAGGCTGACCTTCGGATCGCGGGCCACGGCGAGCGCCTGGCTGCGACCGGCCATCGTCGACACGAGCAGCGCGTCGTTGTCGGTCGGCACGTAGTAGACGACCGACATCGCAGGACCGTCGTTGCGTCCGCCGTAACCAACACGCAGGTTCGATGGGTGCGCACGAACTCGCGCCGCTCCGACGGCAACATGTCGCGATCGGTCGGTGCGGTGAAAGGTTCGGGAGCAAGCGGTAGAAGCACGATCCACCTCAGATCTCGCTGCCGCTTCGTCGGACGAAGCTATGTCGCGGGCGCAAAGCGCGTCGAGCAGCGCGTGTCGGCGCGCGACATCGCGTTCGTTCCACATCGATCGACCCTTCGGCGGTGTTCGTTTTCGTCAGGTCGAAATACGGTCGGCGCCTGGGGTCGATCCATCAACTCCCTCGAGGGAATCGTCGAACCCCACGGCTCCTGGTAGGAACGGTCTCGATGACCTCGGCCGAACCCGGCGGGGTCGACGCGATCGGCGAAGCGGATCGTGACCTAGCGCCCGGCGCTGGCGCGCAGGTCGGCCACGTCCTCCACGGCGACGATCCGGCCCTCCCGGGATGGTTACCCGGGGTTTGACAAGATGGTCGACCTCTCGAGGACGTGCGACGAGATGAACACGGTGCTGCCGCCCTTCCGGCTCGTCGAGAACTCGTCCGAATCGGGACCTTCGACTCTGTTCGTTGTCCGCGTCCAGCGGTGCAATGAGCGTCGTTTGGCGAGGACGTCGAGACGAAGGAGTCAGGTATGGCTCTGTCGACGCCGCCCTTGCGCACACATGGAGGCCGACGAGCTGGCGAAGGAGTCGTCATGATCGTTACCAATCCGTTCCGCCCCGACTCATGGACCCGCGCTCAGATAGACGCGGTCAGCAAAGGCTGGTGGGTGTTGCTCGTCACCGGTATTGCGAGCGCGGTCGCCGGGGGGCTCATCCTGTCCATCGACTGGACCGTCGGCGACCTCGCATGGTTCATCGGCGCGCTCCTTGTCTTCCGCGGAATGTTCACGCTGTTCAGCGTGCCCGTCGACGGGTCCGTGCGGACCTGGTCCATCGGGTACGGCTTGATCGAACTCGGCGTCGGTATCGCGGTGTGGGTGTGGCCAGCCCCGACGCTGCTCGTCGTTGCGGCGTTCATCGGGTGGCTGCTGCTGTTCCACGGGAGCTTGACGATCTCTGGCTCGGTTGCCGGCCGCCGCGTCATTCCTGCCTGGGGTGTGATCCTCGCCGCCGGCATCGCCGAGGTTGCAGCTTCGTTCTATCTGTTGTCACGACCGGGACTGACGCTTGTGGCCGCGGTCCTGGCGATCGGCCTCGTCAGCGTGGCCTATGGCGTACTGCAGATCGTTCTTGCTTTCGAGGTCAAGAACCTTCCTAGCCATCTTGACGAGTTGGCGCAGCAGTTCGATGACGCGAGCAGCACAGGCCACGTCGAAGCTGCATGAGCGTCCCGTGGACCGAGACGTGAGTTCGATGAGGGTCGTTGTGCCGCTCGACGGCTCGCAGTTCGCGACCCGGGCCATCCCGGCGGCGATGGTGATCGCGCGAGCAGCCAGCGCGGGCATCACCCTCGTGGGCGTGGCCGCCGACGACAGCGAGGCCTCGTCCCTGCCCGATCATGTGCGTGACGCGGCCCAGCTGCTGCCGATCGGCGCCGACGTCGCCGAGGCGGTGATCGTCGACGCCGATCCCGTGGCCGTGCTCCTGGAGATGGCCGCCGACCCGGACCAGGTCCTGTGTCTTGCCAGCCACGACCACATGCCCGCGGCGACGGCGATTCTGCACTCGGTTGGGTCTGCGGTGCTCGAGCGCGCTTTTCGGCCGATGTTCGTCGTCGGCCACGCGGCCGAAGCCACGGCGACAGGCACCGACGTCGTCGTCGCGGTGGACGGCCAGCACGATCCCGAACCGCTCCTCGCGGTGGCCGTGCGATGGGGCCTGTTGTTCGATGCGCCGTTGCGTGTGGTCACCGTCTACGAACCGGTGCTCGACGACATTCGGCGGCCCGAGCATTTCACGCGCGCCATCGGCCCGCCGATCGATCCCGACCTGTACCTCGAACAGGTGAAGGCTCGGCTGGACGGAATCGCAGTGCGAGGAGTCGAGCTGGCGTCGATCCCAGACCCAGCCAGCGTGGCCGGCGGTCTCTCCCGTCATCTGGCCGAGCGGCCCGGCATGGTCCTCGTCGTCGGTGGGCAACACCACCGTCGGATCGTCGCACCGGGCGTGCTTCGCGAACTGCTCCGGACCGTCGTGGTCCCTGTGCTGTTCGTACCGCGGCCGGCCGAGCAAGCGACTTCGGTGCGCGACGTCGCCGAGGCCGGAGTCGACAGCGCGCTGAATCATGAGCTCTGAGACGCCACATGAGGCGACGAGCCGAGGCCACACCGTCGGCCCCGGGGTGCATCATCCCGTCGTAGACCTGCATTTGCGCAAGCGCGCCGAGGACAAGCAACTCCGGCTCGCCGACCAGATCACAGCGTTCGCGGGCTCGATGAACTTCGTCTACATCCACGTCGCGGTATTTGCGGCGTGGATGCTCGTGTTCGAGTACCCCCCGTGGCCAACCTTGACCCTGGCGGTGTCCCTCGAAGCCATCTTCTTGTCGACGTTCGTCCTGATCGGTCAGAACCGTCAGTCGGCGTTTCAGCAGGCCAAGGCTGACCACGACTTCAAGGACGTCGACACGCTGCTCGAGGAGAACACGGTGCTCACCCGCGCCATCCACCAGCTGACCAAGGACGTCCATGAGCGAGTGCTCGGGGATTCGCCCGAAACGAAGCAGTGACCCACCCGAACCCTCACGCCTGAGTCTGGTTCGGCGCCCGGCCCGCTACGTGGGCGACTCCGCGCGCGGCGAGTCTCAGCGATTCAGTTCGGGTCGCGCAGCTGTTGCGCACGCCGAGGATCGCTCTCGCCATGAGGTCGAAGGCCTGAGCGAGAGCAACGTCGTCGGCTTCGCTGGCGATGAAGAGCCCGTCGGTGAGAGCCACGGTCAGTGTCACAAGCGAGCTCCCGCCGTCAGCATCGAGGTGCAGGCGATCGAGATCGCCCAAGTGCTCGAGGAACGCCTGCCGCGCGCGCTGCGCGCCGACGTCGAGCGCTCGTACCGGGCGACGTTCGCCCCCGGCAGCGAAGCGGTCGGCTTCGATGAGACCGCGGTCGCGGCGATCACCCAACCCACGCTCCTCGTCCACTGCGACGACGACCGCATCGTGCCGCTAGAAAGCAGCGAGTCGTTCGCCAAGCTCCTACCGACGCCCGCCTCGAAGGTTCGCCGACACCGGCCACTGGCTGACGATCGAGCGCACACCCAGGTTCACCGCAGTCATCCACGCCTTCCTCGGAGACCAGCAGCAATCTTCTCGGGACCGACGAGCCCATGCTCGTCCTCTGACCATGAGCCACGCCTGGTGTAAGGAGCGGAGAAATGACGTACGGCTCTGGACCTCCCGTCGTCGAGGGGGCAGGTTGTTCGAGTAAGGGACGGCCATTCGACGGGAGGTGGCCATGATCGCGGCAACAACGTTCGGCGTCGGTGAAGTCGTCTTCACGCTGCTGTGGGTCTGTGCGTTGTTCATCCAGCTCTGGCTGATGGTGTCGATCTTCATCGACGTGTTCCGGAGCGACGACCTCAGCGGGTGGGCGAGAGCAGGATGGGTGTTGCTGGTCATCGTTCTGCCGATCATCGGCATCCTGGCGTACTTGATCGTCCGTGGCGACCGCATGCTGGTGCACCGGACTCGGGCTGCACACGACGAGCGGATGCGGTTCGACCGGGACGTGCAGCACTTGGCCGGTACGCCATCCACGAAGGCGGAGGAGATCGCCCGGCTTGCGGAACTGCGCGACCGTGGCGACATCACCGCCGACGAGTTCGATCACCTCAAGGCCGAGGTGATCGGTGGGAGACTCGGGAGCCGCTGACCTGTGGGTGTCTCCAACCTGCCGCGCCCCCGTCGGTTATGTGCTCGGCGGCGGCGGCGGGAGTCTCGGAGCCGTTCACGTCGGGATGCTGCAGGCCCTTAGTGATCGTGACGTCGCGCCCGACCTCGTCGGCGGCACATCCCGTGGGGTCTCTCAACGGCGCGGCCATCGCACTCGACCCGGCCAGCGCCGCAAACCGGCTCTCTCACGTCTGGGCGCGCACGACCAAGGAGTCGCTGTTGCCCGGCGGCGCTGTCGCCCAGATCAGGACGCTGCAGCAATCCAAGACCCATGTGTTCCCTGAACTCCGCTGGCCGCGGTGATCGGCGACTT
>DATAES010000066.1:0-15710 GCA_036257895.1 Acidimicrobiales bacterium
CTCCGCCGGATTCGACTGCGCCCGCCCAAGGCTGCGTCAGTCCACGTACTCGTCGCGCACGACGCGCCGGCGCGTGCTGCCACCGTCCACGACCACGTCGCGCCGGGTGAATCCGCCCCAGCTGTTCCAGAAGATCAGCGACAGGACGAGACCAATTGCTCCGACGACCATCAGGATGACGCCGACCGCTTGCAGGTCGATTTCGTTCACTTGCCAGTTGACGGCGAACTTGAGGATCGCCCCGACGGCGATCAGGAAGATGCTCGTACCAAGGCCCATCGGAAAAACTCCTTGAGGTTGACTGGCCCGGGGGTACCCAACTCGGCCCTCGTCCAACCCCACGGGTTGGTGGGACGTTTCTCGGAACCGGCATCCGGGTAGCGAGTCGAGCGAATGGCTTCCGATCATCCACGTCACACGTTCGTCGAACAGGCCACCGAGCAACAGGGCGAGCTTCCTCCGCAGACCTTCCCCGTCAACATGTACGAGGCGGGCGACGCCCTGGTCATCGTGGCGCCGTTGCCGGCCGTCGCGCCCGACGACGTGTCGATCAGCGTCGCGGGCGACCGGGTCGTCATCGAAGCGGCACTGCGTACAGCCGCACCAAAGGACTACCTGCTGCACGAGTGGCGCTACGGCGGTTACCGGCGCGAGATCCGGATCCCCGCCGGATTCGGGGCAAGCGGCGAAGCATCCTTGGCCAACGGACAGCTGGCGGTGCGGATCCTTCGCGGCACAGCCGAGACCTCGATGCAAATCACGCCGACGGCGCCCTGATTCCGACCGGACGGTCGCCCTCGAGCGCGACCCGTTCCATCCGCCGACGTTGCTTGCCGTAGTCGAGCAGGGCGTAATGCATCGTGCAGCGGTTGTCCCAGAAGGCGACGTCGCCTGCACACCAGTGCCACCGCAACTGGTGCTCGGGTCGGGTGGCGACCTCGTACAGCAGGGCAAGGAGGGCGTCGCTCTCGGCGCGGCGCAGGCCGTCGATCTTCGTCGTGAACAGTGGGTTGACGAAGATGCTCGGACGGCCCGTTTCCGGATGCGCACGGATCACCGGATGGTGCGCAGGCTCGGCTGCCGCGGTCGCCGCCGCCTTGTCGCCTGTGGTGTCGCGGGCTGCGAAGTAGCCGCCTGCCTTCTCGGCAGCGTGGGTCGCGGTAAGGCCCGCTAGGAAGGACTGCAACTCGGGCGACAACGACTCGTATGCGGCGGCCATGTCGGCCCAGATGGTGTCGCCGCCCACGTCCGGTACGACCACCGCGTGGAGCATCGCGCCGAGCGGCGGGCGTTCTTGAAAGGTCAGGTCGCTGTGCCACACATCGGCGCGAGCGCCGTCGTCCGAATCGAGCGAGAGGATCTCGGGATGGCCTTCGACGCTCGGCTCGACCGGATGCGCAGGCGTGAGCTCGCCGAAGCGCGAGGCCAGCCGCGCCTGTGATGTGGGATCGAGCGACTGCTTCCGGAACAGGAGCACCTTGTGGTCGAGGAGTGTCTCGCGGATGGACGCGATGGTGGTGTCGTCGAGCGGTGAGGACAGGTCGACGCCGCTGACCTCAGCGCCGAGAACGGTGGTGAGCGGAGCCACGGAGATGTCGGGCATTCCCGGACGTTAGGCCGCTCGGCGCTTCGTAGCATCGGGCGATGCCGATCGTGCCGGACACGAAGGACTGGACGTGGGTGCTCCAACGCCCCTGCCCGGAGTGCAGCTTCGACGCGTCCACGGTCGTACTCGAGCAGGTTCCGGAGATGGTGAGGGCCAACGCAGCGGCGTGGCGCGCGGTGCTCGCTGACGAGCGTGTGCGGCAGCGACCGTCAGACGACGTCTGGTCGGCGCTCGAGTACGGATGTCACGTTCGTGACGTGTTCCGGCTCTACGACGAGCGGTTGGACCTGATGCTCCAGCAGGACGATCCGCAGTTCGCCAACTGGGATCAGGACGCGACTGCGATCGAACAGCACTACGAGCGTCAGTCACCGTCGAAGGTGGCGGACGAGTTGGAATCGTCTGCGTACGACTTGGCGGCGCGGTTCGAGACCGTGTCAGGGAACCAGTGGGAGCGCACGGGACGCCGGAGCGACGGCGCCGTCTTCACCGTCGACACCTTCGCCCGCTACTTCGTCCACGACCCGATCCATCACCTCCACGACGTCGCGAACGGCTTCACCGAAATCAGCCGCGCGGCTCCTTCATCGTGATCACGTGGAAGAACGCGCCCGCCGGATCTCGGACGACGGCGAAGCGTCCTGGTTCGATGTCCATCGGCGGAACGAAGGTCGAGCCGCCGAGCTCGTTGATCCGGGCGGCGGCCTCGTCGGTGTCCGTGACGGTGAAGTACACGCCCCAACTGTTGGGAGCCTCTGCCGGGTAGGTCGGAGGCCGCGCCATGATCCCGGCTACTGATCGATCGCCGAGCTTCGCCTCGGTGTACGCGCCGGCGCCTTCGCCGTAGGTCTCGGCCGTCCAACCGAACACAGACGTGTAGAACGGCTTGGCCGCCTCCACGCCGTCGGTGACGAGCTCCGCCCACGAGAACGTGTTCGGCTCGTTGACGATGCCGGCACCCTTGTGTTGCTTCGGCTCCCACAGTCCGAAGGCCGCACCGGTCGGATCCGCCGCGATCGCCATACGACCCACGTCCATGACGTCGAACGGCGGCATGAAGACCTGGCCGCCGTTGTCGGTGATCGCCGTCGCAGTGGCGTCGGCACTGTCGACGTTCATGTACACGGTCCAATACGGAGGACCAGGGTTCTGTTGCGGGCCGAGTCCAGCCACTGGCCGTCCGCGCAACTCGGCGATCGAGTACCCACCGGCTTCGGGCGGGCCCTCTTCGATGCTCCAACCGAACAAGTCGCTGTAAAAGGCACGCGCCTTGGGCAGATCACTCGTGCCGAGATCGACCCACGACGGCACACCGTTGGGATATGCGTCGACTTCCATCGACCTACCTCCGTACTCGCGTCCTTTGGCGGGAATCTGTCTAGCGCCCGAAGCGGCCGCCGCGTCATCGTGAGCGAGTGGAAGTGGCCGACCTCATCACCGTGATCCGCGACCAGGGAAACATGTTGGCGACCGCGGCCGAGAAGGCCGGCGTCGACGCGGCCGTCCCGACGTGCCCGGAGTGGTGCATGCGCGATCTCGTGCGGCATCAAGGCGAGGTCCATCGGTGGGCCACGGTCATCGTGAGGGACGGGTTGTCGAAGCCGGATGTGGCGCCGCCGCCGTGGCCCGAAGACGACCAGCTCGTGTCGTGGTTCCGAGAAGGGTATGACGCGCTCGCCGACGTGCTCGAGCGCGCGGATCCTTCCCTCGAGTGTTTCGCGTTTCTCCCGGCGCCCTCACCGCTGGCCTTCTGGGCGCGCCGGCAGGCACACGAGACCGGGATCCACCGGGTCGACGCCGAGAGCGCAGTGGGCGTGCGGACACCGTTCGGTCGCGACGTCGCCGTGGACGGCATCGAGGAGATGCTGTTCGGCTTCGCCAGCCGCTCGCGCAGCCGTCTGCGTTCACCGACACCACGTTCCCTCGCGGTTCGAACGACCGACACGGAAAGTTCGTGGGTCGTGCACGTGGACCCGGAGTCGGTCACCGTGATCAGCGGCGAGGGCGACGCGGACTGCACAGTCGCGGCAGACGCGTCGAGCCTGTTCATGCTGTTGTGGAACCGCACCGATCGTTCGGATGTCGACGTCGCGGGCGACGGCGCCGTCCTCGACCTCTGGCACGACACCATGCAGATCCGCTGGAGTTAGGCGCTCGCGATCGTGGGATCGACAAGATCCCCGGTCCCGTCGTTCCCGACGGTGTACGTCGTCGATTGCAGGCGTCGGAGTCGAGGCTTCTCGAGCGATGTAGGCGCGATGATGCGCGTGCGAGGGGTGACATGCGGTTGAAGCGTGTGCGACGGTCAGCGGAGTGGCGACTCGGCGGGGCGCTCTACGCGGCGAGCCCGCGAATGACGATCGCATGGTGGGTGCTCGTCGTCGTGCGCGGCCTGCTGCCGGCGGTCTTCGCGATCTCGATGGGCGTGCTCGTTGCCGCCGTCGAGCACGGTGACGCGTTGGGCGTGCCGCTCGCGGTCATCGGCCTGACGTTCATCGCGATGCAGTCGCTCGGTCCGGTGCACGATGCGTTGTCCGCCAACCTCGGCGCCGTCGCAGCGTCGTGGATGCACGACCGCCTGCTGCACTCCTGCGTCGGACCCCCAGGGCTCGCACACCTCGAACAGCCCGGCCTCGCCGACGAACTCGCGAGCGCCCGCGACTTCGACCTGGGGCTCACCGGACCGAACATGACCGTGTCGATGCCGAACATCGGCGGTGGTTTCGCCATGTTCGCCGGCGGTGTGGCCCAGGCGTTGCTCCTGTTCGGATACCGGTGGTGGGCGCCGCTGCTCGTCGGCGGTGCGTGGGGTTCGACCCATCACTTCTTGAAGTCGGGAGCGATCTGGCGCGAGCGGCAATCCGAGGAGGTCGTCGAGCAGCAACGCCGAGCGGGCTACGCCTACCGGCTCACCGTCGACTCGCCGGCGGCGAAGGAGGTGAGGCTCTTCGGACTCGCGGACTGGGTGGTCGACGGCTTCGCCTCCCTGCGTCACAAGATCCTCGATCGTTCGTGGGAGGCACGCCGGCTCGCCTACCGAGACACTCGGTGGGCGATCATCGTCGTCACTGCGGCCAACGGACTGTTCTTCTGGTCGCTCGCCCGAGATGCCAACGCCGGGCACCTGGGTATCGGTTCGCTGGTCGTGTTCGCGCAAGCCGCCATCGGCGCGAGCGCGCTGGCGTTCGGAGAGTTCGACTGGTGGTTGCGAACGAGTGCGCAGCCTGTTCCCGTCGTGCTCGACCTGACTGAGCGCATGGGTCCCGTCGGTGCGCTTCCGTCGGGATCGGTCGACGCGACCACGGTGCCGGTACACGAGATCAGGTTCGACGACGTCGAGTTCAACTATCCGACCAGTTCGCATCGCGTGCTCGACGGTTTCGATCTCACGATCCCCGCCGGTCGCTCCCTCGCCATCGTCGGCCAGAACGGCGCGGGCAAGACGACGCTGGCGAAGCTGCTGTGCCGCATGTACGACCCGACCGCGGGAGCCGTGCTGGTCGACGGCATCGACCTGCGCGAGTTCGACCTCGGCTCGTGGCGATCCCGCATTGCTGCGGTCTTCCAGGACTTCGTTCGCTACGAGCTCACGTTGCGCGAGAACGTCACCCTCGCGGGTGCATCGGATGACGACGTGCGTGCCGCGCTCGACATGGCACGAGCCGACGAGCTCGCGGGTCTCGACGTCACGTTGTCGCGGGCATACGTGGGCGGTACCGACTTGTCCGGCGGGCAATGGCAGCGTGTCGCGTTGGCTCGCGCGCTGTGCGCGGTGCAACTGGGCGCGGGAGTCGTCATCCTCGACGAACCGACGGCACAGCTCGACGTTCGGGGCGAGGTCCAGATCTTCGAACGGCTGCTGTCGGCGACACGCGGCTGCACGACCATCCTGATCTCGCACCGCTTCTCGACCGTGCGCCACGCCGACCTCATCTGTGTGGTCGAAGCCGGACGGGTGATCGAGCTCGGCACGCACGACGAGCTGCTCGCCGCGGGAGGCCGCTACAGGACGATGTTCGATCTGCAGGCGTCCCGGTTCGGCGAAGCAGACGGGATCTCACTCGAGTCGGAGACGCTCGCATGATGAGCCTGCGCGCCGGCATGGAGGACGACCACCTCCCTGGCCTGTGGCGTTCGCTCATGCAGTCGATGCGGCTCGCGTACCGAGCCGAGCCGAAGCTGCTGGTCATCGCGTTCGTCCTGATGACCGCCTCGTGGTTGCCGGATGCGTTCAGCGCGCTCTGGCTCAAGTGGCTCATCGACGGCGTGGTCGACAGCGATCAGACGATGGTGGCGTGGGCCGCGGTCGGCCTGGCGCTCGCGGCTGCGGCCGGCTGGTTGTTGCGCACGATCGGCAGCCGCATCGAGATGCGCTTCAGAGATCGGGCGACGATCGAGGTCGAGGCGCATGTGGCCAAGCTGCAGGCCACGGTCGCGAGCATCGAGCACCACGAACGGCCCGCCTATCTCGACCGCCTGCAACTGCTTCGGGAGCAGGTGTTCCTCCTCAACCACATCTACAGCTCGCTCATGGGCTCGATCGGATCCGTTGGGAGACTCGTCATCACCCTGGTGCTGCTCGGCTCGATCCACCCGTCGCTGGTTTTGCTCGGCGTGTTCGCCGTGCCAACGGTGTGGGTGTCGGCTCGGCGGGCCGCCGCCGAACGCCGCGCCGAGGAACACGCCGCAGGAGGGATGCGGCTGTCCCGTCACCTGTTCGACCTCGGGACGTCGGCCGGACCCGGCAAGGAGATCCGCGTCGACGGCACCGCCGGGATCGTCGCCGACCGCCGCCGCGCCGCGTGGGGCACGTGGTACGACGAGGTCGCGGCCGCTCGATGGCGGAGCGCGGCGTGGCATTCAGCGGCGTGGACGCTGTTCGGACTCGCGTACGTCGGTGCGATCGTGTTCGTGGCCTCGGGGCTCGACGCGCCTCCCGGTGACGTCGTGCTCGCGCTCGCCGCGGGAGCCAACTTGTCGCGCTACCTCGGTGTGACGGTGGGGCAGGCGGAGTTCCTGCGCTGGACGATCGACGCCGCACAACGTCTCGTGTGGCTCGAGGACTATGCCGAGCAGCATCGGGACCGCGCCGACATGCCCGTTCCCGAGCGGTTGCGCGACGGCATCCGGCTCGAGCACGTGTCGTTCCGCTATCCCGAGACCGAACGGCTCGTGCTCGAAGACGTGAACCTGGACCTGCGGGCCGGGTCGGTGGTGGCCCTGGTCGGCGAGAACGGCGCCGGCAAGACGACGCTGGTGAAGCTGCTGTGTCGCTTCTACGAGCCGACGGACGGAAGCATCACCGTCGACGGCGTCGACCTGTCGCGGCTGCCCGCGGCCGAGTGGCGCGAGCGGCTGTCGGGCGCGTTTCAGGACTTCTTCCGGTTCGAGTACGAAGCTCGCCGCACGATCGGCGTCGGTGACATCGAGCGGCTCGACGAGGTTCCGATCGTGGAGATGGCGGTCGCTCGTGCCGGCGCGGACGACGTCGTCGGGCACATGCCCCGCGGTCTCGACACACAGCTCGGGCCGACGTGGCGTGAAGGCGTCGAGCTGTCGATCGGCCAGTGGCAGAAGCTCGCGCTCGCCCGGGGCTTCATGCGCGACCAACCGTTGCTGTGTGTCCTCGACGAGCCGACAGCCGCGCTCGATGCCGAGACCGAGCACTCGTTGTTCGAGCGGTTCGCAGCCGCGTCCCGTGAAGGCAGCGCCGCGGGCCGCGTCACGGTTCTCGTGTCGCACCGGTTCTCGACGGTCCGCATGGCCGATCTCATCGTCGTCCTCGACGGCGCCCACGTCGTCGAGTCCGGCTCGCACGACGAGCTCATGGCCCGCAACGGCCTCTACGCCGAGCTCTACTCGATGCAGGCAACCGCCTACCGGTAGGTCCTCCACTCTTTCTGGCGTCAAAGAGTGCGGATAAGCGCACCATTCGACGCCAGAACGGCCGGGAGGGTCAGTTCGCTCGCCGGAGGCCGCAGGCGTCGATGGCCGCGGCGGCGGCCGCCTTGGTGGCGGCGTTGCTGTCCCGGGCCAGCCTCACGATCCCGGGGATCTTCCACGGCCGCGGGACGAGGTACTTCGCCGCGGCCCACATGTTGCCGGTGCCGTCCGGATTCGCAAGGCCCAGCAAGGACTCGTCGACCGGTCCGCCGACCAGGTCGCTGATCGCTCGGAAGGCAACCCAGGGGACGCCCTTGTCCTCGCAGACCGCCGCGACGGCGGCGGTCTCCATGTCGCAAGCAGCGACGCCCTCCGCCAGCATGTCGGCGACGCCCACGCCGAGGTCGTCCGACGTGCGGACGCGTCCGTTTACGACGGTGTCCCCAAGTGGTGATGCCCGGTACTCGTTGCCGGTCGCGGCATCGATGACGACCTCGGGAACAAGAACGTCGCCCAGTTGTGTAATCGGTGGTACGCCGCCGGCGATCCCGACGACGACCACGTGATCGATGACGTTGTCCTCCAACAATCTCTCGGTGGCTTTCCTCGCCGCCTTCGTGCCGATCAATGTCAAGGTCGCGACCACGGAGGTGTGATCGATGGTCCGCCGATACACGGGAGGCCCGGCACCGTCGTCTCGCTGCAACGACAGCATCTGGACCAGCGGACGCAGCTCGGGCTTCATCGGGGCGAGGAACCCGATGCGCCGTCCCGCCGGGCTGTCCATGGCGGAAGGTTAAGCGTTCGTGGGCGGCCGCCACGGGAGATCGGCGGTCGCGAAGAGCATCTGCGCGATGTGGTCTTCGCCGGCGTTGGTCGGATGAATGTTGTAGATCATGGCGTCCGCATCCCATCCCACGTTCGGGTCCACGACCGTCACGTTGGTTAGACCGGCGACGGCTCGGTCGACCATCGCGTTCCACGCGTCGACGGTTGCGTCGGACAACTCGTTGCTGAACAGCGCGTAGTCATGTGACGACAATCGACCCTGCTTCACCACGATGATCGAAGGCAGCGGCCCGAGTCGTTGCAACATCGACCTGAAGATCGGTTCGGCCTCGGCGATTGCCCCGGCCGGGTCGGACCGTGTCTGGTAGAGGTTGTTCGTCAGGGCGTCGATCACCACGATCCCGTCCTGCGGCCGCCAGGTGGCTTCGACGGTTGCCGCAATCTGCTGCACGGTTGCGCCGTCCTTGGCGAAGTTGTGGAACTCGGACGGCTCGAGTGCGTCGTTGAACTGGTCGATGTAGCGCCAGCCGGGCTCGTTGACGACGTCGCTGGCCAGGTAGCTGGTGCCGTAAGCGAACAGGCGCGGCCCCTGACGACTCTCTCGAGCGGCCGCCACTGCTCCGAATGCGACCACGACTGTCACGATCGCGAGGATCGTCCAGGCCAACCGCTTCGGTGAACGGTCGTCGGTACCGCTGGCCACAGCCCCCACTTTCGCGGGTTTCCCCGCTCAAGGGACGTCGACCCCCGGGCTCACTGTGTGTCGCGTCGATTGCGCGTCACGGGCAACGAGTCGAGCAGCCAGTTGAGGACGAATGGAGCCTGGTCCGAGTTCACGTGGACGCCGTCGTCACTGGTGAAGGGCGCACACTCGCCGTCCGGACCGGCCGGACACAACAGCGATGCGAGATCGACCACGGGCACGTGCGTGCTCTCGGCCATCGCTTGAAGCGCGGTGCGGATGCAGGCCATGCGCGCGCGGTGGTCGTCCGGCATCATGAACGTGACGTGCGCACCCGACCATGACGGGAGCGCCAGCACGACTTGTCCGACGTGCTGGCGCACGTATGCGATGCGTTGGATGAGGTCGGTGGTGTACCAGCCCATCGTGTCGCATGGACCGAGCCACTGATCGCCGAACAGGTGGTCCGGATACGGCGCCTGTCCAAGCACAAGCACCGCGATCTCGACCGGCTGGGCGGGATCTTCGACGACGGGCGGATACGACTGCGGCCACTCCTGACAGTCCGCCGGCGCGTAGAGGCTCTTGCCACGACGGTCGCGCGCGGTCGGCAGGTTGATCACGCCGTCGCAGGCCTCGTGCGCGCCGTTCACGAGCGTGTAGTCGCTTCGGACATACGAGCTGGCGGCATCGCGCAGCAGCCAGTCGGCGACCGAGTCGCCGAAGATCGCGACCGTCGTCGAACGGGGTGTCGTCGGTGGCGCGACGCTCGCCGGCGCGGGCGCCACCGCGCTGGCCGATGGCGCGGCCGTCGCCACCGGCGCCAGGTGAGTCGCGGCGAGCACGGTGGGACGAGCACCGTGACGGGGTGGCCCCGGGGGCACGAACAGTTCCACGGCTACGAGCAGCGCGACGACGCAGGTCGCGGCGCCGGCGAACATCGGCCTCGTCCGCGCCAGCACGCGCCTCGTCCGCACCGGTTGCTCGATCGCGTGGAAGACGGCGGCGGAGACGGCGACAGTGATGCCGAGACGGACAGCGGACAGCTCGAACCCGTGCAATCCAGTTGTCTCTTCGCTGACGAGCAAGAAGACCGGCCAGTGGAACAGGTACAGCTCGTAGCTCACCCGTCCGACCCAGACGATCGGCCGATACGAGAGCGCCTCGCGCAGCGGGCTCGCAGGCTGGAGTCCGATGACGAGACCAACCGTGAGGAGCGCGAACAGTGGAAGCCCGCCTTCGTAGGCCCATCCGTCCGCCGACGGGGTGACGACGGCGAGCGCCACGATGGCGGCGAGGCACAACGGCGCGAGGAGTACCGCCCGTCGAGGGACGGTCCGGCCGGCGATCACAGCTGCGAGCGCCGCGCCGGCCAGGATCTCGGCGAACCGCGACCACGACGCGTAGTAGACGGCGTCCGCGCTCAGGTATCGAGCGGTGAGCAGGGCCGATCCGCTGAAGACCACGTAGCAGCCGACGAGGGGTCCCGTCATCGATCGACGGTGGCGCGCCGCCCAAGCCATCATGGCGGCCATCGCCATCGGCCAGACCCAGTAGAACTGCTCCTCGATCGCGAGCGACCAGAAGTGGGCGACAGGCGACGGCGATCGGAACAGGTCGGCGTACGACTGGTGGGCGACCAGCCGCTGCCAGTTCGTGACTTGCAAGAGGGCGCCGAGGATGTCCGATCGGGGCGTGCCCGCCATCGCAGGGACGCCAACAGCAATGAGCAGCGAGATGCCGGCGAGACAGACCAGCGAGGCGGGCAGCAGACGGCGGATGCGTCGGGCGTAGAAGGCTCGAGCCCGGATGCGGCGCCGTTGTCGCGCCTCCGTGAGCAGCAACGACGTGATCAGGAAACCGGAGAGCGTGAAGAAGACGGAAACGCCGAGGTAGCCGCCCGGCATCCAGTCGTACCCGAGATGGAACACGAGGACGAGGACGATCGCCAGTGCTCGCACCCCGTCGAGCGCGGGCTGGTACGCGAACGTCCGCCGCCGCCCCACACGCGGCGGATCGTGACCGATCCCCCCCAAATGTACGCTCGTCACCCCTGCCTCAGCCCCCCAAGGAGACACAGAGGTTGGCCGTGGTCAGAGGGGGTTGGCAAGAACCAGGGGAAGAAAAGTCATCCACGGAGGTGTCCGGCTCCGCACAGCAGGCGATGGAGACCGGTCCTTGCTCGCGCCCACGGCGGAGCGGTAATCCGGGCGCAGCATGAAGCGGAACGACCTGAGCGAGGTCAGCGACGCCGCCCTGGTGATGCGCATCAGCCGGTACCAGCAGGACGCTCTCGCCGAGACGTACCGCCGGCACGCAGGCGCGGTGTTCGGGCTGTCCCGCCGCCTGCTGAGCGACGCGGCGATGGCGGAGGAGATCGTGCAAGAGGTGTTCCTTCGCCTGTGGAACGATCCCGAGAAGTTTGATCCGGGACGGGGCTCACTTCGCGCATACCTGCTCGCGCAGTGCCATGGCCGGTCGGTGGACCGCCTGCGAGCGGAGTCGTCGAGGCGGCAGCGCGAGGAGCGCGACCTGCGGCGCACGGCCGAGGCGGGATACGACGTCGAGCACGAGGTGTGGGACCTCGAGGTCGCGTCGATCGTCAAGGAGGCGATGGTGAAGCTGCCGAGCGAGGAGCGGGCCGCGATCGAGCTCGCCTACTTCGGTGGCAAGACCTACCGGGAGGTCGCGATCGTCCTCGAGCAGCCAGAGGGAACGGTGAAGAGCAGGATCCGGTCGGGTATGCGGCGCATGCGAATCGAGCTGGCCAAATCGGGCGTAGGCGTCGCCGGGGACCAGTCATGATCGAGCTCACGCACGACGAGATCGAGGAGTTGTTGGGCGCCTACTGCCTCGACGCCGTCGAGCCCGACGAGCGCGAGGCGATCGAGGCGCACCTCCCGGACTGTCCCCGCTGTCGGGCCGAGGTGGCGGAACTACGGGAAGTTGCCGCGCTGCTCGCCAACAACACGGCGGACGCGCCCGACGGGCTGTGGGACCGCATCGCCGACGCCATCGACGGCACGGCCCCACCCATGCGTCTCGACGTCGGCCGTCGTCGGCGTCGGGGCTGGGCGCCGATCGTCTTGTGGGCGGCGGCCGTCGTGGCCATCCTCCTGCTCGGCTGGCAGGTGCTCGATCTCCGTCGCGAGAACGACCGGATCCAGCAGCAGGTCGCGGCGGCAGACGCCGACCGTGCCGCGGTGACCGAGGCGAACCTGGCGCTGCTCGACCCGGGCTCGCGGGTGGTGCGGCTGAGCGGCACCGGCGACGAGCGCGCGCTCGCCGTTCTCACGGAGCAGGGCACCGGCTACATGCTCGCTGTCGATCTTCCTGCCCTTGACAGCGGGATCTACGAGCTCTGGGGGGCCGACAGCAACGGTGGCCTCACAGCGCTCGGCTCGCTGGAGCAGTCGGGCGTCGTCGAGTTCGACGCCAGCGGGGAGGTCCAAAAGCTCCTCATCACTGCGGAACCATCGTTCGTCGAGCAGCCGACCACCTCTCCGATCATGCAGGGAACCGTCGTTTAGAAGAGACTGCCCGCGTGCCACATCAGCCCTTCGCGGCGGATGCCCGGTTCGTGACGTTGTCCGCGACGTACGGCGCGGGCGGCAGCGTGATCGGCCCTTTGTTGGCGCGCCGCCTGGGGTTGCCGTTCGCTGACCGGTTGATTCCCGCGCGTGACAAGCCTGTAGCGCCGAGTGGCGAAGGGGTTGACGAAGAAGAGGCCCAGGGAGAACCTCGCCGTTCGTTCTTCGCGCGGCTCGCGAATCTCAACGCTGCGCTCAATCTCCCCGCGCCACGCGACCCGGAGGACTTGCGCGACCACGTGCGGGACCGGGTGGAGGAGAGCATCGGTGCGCTCGCGAGCGACGGCGGAGCCGTGCTGCTCGGCCGCTCCGGCCAGATCGTGCTCGCGCGGCATCCGGGCGCGTTCCATGTGCGTCTCGACGGTCCGCCTGAACGACGAGCACACCGCGGCGCACTCTGGGAGGGCATCGACCTCCGGGCTGCGCGTGCCCGGTTGATCGAGACAGACGAGGCGCGCGCCAGGTACACGCGCCGTCTGTACCAGCACGATCCGGCCGACCCGACGCTGTACCACGTCGTGCTCGACGTCACGGTTCTGAGCGCGGCTGTGTGCGTCGAGTTGGTCGCCGCCGCTGCTGAGGCGTTCTGGGGCAACGACGACGCCCGACTCGAAGAGACGATGCGCGAGACCCGCGCGTCGCTCGACTCGTTGACCCACAACCCGGTCGATGGTCGATGACGACGACGCTCTCGGAGCACATGTACGAACGGCGTTGGTGGACGCTCGGCGTGCTGTGCCTGTCGTTGATGGTCATCAGCGTCGACAACACCATCCTCAACGTCGCGTTGCCGTCGATCGTCAAGGATCTCGGTGCCAAGGGATCCGAGCTCCAGTGGATCATCGACTCGTACACGATCGTGTTCGCCGGACTGCTGCTCACGGCGGGATCATTGGGCGACCGGTTCGGTCGCAAGAAGGCACTGACCGCCGGCCTCGTGTTGTTCGCGACGTTCTCGGTGTTCGCGTCGTTCGCAACGTCTCCGGGAATGTTGATCGCGGCGCGCGGTCTGATGGGAATCGGTGGCGCGCTCATCTTTCCGACGACGTTGTCGATCCTCACCAACACGTTCGTCGGCCGCGAGCGGGCCAAGGCGATCGGCATCTGGGCCGGCGTGTCCGGACTCGGCATCGTGATCGGTCCCTTGGGTGGCGGCTTGTTGCTCGAGCACTTCTCGTGGGGTTCGGTGTTCCTGGTCAACGTGCCGATCTGTGCCACCGCCATCGTCCTCGGGATCTTCTTCGTCCCTGACTCGCGCGATCCCGCCGAGGGTCAGCTCGATCCGTTCGGCGCGGTCCTGTCGATCATCGGGTTGACCAGCCTGCTCTACGCGATCATCGAGGCGCCCGACAAGGGATGGGGATCGCCCAACGTGCTCGTGGGCTTCGTCTTCGGCGCCATCTTCATCGGCGGCTTCTTCGCCTGGGAGCTCCACACGTCGCACCCGATGCTCGACATCCGTTTCTTCAAGAACCCGCGCTTCTCGGCCGCGTCGGCGACGATCACGCTGACGTACTTCGCGCTGTTCGGATCGACGTTCCTGCTGACGCAGTACTTTCAGTTCGTGCTCGGCTACTCGCCCCTGAAGGCGGGCATGATGACCGCGCCCGTTGCCATCGGGATCATGGTGTGCGCGCCGCAAGCACCGAAGCTCGTCGACCGCTTCGGGACGAAGAAGGTCGTGGCCGGCGGACTGCTCGTGGTGGCGTTTTCGCTGTGTCTCTACACGTCCGACACGATCATGTCGTCGATCGTGCTCGGTGCCATCGCGAGGATTTTGTTCGGAGCAGGGATGGGTTTCACCATCGCGCCCGCCACGGAGTCGATCATGGGCTCGCTGCCGCCGGCGAAGGCAGGCGTCGGATCCGCGGTCAACGACACGACGCGACAGACGGGCGGCGCGCTCGGTGTGGCTGTCATCGGCAGCGTCTTCGCGGCGCGCTTCCACTCTGTGGTCGGTTCGGCGACGCAGGTACCGGACTCGGCTCGTGCGGCGGTGAAGGATTCCATCGGCGCCGCGCTCGACGCGGCCCGGAACCTGCCCGCCGCCGATCAAGCCACGATCCGTGCGGTGGTGGACCATGCGTATCTCGTCTCGATGCGGCTGGCCTACCTGCTCGCAGCCGGCGTGATCCTTCTCGCCGCCACGGTGACCTGGCGCTACCTGCCGGCGCACGCCCCCGACGAAGGGGAAGAGGACGTCGAGACGGAGGCGGCGCTCTCGGACGCGGTGCCCGTGACGACCGGGTGATGCGAGGGGCCTCGACGAGTCCGGGTCAGGTTGTCCGACGGTGGCCGAGAGCTCGGAAGGTAGCGGTCGTCACCGCGTAGCCGACGGACAACACCGCGAAGGTCAGGAGCATCCCGATCGTCGCCTCCGTTCGGGCGAGGCCGTCGAGGGTTGCGTCGGCGACGGCGTTCGGATGCAGGATCGCGTCCCAGCTGTTGAACCGATGGATGCGGCCGGCGTAGATGGCGATCGCACAAACCGCGTGCACAGCCAACGCAAGCGGCCATCCTCGTCGAACCCAACCCGACGCAACCGTCCAGGCGACGAGGCGCCGCACCGCGTCGACGTACGCGAGGAACCCGATGGCGAGGAGGGCCGTGAAGGCAGGGAGGACCACGACGACCACGACCGCGTCATTGGCCGCGAAGCGGATGTCGCGCCGCAGGTGGATCACGTCCGTCAGCACGTACGCCGCGTTCGGCAGCAGCAGAATGAAGGCAATCGCGCCCATCCACCAGAGCCGGGTCGGTCGAGCAGCTCGATTGAAGACGACGACGGCCAGTGCCCACGGAATCAATGCCAGCAGCAGGTTCCACGACATCCACGGCGCTGCGGCAGTGACGTAGCGGGCGACGTCCGGACCCAGCCGCGCGGTCATCGGGGGATTCTCGCCGCTAACGCCGCGGGATCAAGGTCGGCGGGCCTCCATCACTGAGTCCAGACAGTCCCAAACTCCGGCGGATACAGCCGATCGCGAACGTCAAGACGAGGCGCCGAGCGGGGCCCAACCGGACCACGCCCCGCCCTGCAGGGTTCGGTGCCAGGCGTCACCGTCGATCCCACCGACTGCGACGTTGAGCGATCCCGGGCCGGTCGACGCGACGGAAGGATCAGAAATGAGGGCGCCTCCCAGGCCTTGCCACGCCGCCC
>DATAES010000067.1:0-36138 GCA_036257895.1 Acidimicrobiales bacterium
TGCGCCCGCATCGGATCCGTCGCGACACGCACGCCGGGGAACTGCGCTTGGAGGACTGCCCGGCGATCGGCCAGCTTTTCGACTACGGCCAGCTCGCCGGCTTCGGCCCAACCCGACGCGAGCAGCCGGGTCAGGAGCGCCTCGCCCATCCTCCCGCCCCCGACCAACTGGAGGTTCATATTTCCTCGGGGGCTGCGCCCCCGGACCCCATCCGCGTCCGGCTCCCTAGCGGTCGCTCGGCCGCCATGAGCTCGCTCATGACTTCCTCAGGGGCTGCGCCCCCGGACCCCATCTGCTCGGCCGCTATGAGCTCGCTCATGATCGAACCGTACAGGGGGAGCCCGAAGCGACGACCGTGCCGCCCCTTCCCCGATGGGCGGCATGACGGCGCTCCGGGCGCCGGGGCACCGTACATCAGAATGACATGAGATGCAATGTGGTGCTCGTCAGCCGTTGAACCGTGACGCGAAACCGATGCGGAGTGCGGGTCGAAAGAATTGCTCGACCCAAGCGAACAACGAGCCCAAGACGCGATCGAGCTCGTCGTCGTCGACGGACTCGTTCGCGAGCTGTCCCGTCAAGAAGACCGCGTCCTCCTCGCCGATGGCGAATGCGGCGCCGTACAGCTTGAGGTTGCGACGCAGCAGATGCTCGTAGAACTGCTGGTGGTTCTCCTCCGGCGCAGGCATGACGTATGTCTCGTAGTGCAGCGTGCGCTGACCCAACGTGAACCAGATGGTGAAGGTGTCCTTCTGCTCACCCTTCATGCGCACGAACCACCGGCGCGCGGCAGGGTCACGGTCGACTGCGGCGATGGTCGAGTTCTCCAACTTTTGGCGCTCCGCCCACGCGTCGATGCGCTCGGCGAGGCCGTCGAGCTCCGGCTCGGTGAACACTCGCTCGGTCATGGTCTGCGTCGTGTCAGGCGTTGCAATCGACGGGTTGGCGAGCGGTGAGGTCGGCGTACAGCCGCCGCAGCCGAGCAGCGGTGGTGGACCACGTGTAACCGCGCGCTCGGGTCGCGGCAGCTCGACTCATTGCCCGAGCCTTGGCCGGGTCGGCGAGCAACGCGTCGACGGCGCGAGCAAACCCGTCCGGCTGACGATCCTCGACCAGAGAGCCCGTCTCCCCATCCTCGACGAGCGTGCGCAGACCGCCGACAGCGGCCGCCACGACGGGAGTTCCACAGGCGGCGGCTTCGAGGGCGACGAGCCCGAAAGACTCCGAGCGGCTCGGGACCACGCACACGTCCGCGGCGCGGTAATACGTGGCCAGCAGGTGGTGCGGCTGCGGTTCGATCCATCGGATGCGGTCGGCCACGCCGAGCTCTTCCGCGAGCAGCGACGCTTTCGCCGCTTCCGCCTCGCCGTCTGGGCCGCTCGGTCCCCCGACGACCACGAGCTGGGCGTGCTTGCTGCGCAACTCGGCCAGCGCGCCGATGGCGACGTCGAGCCCCTTGAGTGGTTGGATGCGGCCGACGAAGAGCAACATCGGCGACCCGTCGAGCCCGTAGCCGAGCGCAGTGCGGGCGCCACGACGATCGCCGGGCGAGAAGAACGCGTGGATCACGCCCGGCGGCACGAGCTGGATGCGCTCGGGCGCCGCGCCGTAGAGCTCGACGAGCTGCTGCGCCTCGGCCGCGCAGGACGCCGTGATCGCGTCGGAACAATCCATCACGTCGTGTTCTGCCTGCACCCGCCGCTCGGGTTCCGCGTCGCCGGTCTCTGCCTTCACCCGCGCCAGCGTGTGGAACGTCGACACGAGCGGAACCTCGAGCTCGTGCTTGAGACGGTGCCCGGCCACCCCGGACAGCCAGTAGTTGGCGTGGATGGCGTCGACGTCGCAGGTGGACCGCAGCTCTGTCAGGACCCCCTCTGTGAACTCGTCGACGAGCTCGGGCAGCCGGTCCTTGGGCACGTCGTGCGCACCTGCGTCGACGTGGACGACCCGGAACCCGGGCTCGACCTCGACGACGCCAGGCAGGTCGTCGCTCCACCGGCGTGTGTAGACGGTGCACGCGACGCCCGCCTGCGCCAGCGACGACACGAGCTCGCGCACATAGACGTTCATGCCCCCGCTGTCGCCGGTGCCCGGCTGTGCCAACGGGGACGTGTGCAGCGAGAGGACGGCCAGCGTGCGCACGAAGGACGAAGGTTACCGGGAGGCGGTCAGTTCCTCGTGGGCAGGACGAGAGCTGCTCTCGTGCCTGAACGACTCGTAGATGCGGATCAAGGTCTTCTTCTGGTCCTCGCTGAGGTGTGGGTCGCGTCGGATCTCACTCGCCAGATCGGTTTGGTCGTCACGAGGGTCGAGGATCCCGGCCTGGACGTACAGCGTCTCGGAGGAGATCTCGAGGGCGCGGGCGATCTGCTGGAGGATCTCAGCCGACGGTTTGCGCAGGCCGCGCTCGATCTGGCTGAGGTAGGGGTTCGAGATGCCCGCCCGCTCCGACAGCTTGCGTAGCGAGAGATGGCCGATCTGCCGCCGGTCTCGGATGAACTCGCCCAACTCGCGCATCCGAGTGTCGAGGTCGGCGACCACGGTTGCAGGGTATGCGACCGACGTTTCGCTCCGGTTCACCGGCGACTCGTAACGTTCGGGTCATGCGCATCCTGATCCGTACGGCGGCCGCGATCTCGCTGATCGCGGTACCGCTGGGCGCCTGCAGCGGCGGGTCCTCGACCAGCGGTCCACTGACCGGAGCGGACGTGACCGTCCACGCCAAGGACACGCTGCGTTTCGACAAGAGCGAGTACGACGCCAAGGCCGGCAGCATCAAGGTCGGCTACGTCAACGACGGGAGCCTCACGCACTCCTTGCTTATCGACCAGCACCCCGAGTTCCAGAGGCTCCAGGTCACCAGCAAGGGTCAGAGCCAGATCGGTGAGGCGGAACTTCCGCCAGGCACGTACGAGATCTATTGCGACATCCCCGGCCACCGCGAAGCAGGCATGCAAGCCAACCTCGTCGTCAGCTGACCACGTGACCGGGCGCGGTAGGGGTGGGGGTGAGGTCACACGTTCTTCAGCAGGACCTCCCAGCCGATGAAGAAGATCACCGCCCAGTAGACGAAGGCGTAGATGATCGTGCGGCGGTGGTCGTCGAAGACGAGCTTGTTGAACGCGTTGTCGAGGCCGCCGATGTAGCCGAGCGCCGACGCTTCGACGAACGCCCACAGCACGATCACCACGAGCCAGTAAATGGCGACGTTGCTGAGGTCGCCCTTCACGTCGCTGTACGCGCTCGCGAAGTGCGCGGCGAACACCATGAACCACAGCATCGTGACGGAGAAGAAGGTGTTGGCACGGGAGGCACGCGCGCCGCGCTTCGCCGCGTTGGGCTGCTCCGGATCTGCCTCACCGCCTGCGAGTTGCTTGCGCACCGAGCCGATGACGATCTGTTGGTTGGGCCAGATGATCATCCACACGTTGCCGAGCATCGTGAGCCCGAACAGGATGCCGGTCAGGATCGCCGTGCCTCGGGCGGTGGCCAGATAGTTCTTGCCACCCCAGAACGTGTCGTCCGATGACGCGTTGAGGCCGAGGAGCACGAGGCCCATCAGGAAGGTGGCCATCGCCGCCCACCGGAACCACCAGAGCGCTCGCCAGGTCAGCTTGTCGAACGCCTCGTTGCGGGCGCCCGGGCTCAACTCGGCGAACGACGGCGTTTGGACGAAGTTGAAGAAGTACAGGAGCCCGATCCACGCGATGCCGGCCAGGACGTGCAGCCAGCGAGCCACGAGGTCGAGTCCGCTTCCAGGATCGAAGAAGTTGTCGAAGATGACAGCGAGCTTCACGTCGAGTCCTCCTCCTACGACCGTCTTCGGCGGGGCGAAAGATACCTCTCACGTCGACGCGAGCGGGTGAATCATCGGATCGGCGGGTAGACAACAAGGAGTTCCCTCCGGCTCGAAAGGAGCACATCGCATGGGTGCTGAGATCTACGTCCTGCCCGATCTCGAGTACGACTACGGGGCACTCGAGCCGCACATCAGCGGTCAGATCATGGAGTTGCACCACGACAAGCACCACGCGACCTACGTCAAGGGCGCCAACACCGCACTCGACAAGCTCGCAAGCGCCCGTGACAGCGACAACTTCGACTCCATCAACAAGCTGCAGAAGGACCTGGCGTTCAACCTGTCGGGCCACGTGCTGCATTCACTGTTCTGGCAGAACCTGTCCCCCAACGGCGGCGGCGAGCCCTCGGGCGACGTAGCCGAACAGCTCACCAACGACTTCGGTGGCTTCGATCGATTCAAGCGACACATGACCGAGGCCGCCTCGACGATTCAGGGCTCGGGTTGGGCTCTCGCAGCGTGGGATCCCGCCAGCCGGCGCGTGATCATCGAGCAGGTCTACGACCACCAGGGCAACCATGGCCAGGGCACGATGCCGCTGCTCGCCATCGACGCGTGGGAGCACGCGTACTACCTCCAGTACAAGAACGTGAAGGCCGACTTCTTCAAGGCGATCTGGAACGTGTTCGACTGGGAGGACGTGGCGCAGAAGCTCAAGGCGGCGCGCGACACCGAGTGGGACCCGAATCTCTGATCCGCTTCTCATACCAGCAGGCCGACCACCCAGGCCCACGCGGGCGCGAGCAGCAACAGGGAATCGAGGCGTCGAAGCGCGCTCGCGGGGGCTGCCGCGGACGGCAGCACCGCTGACGCAACCAGTTGTCCTGCTGGACACAGCAGCGCCGCGAGTGCGGCGAAGAAGAACGCTCGCGGGAACGCGAACGGCTCGATGTCGAGTGCGCCGAAGGCGAACGTCGTGACAACGATCGCGGTCGCGCCGGCGATCGGTCCCTCGAAGGGATTGCTTGCGCCGGAGCCGACCAGATAGTCGCCGGTCTCGTACGCGGCGACGACGAAGATGAGGCCCACGACGGCGCCGAACTCGAATCGGGCGCAGATGGCCATACACGCAGCGGCAAACCCCGGGAACAGTGCGCAGCGAACCGTGTACGACGCATCCAGGATCGGATCAAGACGCGGATTGCGGGTGCGCTCGGCGTACCCGATGAACAGAGCGACACCGACGGTTGCGAGGATTGCGAGCCCGACGAGTCCCGTGGTCATCGCGCCGGCCATACCGATTGCACCGGCGCCGACTCCGGCCGTCACGCGATGCGGGCGGCGACGGAGATGACGCCAGGTCTTCGCCGTTTGGAGCGCCGCGATCGCAGCCGTGATCGCGTACAGCAACGCCACAGTCCAGCGACCGCCGATCAGCGCGAACAGGTTGAGCAGGAACCAGCCGACGCCGAGCCGAACACGCGGGCCGTCGACGTCGTAGACGACCCGCAGTCGACGGCCCGCCGCGCGTTCGGGCACCGCCCGCTTGGCCCCTCGGCGGCTATGGCCGGGCCGGACCCGCTTCTTCGCCGGCGCGCCCTTGGTCGCCATCAGCCACCCGAAACCGGTGGCAGCACTGCGACCTCGTCGCCTTCACGCAGCGCCGTTGCCGGATCGACCTCCTCGCCGTTGACCCATACTCGGCACGTCGCGAGCACGGCTGCGAAGTGATCGCCGTGGCGCTCGACCGCGTTGGCGAGCAACTGTTCGACAGTGCCGCCCGTCAGCTCCTCGCGACCTGTGCCGGCTGCTTCTCGAGCGGATGCGAACAGGCGCAGCACCGGCATGCGAGGTCGTCCTACTTCGGCGAGACCTCGGCCCACCCGTTCTTGACCACGAGGGCACCGGCCGAAGTCGCTTCGAACGCGTAGGCGTGAACGCCATCGCGCTCGCCGGCGTCATACACGTCCACCTCGACGTCGTTGCCGGGGAAGACATTCGTCGCGAAACGAACCGCGAGTCGCTTCAGCCGTGCCGGATCGCCATCGCCGACTGTCTTGACGATCGCTTGGCTGCATATGGCCATCGTGCACAAGCCGTGGGCGATGATGCCCGGCAGACCGACGCTCTTCGCGAACGAGTCATCGAGATGGATGGGCATCTCGTCGCCCGATGCTTCTCGGTAACGAAATGTCTGGTCGTCGTCCACGTGGACGGAGAACGAGGCCGACTTGTTGTCACGCACGTCTTCCGGGAAGTCGTGTGCAGGCTTGTCAGGTCCACCTGACTCGCCGTCGCTCATGCCACGGATGAACACGGTCACATACTGGGTCAACACAGGGCGGCCATCGCCGTCGACACTGTCCACCTTGACCACGAACCGCGTGCCCGAGCCGCCGACCCGCACCGCATAGGACTCGGCTGTCGTGGTGAGCGCGGTACCCGGCACGAGCGGCTGGTGGAAGTGCATGTCCTGCTCGCCGTGCACGATCATCATCAGCGCTTCCGGCGGGATCACGTCGGCCGACGCGACCATCAACTGGCTCCACGTCGGCACGACGCCGAACACAGGCGGTGCGTACTTGCCGGACTCGTACGCCGGGTTGTCATCGTTGGTCGCGGCCGCGTACGCCTTGGCGCGATCGGGATCGATGACGGTCGTGTCGGGGTCGTACCGCGTGCCGAGCTTGTCGATCGGGAGAGCCATTGGCCAGACGGTAGCGTCCGAGGGATGCCCAGCCGACTGCTGCTCGTACGTCACGGACAGTCGGAATGGAACGCGGTGGGGCGATGGCAGGGTCAGGCGGATCCACCGCTGACCGATGTCGGTCGCGCGCAGGCTCGGGCTGCCGCGCGCGTCATCGGTGGCGTCGACGCGGTGTTCTCCTCGGATCTGCAGCGGGCGCGGGAGACGGCGGAGCTCATCGCGGCGTACATCGGAGTGGGACCGGTGATCGCCGAACCCGGCTTGCGCGAACGCGATGCAGGCGAGTGGTCCGGCCTCACCCGCGACGAGATCCACGAGCGCTATCCCGGCTACTTGCCCGACGACAGGCATCGCATGTTCGGGCCCGGAGCGGCTACGGAGCTGAGCCGCCCTCCCGGCTGGGAGACCGACGACCACCTGCTCGCACGCGTTCTCGAAGCGCTCCAGCGCGTGCACCTGGTTGTCGGCGACGGCGACGGACTCGTCGTCACGCACGGCGGTGTGATCTACGTGCTCGAAGGATTTCTGGGTGAGCCGTTCGCTCGCCTCGCCAACGGCGGGGGGCGATGGCTCGACGTCGACGGCGACGACATCAGGTTGGGCGAGCGGGTGCTCCTCGTGAACGACGACGGAACGCCGGTGACCGTGCCGACCGAGATCTGATGACGCTGCCGTTCCGCGTGGAGGTGGTTCGCTCGACGCGACGCAAGAAGACGGTGTCGGCCCGACTGGTCGGTGATGTCGTGCGAGTGCAGATGCCTGCGTGGATGTCGAAGGCCGAGGAAGAGCGGTACGTCGCGCATCTCGTCGACCGAATCGCGCGTCAACAGCGACGGGGACGCGTGGACGTCATGGCGCGTGCGATGAAGCTGGTCGAGCAGTTCGATCTCCCGACACCGAAGTCGGTGCGATGGGTCTCGAACCAGGAGAGCCTGTGGGGCTCATGCACGATCGACGCCGGTGACATCCGGGTGTCCGACCGGGTGGCCGGGTACCCGCCGTGGGTCCTCGACTACGTACTCGTCCACGAACTCGCCCATCTCGCCGTGCCGAGCCACTCGCAAGAGTTCTGGGCGATCGTGGACCGCTACCCGAAAGCGGAGCGGGCCCGCGGCTTTCTGATCGCGAAGGGTCTCGACTCCGAGTCGTAGACCTACTCGTGCCGGTGCTCTGTCAGGAGGTGGCCTCGGCCTGCGTCTGATGCGTGATGCAGAAGCGCGTCGCAGGCATCGCTTCGAGCCGGTCGTCGCCGATCTCGGCGCCGCACGCCTCACACTTGCCGTAACCCCCGTCGTCGATGCGGCGCAGTGCCCGCTCGACGTCGGCGAGCTCGGCTTCGACTTGTTCGAGGATCGAGAAGTCCTTCTCGCGCTCGAAGGTCTCGCTGGCGACATCCGCCGAGTGCTGTGCGAGGTGTGAGAGCTCGGACATGCTCTCGTCCTCCGACTCGTCGTGCAGGTGTTCGGCATCGAACCCTGCACGAACGGCCTCGAGACGGTCACGCTCCTCCGCCAGCCGCTGGCGCACGTCGTCCTGATCCATCGGCCCGAGCGTAGAACGGCGCGCCGGCGTGATGCTCGTGACAGGATCGCCCGCCGTGGGCGCACTGGACGGGCATCGAGCCATCGTCACGGGCGGTGGATCCGGCATCGGTGCCGCGGTATGCCGCCATTTCGCCGCGGCCGGCGCGCGGGTCGCGGTACTCGATCGCCGCGGCGACGCGGCCGATGCGACGGCACGCGAAGTCGGCGGTGTGGGTATCGCCTGTGATGTTGCCGACTCCCAACAAGTGGCGAGCGCGGTGCGCGAGGCTGCAGCAACGCTCGGCGGCGTCACGGATCTGGTGAACAACGCGGGGATGGGACGCAACAAGCCCCTCCACGAGTACAGCGACGAGGAATGGGCCCTTGTCGTCGGCGTGAACCTCACCGGCGCTTTTTCTTGCATGCGCGCCGTGGTGCCACTGCTGCTCGAGGCGGGCGGCGGCTGCATCGTCAACAACGCATCGCTGAACGCGCTGCGGCCGTTGCCGGGAGAGGCCCCGTACTCCGCCGCGAAAGCGGGCCTCGTGAACCTCACGATGACGGCCGCGCTCGAGTACGCCCCGACCATCCGGGTCAACTGTGTGTCACCAGGACTGATCGACACACCGCTGACGACGATGGTGACGTCGAACCCCGCATGGCTCCACGCGGCACGCGAGGGCACGCCGATGCAACGAGTGGGATCACCGGACGACGTAGCCGCCGTCATCGCGTTCCTGTGCTCGGAAGCGGCCCGCTACATCACCGGACAGAACATCGTGATCGACGGCGGTTCGGGACTGCCGAACTTGCAGGCCGACTCGTTGCTCCGCACGACCATGGCGAGCTTGTCGAGCGAGTCGACGCCCAAGGCGTGAGTACGCTCCGGCCGGGCCGCTAGCTCATCGGGCAGAGCAGGAGACTTTTAATCTCAAGGTGCCGGGTTCGAGCCCCGGGCGGCCCACCGATCACCGCCCGTTCGCCAGCGCGGCATCACAGCGCGGCATCACACGAAGCGGGTGTCGCCGGTTTCGTCGCCTTCGACGAGCCGCGCGCAGGTCGGGCAGTACCAGCGCGCTTCGACCGGGGTGCCACAGGCGCTGTGGTGGATGGGAACGACGTCGGGGTGTCCGGTGGAGCCCCAGTGCGCGAGGAGTCGCAACGCGCTGGCCAGTTCGGCGCCCGTGGCCGTGAGCCGGTAGTCGAAGCGGGGTGGCCGCCGCGTGTAGGGCGTGGCCACCACGAGCCCGGACACCTCGAGATGCCGCAACCGCTTCGACAAGACGTTGGGCGCGAGGCCGGTCATGCCCCCGAGCAGTTCGTTGAACCGTCGCGGTCCGTCGAGCAGCGAATTCACCACCAGCAACGTCCAACGGTCGCCGACCTGTGCCACTGCTTCTTCGAGGGCCGTCGCTTCGGGTGGTTCGGTCGGCACGCGTTCATGTTGCCCGGAAGAGGTGGTTGTCGTCATGAACCCACCAGGGTAACTTGCGAATTGCAACTCACTAGGGAGAAGTAGGAAATGAGTGTCTTCGAAGATCTGTCCCACGCCGCGACGTCCGCGCTGGAGGCCGTCGCCCCCTCGGTCGTGCGGATCGGCCGGAACGGCGGCCGGGGCTGTGGGGTCGTGGTCGGCGACGGGCTCGTCGCCACCAATGCACACAACCTCCGGGGTGACGAGACGCTGGTGACCTTCGCCGACGGCCGCCAGGATGTCGCGACCGTCGCGGGAATCGACATCGACGGCGACCTTGCTGTTGTCCGCGTCGACACGGGTGGGGTGCCAGCGGTGACCTGGTCGTCCGAACCCGCGTCGACTGGTGACGTCGTCTTCGCCGTCAGCCGCGCGCTCGGCGGCGGCGAGCGCGTGTCGTTCGGGATGGTGAGCGGCACCGAGCGAGCCTTCCGTGGGCCGCGCGGCCGTCGCATCAAGGGAAGCCTCGAGCACACCGCGCCGTTGCCTCGCGGCTCGTCGGGCGGACCGGTGGTGTCACTCGGCGGGACCGTGATCGGACTCAACACCAATCGACTCGGAGACGGCTTCTACCTCGCCATCCCCGCAGATCAGGAATTGCAGGATCGAGTCGCCGCGCTCACCGCTGGCCAGGCGAGGACGCGCCGGCGCCTCGGGGTCGGCCTCGCTCCAGCGCATGTGTCACGCGCCTTGCGCCGCTCCGTCGGACTCGACGAGCGCGATGGCCTCTTGGTTCGGGTGGTCGAAGACGACTCCGCGGCAGCAGCCGCCGGCATCCGCCAAGGCGATCTGCTCGTGAGCATCAACGGACAGCCGCTGTCCAATGCCGACGATCTCTTCGATGCGCTCGACGGCGCTCCCGGCGAGGTTCGCGTGGGCATCGTGCGAGGCACCGAAGAGCTCGAGGTCACCGTGCAGTTCCCGTCCGGGCAGAGCTGAGGGAGCCTCAGCCGGACTCGGCGGCAACGTCCACCACTGCGTCGCCGTACATCGCCCTGGCCCAATGCTCGATGTCGGGTCCGCGACGCAGCGTGTGGCCACCGTCGATCGCCAGGATCTGGCCGGTGACCCACGACGACTCCGGCCCCAGCAGGTAGCGCACCCCGGCCGCGATGTCGTCGACAGTGCCGAGCCGATGTAACGGCATCTGCGCGAGATAGTCGGCTCGCACCCGCTCGTCCGACACGAGCGGATCGGCGAGCTCGGTGGGGACCAGTCCGGGACGCACGGCGTTGACCCGCACGCCAGCGCGGCCGAGCTCGTCGGCCGCATTGCGGACGAGCGTCTCGATGCCCGCCTTCGACACCGAGTAGGGCGCCATGTACGGATGGGTGAGTGGCCCGGCGATCGATGAGATGGCAACGATCGATCCACCGCCGCCGCGTGCGAGGGCGGGAGCAGCGTGCTTGATCGTCAGGAAGGTGCCCGTGAGGTTCACGTTGAGCACGCGCTCCCATTCGGACATCGAGGTGGCAACGACCGGTCCCATGGTTCCGGTGCCGGCGGATGCGACGACGAGCTGGAGTGCCCCTGTCACCGTGGACGCTGATTCGACCGCGGTGGCCATGTCCTCCTCCGACGATGCATCTCCCGCGACGATTTGCACCTTGGCGTCCCCCGAGACGTCGGTCGCAAGCGCATCCGCGGCGGCCTTCAGCCGATCCTTCGAACGGCCCATGAGCGTGACCGATGCGCCGTCTCGCACGAGGTGGCGAGCACAGGCCAACCCGATTCCACTTCCGCCCCCGGTGATGAGCCCTGCCTGTCCCGCAAGTGAATCTCCCATGCGAGTGTTGTAGTCGGTGAAGCTCGAAGAGCTCAGACCGATGAAAGCGGTCACCGGGACGCTCCCGGTGGACGAGGACGGCTGGGCGTTCGAGATCAAGTGGGACGGCATGCGGATCCTCACGGTCATCCGTCCCGGGAAGCTCACGCTGATGTCGAGCAACGGCATCGACGCAACGAGCCGGTACCCCGAACTCGGCGCTCTCGCCGATGCACTCGCAGGGCACACCGTCGTACTCGACGGTGAAGTCGTCGCGTTCGACGACAAGGGACGACCCAGCTTCGGCAAGCTGCAACAGCGGATGCACGTCGGCAGCGCCGCCGAAGTTCGCCGCCGCGCGGAAGAGGTACCGATCAGCTATGTCCTGTTCGACCTCCTCCACCTCGACGGCCACGACGTGACGCCGCTGCCGTACACCGAGCGCAAGCGGTTGCTCACCGAGCTCGTGCCCGACGAGGGCTGCTGGACCGTCCCGCCGCAACGATCCGCCGGCGAGGGTCAGTCGCTGCTCGATGCCGCGAAGGAACAAGGCCTCGAGGGTGTGATGGCCAAGCGCGTCGACAGCCCGTACGTCCCGGGCAAGCGATCGCCGGCGTGGCGAAAGGTGAAGGCGCGCCTGCGACAGGAGTTCGTCATCGGCGGCTGGCAACCGGGCGAAGGCAACCGCGAGGGCTACCTCGGTTCGTTGCTCGTCGGCGTCTATCAGAACGGCGCGCTGCAGTATTGCGGCAAGGTGGGCACTGGATTCAAGACGCGCGAACTCGAGCACCTGGGCGCACTGCTCGCGGCGCGCGAGATCGTGGCGTCACCGTTCGATCAGGAACCGCCGCGCATCGTCGCTCGCGTCGCGCACTGGGTTCGTCCCGAACTGGTTGCGGAGGTCGAGTTCGGCGAGTGGACGGACGAAGGCATCCTGCGGCATCCCAGCTATCTCGGTCTGCGAGACGACAAGGCACCGACAGACGTCGTGCGCGAGGGTTGAGTGTGGCCGGCGAGGAGATCCGCTTGGTACTCCCCGCGCAGTCGCGCTACGTGGACGTCGCAGTCGCCACCATGGAGGCGCTGGCCGATCGCAGCGGCATCGATGCCAACGGCGTCGCCGCCATCCGTGCGCAGGTGTACGAGGCACTGGGCGAACGGGTGAGCCGCTGTAAGGGAGAGAACGTCGTGCTCTGCTATGAGGTGGGTGACGGCTTCTTGGGGGTGCGCTTGGCGGACGACACCTCGTAAGCGCACACGTGACCGCCCGCGAGGAGATGCGCGACACGCTCCACCTTCGCGTCGGGCAGGACCTCACGGATGAACTCCAGTTCAGTCCCACACGCCGTTCCGTACTTCGACGCGACGGCGAGGATGGCGCAGTTGTGCTCGACGATCCGGAACTTGCCGTCTGGCAGGTCGATCGCCTCCGCGAGGTAGCCGTCCTCGTCGAGGATGCGAGTGAGCTCGTAGACGCGTTCGGGCAAAGACTTGCCTTCGAGCCGTTCCTGCGCGCGCTCGACGCGCCGGACGCGACGGCGCTCGAACATCCGCTCGACGATCTCGGGATCCTCCGCCTCGGCTTCGGCCAGTAGATCGATGGTGATCGCGGCATACGCGCGCGGAAACAGGCGATCCCCTTCGGGGCTCAACCGGTACAGATGGTGTGGGCGTCCCGGACCGGCGCGCACCTCGCGATGCAGGATCCAGCCCTCGGCTTGGAGCGCGGCGAGGTGCTGGCGCACCGCGCTCACCGTCACGCCGAGCGCTCCCGCCAATTCGTCGACCCTCGCCTCGCCCCGCCGCTTCAACGCGTCGAGCAACGCTCGTCGTGAAGCTGGAATCGACTCGATGAGAACGGCATCGGTCACAGGCCACAGCCTAGGGATTCAGACAGCATCTCCTGTGCAAACCTGTGGAAACCATTGCCCAGCTTTGTCATGTTCCGGAACTGCCGAAGCCTCGGAGGCCTCGCTCCGAATCTGGGAGCGCGTCGACGACATCGAACGCAGATGCATCGACAGCTTGCACCACGAGCTGGGCGATACGGTCGCCGCGCTGCACGGTGTACATCTCGTGTGGATCGGTGTTGACCAGGATCACGCGTACCTCGTCGCGGTACCCGGCGTCGATGAGCCCGGGTGTGTTGAGACAGGTGATCCCGTGACGCAAGGCGAGCCCGCTGCGGGGCAGCACGAACCCCGCGTAACCCTCCGGGATGGCGACCGCGATTCCGGTCGGCACGACCCCTCTCCCGCCTCCGGGCGCGATCGTGACCGTCTCGCGGGCGTAGAGGTCAGCCCCTGCGTCGCCGGCATGCGCGTACGACGGAACGGGCAGATCCGGGTCGAGGCGAACGATGGGCACTCGGACCACGCGGTGAATCTATGGTGCCGCAGTGCTCGTCTGGATGGACCTCGAGATGACGGGACTCGATCCGTCGCGCCATGTCATCGTCGAGATCGCCACCATCGTCACGGACGACGAGCTCAACGTCGTCGGCGACGGACTTGATCTCGTCGTGCACCAACCTCCTGAAGCGCTCGTCGAGATGGACGAGGTGGTGCGCACCATGCACTCGTCGTCAGGGCTCCTCGATGCGATCGGCTCGTCGGAGGTTTCGTTGGCCGACGCTGGTGAGCGGACACTTGCGCTCATCAAGTCGCACGTTCCGGAGCCGCGCTCGGTGCCGTTGTGCGGCAACTCCATCGGCACCGACCGACGGTTCCTGGCCGCGTACTTGCCGGAGGTCGAGGAGTTCCTCCACTACAGGTCGGTCGACGTGTCGTCGATCAAGGAGCTCGTCCGCCGCTGGTACCCCGGCATGCTCGCTTCCGCCCCCGAGAAGGCCGGCGCGCACCGCGCACTCGACGACGTCGTCGAGAGCATCGCGGAGCTGCGCTACTACCGCGAGCACGTCTTCCGGCCGCCCGACGCCTGATCAATGTTGGTGCGCCGTGGCCCCGCTGAGGGCCACGGCGCACCAACATTCGAGGTCATGGGCTGGCGGACTTGACCAAGGGGTCAAGTAGCGTGCGAGGCATGCCACGGCAGGAAGCGGAACAGGCGACGACCGACATCAGCGAGGTCGCGCCGGGCATCCTCCGCATGCAGCTGCCGCTGCACATGCCGGGGTTGGGTCACGTCAACTGTTACGCCATGGAGGACGAGCGCGGGTACACGCTCGTCGATCCCGGCATGCCCGGACCACAGCCATGGAAGGTGCTGCTCGACCGCTTTCAGCAGGCGGGGTTCGGGTTGCGCAACGTCCACTCGGTCGTCGTGACGCATTCGCACATCGATCACTTCGGCGCGTCGGGACGGTTGCGCGAGCAGGCCGGTGCGCGTGTGATCACGTCGCGCTCGTTCCGGACGTGGTGGGATCCGACCGACAAAGGTGAGCTCGAGCTCGAAGCGGTCGACGGCGACACCGACATCGAGGTGCCGCCGGACCCGCGCAGGCCGTGGAACCAGACGACGCCCTGGGGCGGCAAGCACCCGCGGCCCCCGCTCAAAGCCCGCGTGCGGTACCGACTGATGAAGCCGCTGAGGAAGCAGTGGTTCGCGACACCCAGCCCGAGCGTCCGTCTGGCCGACGCCGAGGTCATCGAGCTCGGCAAGCGTGAATGGGTCGCGGTCCACACGCCGGGACACACGCCCGACCACCTGTGTCTGTTCGATCCCGCAGGCGGTGTCCTGCTCTCCGGAGACCACGTCCTGCCGACGATCACACCGCACATCTCCGGCATCGACGCGGGACCTGATCCACTCAGCGCGTTCTTCGCCTCGCTCGAGAAGGTCGCCGAGTTCGAAGGCGTCACCCTGGCGCTGCCCGCGCACGGCCACCCCTTCGACGACCTCCGCGGCCGCGTCAAGGACATCGAGCGCCATCACGAGGAGCGCCTCGCTCGTCTACGAGAGGCGACGAGCGACCTCGGAGAGGGCACCGTCGAGCACCTGTCGCAGCGCCTGTTCCGCCAGCGTTCGTGGGGCCCGATGGCCGAGAGCGAGACCTATGCCCACCTCGAGCACCTGCGCCTGTCCGGACAGGTGACGAGGGAGGAGAAAGACGGCACTCTCCTCTACTCCCTCGGCTGACGAATGCATTCGCGAACCGTGTGACAAATAATGAGTTGACGGGGTGACAACGGCGTAGTTCGATGCCCGAGAAGTTCGAGGTCGACAGACCTCGCAGGACTCCAGATTCGAGGCAACCGGTGACGAAGATCGGCGCATATCACAAGGCGAAGGGGATGCCCCACGCCGCCGCGCCGCGCCCGGCTGCTGGTTCGTCCCTCATTGGTGGTTGCGCGTGGCTCGGCACCACCCAGGTGATCAAGCCGGCCACCCGCATGTTCGTGGACGACCACCCGTCCCGACGGCTTTGGGAGCCCTCGCAGTAAGCACTGTGAGGGACAGAGATTCCAAAGGCCGTCGGGGCAACCCGACGGCCTTTCTGCATTTCTGACTCGAAAACACAACCAAAAGAGGATGGGGAAGGGGATCCGATGTTTGCCCCGCAGACGGAAACCGAGATAAGCGTGCTGGCGAGCGAGCTGGCGTCGTCGACCCACTGGTGGGGGGACGCCCGCTGCAACGACCTTGCGGGCACGATGAGCGGGCTGTTCTTCAGTGAGGAGTTGCAGGACATCGCGCGGGCCAAGGCCATATGCGCCAAGTGCCCGGTCATCGCCGAGTGCCTCGAGGGCGCCCTCGAACGACGTGAGCCGTGGGGCGTCTGGGGAGGTCAGCTCTTCCTCAACGGCAGGGTGCTGGCAAGCAAGCGGCGCCGCGGCCGTCCGCCCAAGGTGCCCCGCCCCGAGGACGAACTACCCGACGTCCCGGTGCCCCTGCACCTGCAAGACCGTCTCCGCACCGCCTGACGATCGGGCCGGGGCAACGGCCTGCGTCGTGGAGTGGCCCCCCTCTCCACGACGTGACACGCGAGCCCCGGCCCGAAGGTGCGTGCGGGGGAACCCACCTGATGCATGCTCCGGGCGTCGCTTCGCTCCGGTGAAGCGACTCCCGCGGCATGCGCAGGTGCAGATACCGTCGTACCGATGCGGCGCGTGGTTGGTGTCTCGATCGCGTGCGTGTTCTTGGTTCTCGGTGCGTGCGGTGGTGGCGGATCCGACAACAAGACCCTCGATGCCTCCTTCTCCCGATTCAACGGGTCGAAGGCCAGCATTCGGGATTACCGAGGCAAGCCCGTCGTCGTGAACTTCTTCTCGTCGACGTGTGTGCCCTGCCAGACCGAGATGCCGGCGCTGGAGCAGGTCCACCGCAAGGCCGGCGCCAAGGTCGCCTTCCTCGGACTCGACGTGCAGGACACGGTTCCGAGCGGCCAAGCCTTCGTTGAATCGGTCGGCGTCACGTGGGACATGGGCCTCGACCCGGATGCGTCGATCCTGCAGAGTCTCGGCGGCACCGCGCTGCCCACCACCGTGCTGCTCGACGCGAATGGCAAGATCGTCTACCAGCACCTCGGCGCGCTCGACGTCGACGACCTCGACCAGCAGCTGCGCCAGCACGGGTTCATCACGTGATCGACGCCCCGCTCGCACTGGCCTTCACCACCGGAATGGTGGCGACCGTGAACCCGTGCGGCTTTGCCATGCTGCCCGCGTACTTGTCGTTCTTCATCGGACTCGAAGGACGCGACGAGGACGATCCCCGTGGCAGCGTGGCACGGGCGCTACTGGTCGGCCTCGCCGTGACGCTCGGATTCGCGGCGACCTTCGCTGTCTTCGGGCTCGTCGTCAGCCGGGTGACGCGCAGTGTCTACGACGTGGCCCCGTGGATCTCGCTCGTGATCGGCAGTGCGCTCGTCATCCTCGGCATCGCGCTGCTGGCGGGCTTCGAGCTGAACGTTCGCGTGCCGCGCCTCGATCGGGGCGGCCGCACGCGAGGGATCGCGTCGATGGCGGTCTTCGGAGTCTCGTATGCAGTCGCGTCGCTCGGCTGTGAACTTCCGATCTTCCTCGCGGCCATCAGCGGTGTGTTCGGTCGCGGCTTGGCGTCGGGCGTCGCGTACTTCGTGGCATTCACGCTGGGGTTCGGTGTCGTGCTGGTGTCACTCACGGTTGCGCTGGCGCTGGCGCGCCAATCGGTGGTCCACGGCCTGCGACACGTCCTGCCGTACGTGAGCCGCATCGCCGGAGGTCTCCTGGTGCTGACCGGCACGTATGTGGCGTGGTACGGCTGGATCGAGATCCGCGGGTCGACGGACGACGCGACGGTCACGCTGGTCACCGACTGGTCATCCCAGGCGGCGGACACCATCTCCCGCAACCGGCTCCTGCTGGGCGTCGCCCTGGCCGCGGTCGTGGCCGGCGCGGTCGCCTATCTGTCGCTGGTTCGCTCGTCGGCGCGCGATGAGAGCGACGCCGACGCGAGCGTCGGCTGAGGATCCGTGTTCGAGGAGCTCCTGGCTCATCCAGGCGTCGAAGAGGTGTGCGAGCTGCGATCGACGTTCGGGGTCATGGCCTTCCACGGCGGCAACCTCGAGAAGGCGACGGACACCATCGCGACGCGAGTCGCCGAAGAAGCAGGAGCGTCGCTGTACGCGGTGCTGCAACCGAGCGACTTGCGATGGCACATCCCGTCCACCTCGGTGCAGCCGTCGGCGTCACCACAGCTGACGAAGTTCATCGAACACGTCGACGTCGCGCTCGCGGTGCACGGCTACGGACGCGAGGGCTACTGGACCACGGTCCTGCTCGGCGGCGCGAACCGTGACCTTGCCTGCCATCTCGGCGACGCGCTCCGCACGTGGATCGGTCCGCACGGCTACACGGTCATCGACGCGCTCGACGACATCCCGACGGCGTTGCGAGGCGTGCACCCGAGGAACCCGGTGAACCTGCCGCCGTCGAAGGGGGTGCAACTGGAGCTGCCACCCCGCGTGCGGGGAACGACGCCGTTGAGCAAGCCCGAGTACACGGAGGCACTCATCGAAGGGTTGGTCACTGCCGTCACGTCGTGGGACTCCGGCAGGGTCGGCGAGGGAAGCGCCAGCGACGAGCCGACAGCACGAACGAGCGACCCGTAGGGGAGGGAGTTCGTGTCGGATCAGGGCGCGAGGCGTGAGATCTCCCAGCCGTCCTCTGTGCGTTCGTACCTGAACCGATCGTGGAGCCGGTCCGGCTGGTTGTACCAGAGGTCGATGCGATCGGGTGTCAGTCGGTAGCCGCCCCAGAACGGTGGACGAGGAACGTCCGCGCCTTCGAATCGAGCCTCCAACTCGACGACGCGCCGTACGAGCCACTCGCGATCAGCAATGACCTCACTTTGCGGTGATGCCCAGGCGCTGATCTGGCTGCGGCGGTCTCTCGTCGCGAAGTAGTCGTCCGACTCGGCCTCGTCGACGGTCGTCACCGAACCGCTCACGATCACTTGCCGCCGGATCGGGAACCACGGGAACACCAGCGCGGCCCGAGGATTGGCGCGCAGATCTCGAGCCTTGGCGCTTTCGTAATTGGTGAACCACACGAAGCCGCGCTCATCGATGCCCTTCAGCAGCACGTGACGGGCGGACGGCCGTCCGGAGGCGTCGGCGGTGGCCAGCACCATCGCCGACGGTTCGGGCAGTGATGCAGTCGCGTCGTCCAGCCATCGCTTGAACTGTGTGATCGGGTCCGGATCGATGTCGCCGAGGTCCATTGGTGTCTAGCTTGCCGCCATGGCGTATGACGACTTCGAAACGATGCGGGTGGACTCGGCGGACGGCGTGGTGCGAGCCGTGATCGACCACCCTCCGATCAACTTGCTCGATCTGCCCTTGATGCTCGAGCTCGACCGCCTTGGTCGCGCTGTCGAAGAAGACATGGACATCAAGGTGCTCGTCATGTCGTCCGCGGACGAGGACTTCTTCATCGCGCACGCCGATGTGACCCTCATACTCGGACTGCCACGCGAAGAACGAAGCGCGCCAAACGACGCACTCGGGTTCTTCCATGCGATGGTCGATCGGTTCCGCACGATGCCGAAGGCCACCATTGCCGTGATCGAGGGACGCGTGCGCGGCGGCGGGTCTGAACTCGTGTCGTCGATGGACATGCGCTTCGCCGACCTCGACCGGGCGATGCTCGGTCAGCCTGAGGCCGCGCTCGGCATCATCCCCGGCGGTAGCGGGACGCAGCGGCTGCCCATGCTCGTCGGCCGCGCCCGTGCGCTCGAGGTCATGCTCGGCTGCGGCGATGTGGACGCCGCCACCGCAGAACGATGGGGATGGGTCAACCGCGCGTTGCCGTCCAAGCCGCTGCACGAGTACGTCGACGAGCTCGCAGCACGGATCGCATCGTTCCCCGCGGGGGCAATCGCGGCGGTCAAGGCTTCTGCGAACCACGGACTACCGGATCCGATCCCCGGCCTCTGTGCTGAGGAGTGGTGGTTCTCGCGTACGTTGCTCGACCCGGATGCGATCGCGCGCATGGAGCGGTTCCTCGACATCGGCGGCCAGACCCGCGAGGTGGAGCTCGACCTGACCCGCCTCTACAACAACCTCAGCTGACTCTCTGCGTTCTTGCGTTCAGGATGGCCTCCTGGGGGCCCATCCGAACGCCGAAACGAGCGGGGGAGGTGGGTCCGTGAGCCGTAGAGACGCCGATAGTGGTCGACGAGGTGAGGATGGGTCTGGGCGAGATGTGCGAGGAACACCTCCTTGACGCCGGGGCGAAGATGCAGCATCACCCGCGTGATCGACACCGCGCCGGCGTCGTTGCACGCGCGCGTGACGGCCTCGAGTTGTTCGGGCGCGTCGGACAGGCCGGGCAGGATCGGCGCGACAAGCACGCCGCACGGGATCCCGGCCGCGTTCAGTTGCTCGACCGCTTTGATGCGTTGCAGTGGATGCGGGGTGCCGGGCTCGGTGGTTCGCCAGACGTGCTCGTCGAGCGTGCCAATGGAGAAGTTCACTCGGACTCTTCCCCGTCCGGCTGCCTCCGTGAGCAGGTCCCGGTCGCGTAGCACGAGCGTCGACTTGGTCAGGATCGAGAACGGGTTGTCGTAGTCGATCAACGTCTCGACGATGCCGCGGGTCAGGTGGTACTTGCCTTCACATCGCTGGTAGGGATCCGTGTTCGTGCCCATGGCGATGAGGTCGCCGCCCCAGGTGCGTGGCCGGAGCTCCGCGCGCAAGCGCTCGACGGCATTGACCTTGACCACGATCTTGCGATCGAAGTCCTCGTCGGTGTTCAGGTCGAGGTAGGCGTGAGTGGGCCGGGCGAAGCAGTACACGCATGCGTGGCTGCAGCCCCGGTACGCATTGATCGTGTACTCGAAGCCGAACGGCGCGCCCTTCACCCGGTTGATGATCCGTTTGGCTCGGACATGGAGGAACTCCATCCCGCGGAACTCACCCCGCCCCGGCTCACGCTCGAAGATCGGGTCGTCGAAGAGCGTGGCCTGGGGCTGGGGTGCGTCGGCGAGTGTCCAGCGCAGCTGACCGGCGGCCATCGCCGCACAGCTTAGCCGAACGTTTGTTCGACCGGATCTAGGCGTTGAACTTCAGGCCGTACACCGACTTGAGGCCGAGGAGGCATGGCTGCCGCTTCGGACACTCGGGCGGTCCACCGAGTTTCAGCGGGTCGCTGACCTTGGCGAGATCCGACACATTCTTGAGCCCGTACTTGTCCGCAGTTTGCTTGGTCACCACGTACGTATTGACGCTGTCGGCGGGCGCCGGCTTGGTGAGGGTGAAACCCTTGGCTTCGCTTCGTTGCTTCGCGTCGTTGAGCGTGGCCGTCAGGTCGTTCGACGATTCGCCGCCGAGGAACGTAGCGAGGGTGCCGATGAACTCGGGGACCAGATCGAGCTGCCCCTGTTCCAGCGCGGGCAGGTATGCCTCACGCGCGCCGAAGTCCATCTTGTACGACACGGTCGCGCCTGCCTTCTGCAGCGCCTGGCCGTAGAGCTGCGCAGCGAACTCCGATTCGGCGAAGTTGGCGCTACCGACGACGAACGTCCCAGTGGCCGTCGTGCCGGAAGGCGGGAGCTTGTTGTCGGTCAAGAACTTCGTGGCGACGTCCTCCGGGTTCTCCCCGTCGATCGACACAGAAGCGACCGCATTCTGGACTGCTTCCTTGGTCAACTTTGCGTCGACGGCGTCAAGGACAGCCGTGACTTGCGGCGTTGCCTTGGTCTTGATGACGGCGGGCGCGAAGTTGTCGACGGGTTGCAGCTTCTTGTCGTCCTCGAGGGCTACCCACTTGTCTTTGTTCTTGATCAGCGAGCCATCGCTCGAGTACAGCACGGCGATTTGGATGTCACCCTTGTCGAGCGCCGCCTTGGTGTTGGGACCACCGGAGTCGAGGGGCACGAACGTGAACGTCGCCGCGGCGCCGGATGACGACGCCGCGCTGTTCGCGTTGTTGTTTGAGCTGTCACTCCCACAGGCCGTTGCCAACAGCGCAGCGACGACAGCGGCGCTCAGGAGCACCCGTACCGGTTTCGTGATCACAAGCCGACCTTTCCGTCGGGGATAGGGGTCGCCACTACCGCGGCAGCTCTCGCCGTGACCAACTCGGCGCGCAGCCCCCGTGGAGTGAGTGCACGCTGGGCAAACCCCAACGAGATCTCAGTAGCCAAGGAGAGCACGGCGACGAGCAAGGCTCCAGCGAAGATCTCAGTGTTGTCGAAGATCGCGCGCCCGTCGATGATGTAGCGCCCGAGACCGCCGGCTCCGACGAAAGCGGCGATCGTCGCCGTCGAAACGACCTGGACGGACGCAGTACGCACGCCCGCCATCAGCAGCGGTACCGCCACCGGCAGCTCGACCCGGCGCAGGATGCCCCGCTCGCTCATGCCGACGCCTCGGGCGGCATCCCGGAGCTCGTCCGGCACCTCGGCGACCGCGACATACGAGTTGGTCATCAGCGGAGGTACCGCGAGCGCGACTAGGGCGACGAACGTGGTGAACGAACCGATGACCGGAAGCTCGAGCAGCCCGAACGCTTGCGTCCCCAGAACCAGGATGGCGAAGGACGGGATGGCGCGTCCGAGATTCGACACGTTGACGGCGATCGTGCCGAACTGCCGGCGATGCCCGAGCCAGACCGCGATCGGCATCGCGACGAGGATCGCCGCGACGATGGCGCAGATCGAGTACTGGATGTGCTCGAGCAACCGGTTCGGGATACCGGCGTCGCCGCGCCAGTGCGAAGGATCGTTGAACCAGGTCGCGATGTCCTGGAAGAAGTTCATCGCTCCGCTCGGACTCGGGCCCAGGGCGTCAACAGGCGTTGGATCAACGAGAGAATGAGGTCCGCGGTAACGGCCAGCGCGACGGACAACACGATCCCGACGGTGATCGCGGTGCGGATCGGCCGGTTCTGCCCGATGTAGATGAGGTTCCCGAGGCTCGGGATGGCCAGCAGTCCGGCGACGGCGGCCAAACCGATGACGGTCACGGTGGCGATCCGTACGCCGGCCATGATCGCGGGGACGGCCAACGGCAGCTCGATGCGAAGGAGCCGGCGCGTGCGGCTGTAGCCCATGCCATCGGCGGCGTCCTTGATGTCACCGGGCACGCCGTCGAGACCCTCGACGACGTTGCGCACGAGGATGAGCAGCGTGTACGTCGTGAGCGGGATCAGCGCCGTCGTTCGCGACAGTCCCGTCAGCGGAAGCAACAGCGCGAACGCGGCCAGCGCGGGGATGGTGTACAGCACGCCGGTGACCGCAAGCACCGGTGCGTACAGCCAACGCCAGCGCGCGGCGGCAATGCCGACGGGAATCGAGATCAACAGCCCGAGACCGACCGCGCCAGCCGCGAGGATCACGTGCTCGCGCAACGACGACCAGATCAGGTCGGTGTTGCGTCCAATCCAGTCCCACCACAACCAACGGTCGACGTTGCTCGCGAAGACCACTGCGAGCCGAGGCTAGCCTCGACGTGCTGATCCTCCCCTGGGACTCGTTTCTCCGTTGATCCGCCTCGACAAGATCACCAAGCGCTATCCGAACGGCACCGTCGCTGTCCACGAGTTGAGCCTCGACGTCGATGCCGGCGAGATCTGTGTGCTCGTCGGCCCGTCGGGTTGCGGCAAGACCACCACGCTGCGGATGATCAACCGGCTCATCGAGCCGACCAGCGGTCGCATCTTCCTCGACGGCGACGACGTCACGAGGATCAACCCGGTCGAGCTACGCCGCCACATCGGCTACGTGATCCAGCAGATCGGGCTCTTCCCTCATCAGACCATCGGCACCAACATCGCGACCGTCCCACGCCTGCTGGGCTGGCCCAAACAGAAGGTGCGGGCGCGGGTGGACGAGCTGCTCGAGCTGATCGGACTCGATCCGGCCGCGTACCGCGACCGCTATCCGAGTCAGCTGTCAGGTGGGCAAAGCCAGCGAGTGGGGGTGGCGCGCGCGCTCGGCGCCGATCCTGCTGTGCTGCTGATGGACGAGCCCTTCGGCGCCATCGATCCCATCAACCGTGAGCGGTTGCAGGACGAGTTCCTGCGTCTCCAAGCGGAAGTCAAGAAGACCGTCGTGTTCGTCACGCACGACATCGAGGAAGCGGTCAAGCTCGGCGACCGCATCGCGATCCTCCGCGAAGGTGGCTACCTCGCGCAGTACGACTCGCCCGCGGAGGTGCTCGGCCGTCCTGCGGACGATTTCGTCGCGGACTTCGTCGGCGCGGACCGCGCTTTGAAGCGCTTGAAGGTCACATCTATCGATCTGTCCGACCTCGTGCAGCCTCCGGTGCTTCCCGCCGACCTCGACCTGGCCGACGCGCGGCAGCAACTCGACGACGGCGGGCAGGAGTTCGCCGTCGCTCTCGACGACTACGGGCGGCTGCGTGGTTACCTGCAACGTGAGCGAGCCGAAGGTGAGGGACGCGTTGCCGACCGGCTGCAACGGCTCGAGGCGTGGGTGCGGGTGACGGACACGCTCAAGGACGCGTTCGGGGAGGTGCTGCTGTACGACGCGGGCTGGGTGGCTGTGCTCGACGGGGACGACCGGTTCCTCGGTGTCCTCACCCCCGAAGCGCTCTACGCCGCGACCCGCCGCAGCATCGACGAACACCACGACTGAGCGGACTCAGCGGACCGCCAGAGTCAATCGCCGACGGGGACCTCGGCAGCCGCGGCTGCGCCCGGACGCGGCGTCGGAATGTAGGGGTCGTGGCGGTGATGCAACATCCCGCGGGATACCCAGTTGCGCCGGTCGGCCCATACGAGCATCGGAGGAAGCACGACCAGCGCGCTCAAGAGCGCAACGGTGACATTCATCGCGACAATGCGGCCGAAGTCGCGCAGCAACGGCAACGACGAGAACGACAGCACCGCCACACCCGCGATCGCGGTGAGCGCGGACACGATGAACGCGCGACCCGTGCGCGACGCGACCACGTCGACGGCAAGCTTCGGCTCCAACCCACGGTCGCGTTCCTCGATGAACCGCAGCAGGATCAGCGACGTGAACTCCGTGCACGCGGCGACGACCAATGGTCCGCCCACTGCTGTCATCGGGCTGAGCTTGAGACCGAAGACGAACGCGACCGTCGATGCCAAGCCGACGGCGATCAGTACCGGAACCAGCGACAGCAGCGCGCGGATGACCGACTTCAGGCGCACTGCGAGGAAGAGGAACACGAACAGGATGGCGAGATACGTCAGCAGAATCCGGTTGGCCTCGAGGTTGTCGAGCAATCCGACACCCACGACCGCGAGTCCCGACGGTGTCGCACGAATACCGGCGGGAGGATGGGTCTCGTCGCGTACGGCGCGCACCATGGGCGCACGGTCCTCCAGTGAGCCGGGACCGGTGCGGAAGATGATGTTCATCGCCTTGTGATCAGCGCTGACGGTCGAGGCCTTGATGTCGTCCGGCGCCACGTTGTACGCGGCCTCGATGTCCGCGCCGGTCGGCGCGATGTCACTCGCGCCTGGGACGGAGATGAGGTCACCGATGGTCGTCTCGATGCTCGAGGCCGTGGCGATGCGCCCTGACGGCTCGTACTTCGCGAGCGTGTCCGCGGTGAACGTGTGGACGAACTGGACGACGTCGTCCGTGAAGACGCTCGGCGCGGTGACGTACACACCCATCTCGTTGGACGAATGCACTTGCGCCTCGACCTCGTCGATGTCCTTGATCACCTGCGACTTCTGGTTGACCCACTGGATGGGGTCGGTCTGCAGCGTCAAGCGATCCTCGACGCTGATGCCGACGAAGAAGATCCCGAGGCTGAAGATGATCAGCGGCAGCGCACACGCGGCCGGGAGCGATCCGAGCCAGACGACGAGGCGGCCGAGAGGTCCTTCGCGGAAGTCCTTGCCTTTCGTGGGCGACTTGTATTCGCGGATCCCGAGGATGGCGAGCGGGAGGATGATCGAACACAGGCATATGGCGGCGATGCCGACGGCCAGCAGCAAACCGAACTGCCGGATCATCGGCACTTTCGCAAAGCGAAGCGCGGCGAAGGCGAAGATCGCATCGAACGTCACCACGAGCAGGGCTGGTCCGAGGTTGCGGGAGGTTTCCTGGATCGGATGCTCCGAACGGTCGATGATCACCTCCTCTTCGACGCGCGCGTGCATCTGGATCGCGTAGTCGATGCCGATGCCGAGCATCACCGGCAGACCGGCGATCGTCACGACGGTGAGCGGGATCCCCAGATAGCCCGCGAGCCCGAACGCCCAGACGACGCCGACGAGAATGACGCCGAGCGGCAGCAGGCGCCATCTGACGTTGAACAACACGAGCAGGATCACGACCATGATCGCGACAGCGATGGCGCCGAGGGTGAGCATCCCGCCGCGCAAGTAGTCGTTGATGTCCTTGAGGAGGATGGACGCGCCCGTCGTGACGGTCGTTGCGATCCGCTCCGACGACGGCGACACAAGCTCGAGCTTTTCGGCCTCGCGCTTCGCCTGTGTCGCCGCCGCACCTTCCTCGTCGAGCGATTCGTTGCCGAGCAGGCGCGTGATCACCTGCGCATGCGTCGAATCAGGGAAGAAGCTGCGCAACGGCTTGCGGATCTCGCCGGTGTTGTCGTAGAGCAGGAACTTGACCCACTCGGGGTTGTCGAGCGTGCGCTGTTCGAACGGGATGGCGGTCAGCCGGGTCAAGGTCTGCGCGTTGTCGTCGTTGCGGGCCTGCGCCTGCGGAGAGCCAGCCGTTTCCTTTCCGAGCGCGGTCAACGTCGCCTTGCCGGCGACGCTCGTCGCAGGGTTGCCGTCGGGGCTCTGCACGAGCGAATCCGAGAACTCCATCACCGTCACCGGGGTGATGATCCCCTGGTAGTCGCCAGTCGCCGCGAGGGTCTCGTGCATTTGTGTGAACTGCTGGCGATTCTCGGCGGTGAACAGCTCGTCGATGGTGTGTCCCGGATCCATCGTGATGACGGTGAGCATCGCCTGCCCACCGAACAGGGCTTGGTACGCGACGTTGTCCTTGTAGACCTGATCGCTCTTGTTGAGATAACTGTCCTGACCCGTCGCGAAGTCGAGGCGGGTGATGCCTAGGCCGAGGATCAGCGTGACGAGCAGCCCGATGACGGACACGAGGCCGGCTCGCTTGCCGAGCTCGACGGCGAGTCTCGACCAGAACCGATACACCGAGCGGGGACCGTAGTCCCCAGACCCTCAGTGGGAAATGGTGTCGATGCCTCCGAGGTAGGGATGCAGCACCTTGGGAAGGGCAATCGAGCCGTCGGGCTGCCGGTTGGTCTCGAGCAGGGCAGCCCAGATGCGCGGCCATCCGAGCGCCGAACCGTTGAGCGTGTGACACGTCTCGGTGCCCTTGCCACCCTCGGGCCGGTAGCGGACATTGGCGCGCCGAGCTTGGAAGTCCGAGTACCACGACACCGACGACACTTCGAGCCAGCGGTCGCACCCCGGTGCGAACACCTCGAGATCGAAGGTCCGTGCGTTCGAGAAACCGAGATCGCCGGTGCACAAGTCGACGACGCGATACGGCAAGGCGAGATCGACCAACAGGCTCTCCGCGCGGTTCAGGATGTCGGCCTGCACGTCCACCGCTTGCTCGGGCGTGCAGTACGAGAAGAGCTCGACCTTGTCGAACTCGTGCGCGCGTAGCGCGCCGCGCGTGTCGGCACCGGCCGAGCCTGCTTCGCGCCGAAAGCAAGGCGTGTAGGCGCAGAACCGCGTGGGCAGGTCGCGTTGTTCGAGGATCTCGTCGCGGTGCATCGAGGTGAGAGGCACTTCCGCGGTGGGTATGGCCCAGAGGTCGTCGCGCTCGAGGTGGTACGCGTCGTCGTCGAACTTGGGCAGGTGACCGGTCGACACCATCGTGTCGGTACGCACGAGCGTCGGAGGCCGGACCTCTTCGTATCCGTCGAGTCCTGACGTGTGGCGGTCGAGCGCGAGTTGGGTGAGCGCTCGAAGCAGGCGTGCGCCCATGCCGCGGTACAGCACGAACATCGACCCCGACATCTTCGCGGCGCGTTCGGGATCGAGCAGTCCGAGTTCGGCGCCGATCTCCCAGTGCGGGACGCGTTGATGATCGCCGTATGCGTCAGGGTCGTACCCGACGACACGCAGGACGACGTTGTCGTCCGGCCCGGCACCATCAGGTGCTTCGGGTGCGGGCGTGTTCGGGATGCGCAAGAGGATCTCGCGCACCTGTGACGCGACCTCGTCGTAGCGCGCGCCGAGCTCACGCTCGTCGTCCCCCTTCCGGCGCGCGTCGTCCTGCACGCGCTCCGCGCCTGCGATGTCGCCCGAGGCGCGCAACGAACGAACCTGGTTCGAAAGCTCACGGACCGCGGCGCGGCCATCGTCCCGTTCCTTGGCGATGTGGCGCAGCTCTTCGTCGAGCGCGAGCACACGATCGACTTCGGACGCGAGGGTCGGATCGTTCCGGCGGGCGAGCGCCGATTTGACACCTTCCGCATCGGTCCGAATGCGTCGGATGTCGAGCATTGCGGAACCGTACCTGTCGCGTGACGACCGCTCGGGCCGAGTTCTGCGCTCCCAGATCCAGCAGTAGGGTCGACCGATGGGCCTGATCGAGGTCGACGAACTCGTCGTCCGTTATGGACGCGTCACGGCTGTCGACCACGTTTCGTTTTCTGTCGCGGCCGGTGAAGTGCTCGCGCTCCTCGGTCCGAACGGCGCGGGCAAGACCACCACGATCGAGACCTTGGAAGGATTCCGACGGCCGTCGAGCGGACGGGCGCGAGTGCTCGGACTCGATCCGATCGCGGACCATGCCGCTCTCGTACGACGAGTGGGCGCCATGTTGCAGTCGGGGGGCGTGTATCCCGGCATCCATCCTCGTGAGGTCGTGCGACTGTTCGCGTCGTACTACGACGATGCCGAGGATCCCGACGCGCTGCTCGAACGGGTCGGCCTCGGCCACCGGCGAGCGACGACGTGGCGGCAGATGTCGGGTGGTGAGCAACAGCGTCTCTCACTCGCACTCGCCCTCGTCGGGAAGCCGGAGGTGGTGTTCCTCGACGAGCCGACTGCCGGAATCGACGTTGCCGGCCGGCACCTGATTCGCGAGCTCATCCGTGAACAGCGCCAGTTGGGCGTCACCGTCCTCGTGACGACCCACGACCTCGAGGAGGCCGAGCGCGTCGCGGACCGAATCGTGATCATCGACCGCGGTGAGATCGTGGCCAGTGGTACGCCGGCCGAACTGATGAGCTCCAGCGCGCACGACGAGATCCGGTTCGGCGCGCCACCACATCTCGACACTGCGGGCCTCGGCCGAGCGCTCAACGCGTTCGTGGACGAGATCAGTCCCGGTGAGTACGAGGTCGCGACGCCGCCCACACCGGCGAACGTCGCGGCGCTCACTGCGTGGCTCGCCGAGCACGAGTTGCCTCTCGCCGACCTGCGCGCTGGACGTCAGCGGCTCGAAGACGTCTTCCTCCGCCTGACCGCGGTGACAGGTGAGTATCCAACGGTCACGATCGATCACGACCGCCGTGGTGGTCACCGGCGGAGGTCCCGGTCGGGGTGAGCTCGCTGCGCGCGCAGACCCGGACCGAACTCGTCCTCACCCTCCGCCGCGGTGAGTCGCTGCTGTTGATACTCGGCATTCCGCTGCTGTTGCTGGCCTTCTTCTCGACCGTCGACATCCTGCCCAAAGGCGACTTCGACGATCCGATCGACTTCCTGTTTCCCGGCATCGTCGCGCTGGCGGTGATGTCGACCGGCATGGTGCAACTTGCCATCGGCACGGCCTTCGAGCGCCAGTACGGGGTGCTGAAACGTCTGGGGATCACGCCGCTCGGCCGGCCGCGGCTGCTCACCGCCAAGACGCTTTCGATCGTCGCCATCGAAGTGGTGCAGATCGTCCTCCTGCTCGTGCTCGCGCTGGCCCTCGGCTGGGACGAGTACGTACAGATCGGCGCGTTCATCGGGGTGGTATTGGGCACGATCGCGTTCGCGGGACTCGGCCTGTTGATGGCGGGCCAGTTGAAGGGCGAGGTGACGCTCGCGGCCGCGAACGGGCTGTACCTCGTGCTGCTGCTACTCGGGGGCATGGTCATCCCGTTGTCCGAGCTGCCCACCGGTCTTCGTCGCATCGCGGAACTGTTGCCGTCGGGTGCGCTGACACAGGTGCTCGTCGGGACACTCAACGCCGGTCGCACCGTGCCCGTGCACGCCTGGGTCGTGCTGCTGGCCTGGGCGGCCTTCGCGCCGCTGGCGGCAGCGAAGACCTTCCGCTGGGAGTGAGCACTTTGATGGAAGTGCGGCAGGTATGACCCGTTAGATACCCTTTCCGACAAACGTGGGAAAGGGGTCCGCATGCCCCGTCGTGCTGCTTTGCTCGTTGCAGTACTCGCCCTCGTCGGGCTGGTGGTGGCCGTCACCGCCCAGACCGCCGGAGCCGCCCGTGGCGGCGTGCACGGACGGCCCCCCGGAACGACCACCACCGTGCCGTCGACCACCACCACGGCTCCGACCACCACGTCGACCAGTACGACGACGACAACGACCACAAGCACGACGAGCACGTCGACCACCACGTCGACCAGCACCACCACCACGACGATGCCGAGCATGGGGCCCGACCAGTGCCGGCTACCGCAACTCGCCTTCTGCGACACCTTCCAGACCAAACAGCCGGGAGGCCGGGCAGGCGACCTGGACGAGACCAAGTGGAGTTTCGCTCGTGCCACCCAGGCCACCAACCCCGCAGCCGGGCTGGTCAACAACTACGCACCGGTGGCCGCCGAGTTCTGCACCACCACCCAGATCCGCCTGGCCGACAACGACAGCTTCATCTGCGGCCAAGAGTTCGGCGAGGCCAACCATTGGATGGAGGCCATGAACGACCAGGACAGCTATGTGGCCCAGGGGGCACGCATCCTGCAACCGTTCGACTTCGCCGGGCGCACCGGTTCGGTCGTGTTCGACGTGGACGCCAAGACGGCCGGGTCCCACTCGGCGTGGCCGGAGATGTGGCTCACCCAGGACCCCCAGCAACTACCCCATGAGGACTTTCCCGGCACCCACCTGTTCCCCCGGGAGGGCATCCAGATCCTCATGAACGCCGACTGGTGCGGCCCCTCGGGTACCGCCAACGCCATCCGCCAGATCAACGAGTACCACGACTACGTCCTCTACACCCACGACTTCCTGTATTCGCCGTGCTTCACCACCGAAGGGGACATGGCCAACCACTTCCAGGTGAAGATCAGCCAGACCCGGATCGAGGTGTGGGCCGCCAACAAGGACGGCACCAACTTCAGCCTCCGCACCGCCGCCGCCGTCAACCTCCGCTTCACCCGCGGCTACCTGAACTTCCAGCACGCCCAGTACGCCGCCGACAAGTTCAACAACATGAACCCGACCACCTACCACTGGCACGCGATCGGCTTCGACGGTCCCGTGGTCGCCACTGACCGGTCCTACCAGGTGCCCGACGCCTTGGCGCCCGCCCCCAACAACCCAGGCTCGGTCAACCTCGGCTACCAGACCCCCACAGCCACCTTCAGCCTGGCCAACGTCAACCCCACCGCCCGGCAGGCGTGGGTGACGTTCAACGTCTACTGGTACTCCGCCCCCCTGGCCCTCACCGTCACCATCAACGGCCATCCCCACCTGTGGGCCGATCCTGACCCCAACACCGTGAACCACCGCTACCAGTGGCACTTCATCGCCGCCCAGATCCCCCTCACAGACCTGGTAGCGGGGACCAACACCGTCCAGATCGCGAACACCGGCTGTGCCGACAACTGCCCCACCGTGGCCAACATCGACTTGGAACTCGTGCGGTAAGAGCCGACCATGTCCCGCCGTGTCGCCCGACTCGTCGTCGCGTGCGACGCCGCCGGTGACGGGGTCACCAACCCGGCGGCGATCTACGGCAACAGCGCTGAGCGGACAGCACCGCGCGTGGTGGCCATGTTCCTGTCCGGACGCTCGTGCACGACTTCGACAGCGCTCTAACTTTTCCTGCTCGCACCTGCCGCTGGGAGTAAGCATCGGGGATGCCAGCAGATCTCGATCAGATTCGACGACTGGGGCGGGCGGACCACGGCTTGGTCGTGGTTGCCGTCGCCCGTCCAGACGGGTCGGTGAACACCTCCGTGGTGAACGCCGGGGTGCTGGCCGACCCGGTCACGGGCGAGGACGTCGTCGGCTTCGTCGCGCGTGGTGACGCCCAGAAGCTGCGCTACTTGCGGGAGAGCGGGCGGGCGGCCGTGGCGTTCCGATCGGGCTGGGAGTGGGCCACCGTCGAGGGCCCTGTTCGGCTTGCCGGGCCCGACGACGAGCTGCCAGGGCTCGCTGTGGAACAGCTTCCACAGCTTCTCCGTGACGTCTTCACGGCGGCGGGCGGCACGCACGACGACTGGAACGAGTACGACCGCGTCATGGCGGCGGAGCGCCGCACGGCCGTGCTCGTCTCGAACTCCGGGTGGAAACCCTGATCTGAGGTCCGCAGGGCCGGCCGTCGCGGACGTCGAACTCGGGGTCGCCGTGGCCCCCATAGGGGCCACGGCGCACCAACATTCGGCTAGGGGGGGCCGGGTTCGGTCGGGGCGGGGCCATGATGCGCGAGCTCGTCGAGCTCGCGCTGCACGGCGTCCCAGGTGAGCACGTCGCGTTCGCTGACTGCGACGCCGGCCCGTTCGGCCTCCATGTGCCGGCTCGACCACTTGAAGAACAGCACGAGGATCACGCCCCAGATGTAGATGGCCTCGCCCAACTTCATCATCACGCCCGCGATCTGTTGGTCGGTCACCGGGTTGATACCCCACAGGTGGAACCCGGTGTCGTACGCGCTGTACACGGGCTTCTCCGCGAAGATCAGCCATGCCGACGGGATGGTCGGGATGATCGACTGGATGAACAGGTAGAACATCTGTCCCGGTAGCGACAGCCGCATCTCGGGCAGCGGGCCGCACACCGGCATCCACATCAGCAGCGCAGTCGAAACGATCAGCACGTGCAGCGAGAAGTGCAGTGGACCGGACTGAACCGAGGCGTTGACCGTCGCCGGCCAGTGCACGAACACGAACGCGGCATTGAACAACACGGCCGCGGGTACGGGCCGGCACAGCCGGCGCACGATGTGCCCCGCGAACCAGCCGTCGCCCACGATCAGCCGCGCCAGCCACGTCGGCGTGGCGAGAAGGAACAACGGCGGCACCACCATGGTGAGCAGCAGGTGCTGGGCCATGTGCGCCGAGTAGAGGTAGCGCTCGCCGATGTCGTGCATCGGCCAGTCGGCGGCGAGCCACAACGTGAACAGTCCGGTCACGAACCAGGCCTGCTGACGGCGGGTCACGATCGGCGAGCCGTCGCGCACGACCTTCGGCCCGATCACTCGGGTTGCGAACAACGCCAGACCGATGATCCCCGCGAGAAGCAGCCACACCTCCGGGTGGGCGTGGAACCGCCACGGATCGACGGCGGCAGTCACGTCATCGGCCCTGCCTGGTCATGCTCGTCCGTTGAAGGCGTGGAACGTCAACAGCACGATCGTGTACACGGTCCCGGCCAGGATGATGCCGGTGACGAAGAACCAGCGGAAGACCCGCGAGTCGAACCGGAGGTGCATGAAGAACATCGCCACGGTGGCGAACTTCACCGCCGCCAACACGCCGAGGAGAGGGGCGTACAGACGGAAGTCGAGACGGACGTAGTACAGGACGACCTCGGCACCGGTGACGATGGCGAGGAACAACGCCACGAGCAGGTACATGCCCTCGCCTGGGTGCGCATGCTCGTGCTCGACATGAGGAGCATCCGTTGCCGTAGCCATCAGTGACCTTTCTGCGCGCTCGTCACGGGATCAGGTACACGACCGTGAAGATGACGATCCACACCACGTCCACGAAGTGCCAGTAGAGCCCGATGATCTCGAGCACTTCTGACTTCGCTTGCGGCAATCGCCCACGGAGCGACATCAGGAACAGGGACATCAGCATCAAGATGCCGATGCACACGTGGACGCCGTGGAAGCCGGTCAACGTGTAGAAGGAGGACGACGCGGTGTTGGTCGTGTATCCCATGCCTTCCTTGACGAAGGACGTGAACTCGTAGACCTGGCCAGAGATGAAAGTCGCCCCGAGCAGCGCGGTCGTGACCAGCCACGCGCGGCAACGGTGATGGTCTCCTCGCTGCAAAGCGGCAAGTGACAGCACCATCGTCATCGAGCTCATCAGCAGCACGAAGGACGACACGGACGTGAACGGGATGTCGTAGAGATCCTTCGGCGTGGGTCCTTCGACGGCGGTGTTCTTGTAGAGCAGGTAGGTCGAGATCAGCCCGCCGAACAACAGGCACTCGGACCCGAGGAAGACCCACATGCCGAGCTTTTCGCTCGAAATACCTGTCTGGGTCCAGCCGTGCTCACCGGGCTTGGGCTCATGGTGTCCGAGCTGTTCGTGCTCGACGGGCGCCGTGCGTTCTTCGACGGTGCTCACGACTGCACCACTTCTTCCTCCTGTTCGCCCGCCGCTGCTGTCGCCGCGCCTTCCTCGGCGCTCGCCTCGCCGGTGGTGAGCTCGGCCTGCGCACCGTTGCCGTCACCGTCGCCGTGCGTGTCGTGACCGTCTTCGTGGTCGTGGCCCGCGTCGGGATCGACGGACGGCTCGTGTGCCAGGCCGTACACCGCCACGAGGACGATGAACGCACCGACGAAGGCAAACCCGAGGTTGAAGATGACCCCGTAACCGATGAGGGGCATGCCGGATGCCAACACGATCGGCCAGTAGCTCGGCGACGGCAGGTGCGCACCCGTCGGATCACCGGGCTGCACGACATCCTCCGTGGCGGCGATACGGACGGGCAGGCCTCGGTCGTCCTCGCCGTACTTGCGATGCCAGAACTCGTCGAGGTGCGTCACGATCGGCACCTCGTCGAAGTTGTGCGCAGGTGTCGGCGACTGGACCATCCACTCGAGTCCGCGCGCATCCCACGGATCGGGCCCGACCTGGATGTGCTCGCGCTTGGCCACGGTCCTGCTGTGCGACACGTTGTAGAGGAAGATCAGTACGCCGACAGCGATGATGAACGCGCCAACGGTCTCGACCATGTTCCACGCGTCGAAGCCGAAGCCTTTCTCGTATGTGTAAGTGCGGCGAGGCTGTCCTTCGAGGCCGATGATGTGCATCGGTCCGAAGGTGAGGTTCATGCCGATGAGGATCGTCCAGAAGTGCCAGCTGCCTAGTTTCTCCGAGAGCGTGTAGCCGAACACCTTGGGCCACCAGTAGTAGAGACCGCCGAAGAAGCCGAGGATGGCACCGCCGAAGATGACGTAGTGGAAGTGGGCGACGATGTAGTAGGTGTCGGTCTGCTGCAGATCGGACGGCGATACCGCGTGCGTTACGCCCGACAGTCCACCGATGGTGAACATCGCGACCAAACCAATGGCGAACTTCATGGCCGTCGAGAACCAGAGCTTGCCGCCGTACATCGTGGCGATCCAGTTGAGGATCTTCACGCCGGTGGGCACAGCGATGAACATCGTCGACACCGAGAACGCGGCCACGGCGAAGGGCCCGATGCCGGAGGCGAACATGTGGTGGGCCCAGACACCCCAACCCATGAAACCGATGGCAATGCCCGAGATCACCATGAACGGGTAGCCGAAGATCGGCTTGCGCGAGAAGGTGGGGATGATCTCGGACACGATCCCGAACGCGGGCAAGATCAGGATGTAGACCTCCGGGTGCCCGAATATCCAGAACAGGTGCTGCCACAGCAACGGGTCGGCGCCCTGTTGCACGTTGAAGAAGTTCGCTCCGAAGATCCGATCGAACAGCAACAGGAACAACGCGACCGTGATGACGGGCATCGCGAACACGATCAGCAACTGCGTCACGAGACCCATCCACGTGAACACCGGCATCTTGAACAACGTCATGCCCGGTGCCCGCAGGTTGATCACCGTCACGACGAGATTGATGGCGCCGACCGTCGACGCGATGCCGGTGATCAGCAGGCCGACGGCGTAGAAGTCCATGCCGTGCGTCGGCGAGAAGATCGGTTGGGTGTTCGGCGCGTACGCGAACCAGCCGCCGTCGGGCGCGCCGCCGAGGAACCACGACGAGTTGAGGAACAGGCCGCCGAACAGGAAGGCCCAGAAGCTGAACGCATTGAGCCGCGGGAAGGCGACGTCGCGTGCTCCCACCTGCAAGGGCATGACGTAGTTCATGAACGCCGCGCCCAACGGCATCACGACGAGGAAGATCATCGTGATGCCGTGCATGGTGAACACCTGGTTGTACTGCGCGGCGTTGAGAACGGTGCCGTTGGCGTGCGCGAGCTGCAGACGGATCAGCAGCGCCTCGATCCCTCCGATCAGGAAGAAGAAGATCGCGGAGGTTCCGTACATGACGCCGACCCGCTTGTGGTCGACGGAAGTGATCCAGCTGCGCCAGCCCTTCGACTGACCGGGCCGCGCGAAGACGCCGAGGACGGGCTGCCTCGG
>DATAES010000068.1:0-8343 GCA_036257895.1 Acidimicrobiales bacterium
GGCTGCCAGGTCGTGGGCGATCAGGCCGAGGCTGGTGGCGTTGGTCGTCATGGAGAGATCGATGTCGAGCGGGGCGAGTCGTTCGACCAGCAACGCGAGACGGGCTCGGACCGTCGGCTCACCGCCGGTCAGCCGGATCGAGGTGAAACCGAAACGTTCGACCATCAACCGCGCGACTCGTTCGATCTCCTCGAACGTCAGCAACTCGGCGCGCGGAAGCCAGTTCATGCCCTCGGCCGGCATGCAGTACGTGCAACGCAAGTTGCAGCGGTCGGTCACCGAGATGCGGAGATCCCGGTGCACCCGTCCATAGCCGTCGACGAGGGGTTGCGTCACGAGGGTCAGGCTACCGGTCCGCTTGCACGAGGTCTCCGGTCACGATCACCGAAACCGTCTCGCCGGCACCGACGCCGTCGCCGTCCGGCAGTACCGCGAGTCCGTTGGCCGCGGCCATCGCCGCGAGCTGGTGCGACCCTTGTCCGCCAGCGGATCGGGCGACGAGTTTGCCTGCTTCGAGCGCGACGACGACTCGCGCGAAGTGGGTCTTGCCGTCGGGGCGGCGGGTCAGCGGCTTCTCGGCGACGGCCTCGAGCCGGGGGCGGTCGAGATCGCCGGCACGGTGTCCCCTCATCCTCCGCAGCGCGGGACGGGCGAGCAGCTCATAGGAGACGAGCGACGAAACCGGGTTGCCGGGCAACCCGAAGACAGGCATGACGCCGACCGTCCCGAACGCGAACGGCTTCGCGGGGCGGATGGCGACTTGCATCCACCGCATGTCTTCGGCGAGGTCGGACAGCACCGCCTTCACCTCGTCGAAGTCGCCCATGCTCACGCCGCCGCTGGTGAGCAAGGCATCGCAGCACGTGGCTGCGTGCTCGATCGCCGCGGTCAACGTCTCCTTGTCGTCACGCACGAGTCCGAGGTCGACCACCTCGAAGCCATCGGATGCCGCCACCGCGCGCAGCGAATGACGGTTCGAGTCACGCAGCTGACCCGGACGCAATGGCGCACCGCCCGTGACCAACTCGTCGCCGGTGGACAGCACGCCGACCTTCGGCCGCGTGACCACCACGACCTCGTTCAGCCCGACGCTGGCGAGCACGCCGAGATGGACGGGCGTCAGCGTCGTCCCTGCGTCGATGACCACGTCCCCCATCTGCACGTCGTCACCGGCGCCCCGAATGTGGTCACCCGACACTGCAGCTGTTTCGATGCGAACGCGTTCACCACCGTCGACCGGCGCGGTCGACTCGACCATCACGATCGCGTCGGCTCCCTCGGGGATCACTGCGCCGGTCATGATCCGAACCGCCTGGCCCGCACCGACTTGCACACCCGCAGGATCGGCGCCCGCCGCGAGCGTCGCCACCACCTCCAAGTCGACAGGCGCGCCGGTCGTGTCAACCGCGCGCACTGCGTAGCCGTCCATCGCGGCGTTGTCGAAGGGCGGCACGTGCTCACCGGCCCGGACCGGCTCGGCGAGGACGAGCCCACTGCACTCGTCCACCGGCAGCCGCACAGACCTCAGGGGCTCGACGCGACCCAGCACGTGGGCGCGAGCCTCGTCGAGGGGGATCACGAAACCAGGCCCTCGCGCTGCACGAAGTCGGCGAGGTACGACCGCAGGCCAGGTCCGAGATCATCACGTCGCGCCGCGAGCTCGATGTTGGCGCGCAGGTAGTCGAGCTTGTTGCCGGTGTCGAAGCGCCCCTCGCTGAACGGATAGCCGTAGACGCCGGGCTCGTCGACCATCGCCGCACTTGCGTCGGTAAGTTGGATCTCCCCACCCACGCCTCGCTCGGTACGGGCGAGCATGTCGAATATGTCGGCCGTGAACACATAGCGACCCATCACCGCGAGATTGGACGGCGCGAGATCACGCGACGGCTTCTCGACGATCTCTCGGATACGGACGAGATGTCCGTCAGTAGGCTCGACCCGAGCGCAGCCGTACGCAGACGGATCGTCGACTTCCATGAGCGCCACCACGCTGCGCTCGACGCGCTCGGCTTCCGCGATCATTTCTTCGAGGAGCAGCACGCGCTCGTCGATCAGGTCGTCGCCGAGCATGACGACGAACGGCTGGTCACCGACATGCTTGCTCGCCATCGCCACCGCGTGTCCGAGCCCGAGTGCTTCACCCTGGCGAATGAAGTGGATGGCGGCGAGGTCGGTGAGCGCCTTGATCTCCTTGAGCGCGTCGGTCTTGCCGCGTTCTTCGAGCTCGAGCTCGAGTTCGATGTTGCGGTCGAAGTGATCTTCGAGGCTCCGCTTGCCGCGGCCGGTGATGATGAGGATGTCGTCGATGCCTGCCCGTGCGGCCTCTTCCACGACGTACTGGATGGCGGGCTTGTCCACGACCGGCAGCATCTCCTTCGGCTGCGCCTTCGTCGCGGGGAGAAATCGTGTCCCGAGACCGGCAGCGGGAATCACCGCCTTGCGAACCTTCATCGGAGACCTCGTGGAGTCGTGGACGTGCGCTCATACTGTACGGATCGGACCTTGCTCGGTATCCTTGGCACTCGACCCCGCAGAGTGCCAGCCGACCGGAGCCGTCGATGCCCACCTACGAATACCGTTGCAAGGACTGTGGGGAGCATCTCGAGGTCGTGCAATCCTTCACCGACGACGCGCTGACCGAGTGCCCCGCCTGCGGAGGAAGCCTGCGCAAGGTCTTCGGCAACATCGGCATCACGTTCAAAGGTTCCGGTTTCTACAAGACCGACAGCCGGAAGCCCGCAGCGTCGACCTCGAAGTCCTCGAAGAGCGATTCCGTGACGGCCGACTCGACCTCGTCGGGCGACACGAAGTCCTCGGGCGACACGAAATCCTCGGGCGACACGAAATCGTCGCCGTCTTCGGACACGTCGTCGGGCTCGTCTGCGTCTGAATCCAGCACTGCGGCGACGAAGACGGCGTGAGCGACGCCGACATCGGCGTCTACGGCGGTTCCGGCTTCTACTCGTTCGTGGACGACCTCGAGGAGCGTGTCGTCGCCACCGAGTACGGCGACCCGTCGGACCGGGTCACCATCGGCACGATCGGTCCGCATCGGGTTGCGTTCCTTCCCCGCCACGGCCGCAACCATCACCTGCCCCCTCATCGGGTGAACTACCGAGCCAACGTGGCCGTCATGCGAGATCTCGGCGTCCGGCTGTTGCTCGCGCCCTTCGCGGCCGGCTCGTTGCAGCCGACCATCCATCCGGGCGACTTCGTGGTGGTCGACCAGCTCGTCGATCGAACGGCGGGGCGGGCTGACACGTTCTACGACACGTTCGACGACGGACCCCACCACGTCTCGCTCGCCGACCCCTACGACGCCGAGGCACGTTCCGTGCTGGTGGCTACGGGCAAGCGGCTCGGCATCACGGTTCACGACGGCGGCACGGTCGTCGTGGTGCAAGGGCCGCGGTTCTCGACCCGGGCGGAGTCGGCCTGGTACCGCAGCGCCGGGTGGGACGTCATCAACATGACGCAGTACCCGGAGGCGGCGCTCGCTCGGGAGGCGGACATCCGCTACGCCGGCATCGCGCTGGTGACCGACTACGACACGGGGCTGGAAGGGATGCCCGGGGTCGAGCCCGTCACGCAAGAGCGGGTGTTCGCCTTCTTCGAGGACAACGTGCATCGCATCCGCGATCTGCTCCTCGCGGCGATCCCCGACCTGTAGCTTCGCGTCGCTGCTTCCCCCTCGGTTGTCTTCGTCCGAGGAGGAGCGCGTCCGTGCGTGGTCGCCGTCCTGTTCTCGTGCGTCGCCGGATGCGACGCCGCCGATTGCCACGCTGGCTCCGCCGGCACCGCGGGCTGTACTGGGTCGCGGCGATCGCGCTCGCCGTGCTCACGGCCAACACGATCGCGACTGCAGTCCGCCGAGCGGAGGCGGCGCGCGATGCGTGGGGGGAGGCGCGGTCCGTGCTCGTCGCGCGGCGCCGCCTCGACATCGGCGACGTGGTCGCGACGGACGACGTCGCGACCGAGTCGTGGCCGTCAACGATGGTGCCCCGCGGCGCGATCGGCATTGATGTGGACGCGATCGGGCGGATGGTCGTGGAGATCGTCGAGCCCGGCGAAGCCGTTCTGGCGGGACGTCTCGCGCCCGACGGCCTGCGCGGCATCGCGGCGCTGATACCACCGGGATGGCGCGCGATCGCCGTCCCCGTAGGCGCCGCCGCACTCCCACTGTCCGTCGGCGACCGGCTCGATCTCGTGGCCGCGGTCGGCAGCACCGACGTGAGCGAGTCGCAGTCGCCGGCCTTCGTGCTTGCCGAGAACGCGCTCGTCGTCGCCGCGGACGAGCAGTCCGTGACCGTCGCCGTTCCCGCCGATGACGCTCCCCGCGTGGCCCTGGCGATCGTCACCGGCTCCGTCGTCCCCGCCCTCCGCGGCGGCTGACCCGAGCGAATGTTGGTGCGCCGTGGCCCCTATAGGGGCTACGGCGACCCGGAGTTCGCTAGGGGTGGTCGCGGGTCACCGAGGGGACGATACGGGGACGCCACTGCCGTGGTGGGTCCGAGTGATGGCCGACCACCTTGCTGTTGCGCAGGGCAACCAGAAACGACGCGGCGTCGTCGAAGTTGGCCATCTCGACGTATGCGGCGCCGATCGCTTCCGGAACATGCGCGTCACTGCCAGCGCCCGCGGCCACATCGTGCTCGATCGCGAACTCGGACGCGCGGCGGTTCAACGACTCGAGCGACGTCTTCGCATTGCGGGCCTCGATGGCGTCGACGAGGCCGTCGGACGCGAGTGCGTCGAGCGCGGGCTCGACGAGGTTGCGACGCATCGGATCGAAGGGATGCGGGACATACACGAGGCCACCCTGGTCGCGGATCCTCGACGCGGTCTCGGCCGGTGTGAGTCCGAAGGGAATGCGCTCTTCGAGGAAGAGCCCGATGATCTCGCCCTGCGTCGTGCGCACTTCCTCACCGACGACGACACGACACGGCAGCACGTCACACAACCGACGCGCACCGTCGATCGCATGGTGGTCGGTGACGCACAGCACGTCGATGCCGGAGGCAGTTACTGCTTCGACGAGTTCGTCTTCGGTCGTCGTCGAATCACCGGACCACATCGTGTGGGTGTGGCAGTCCACGCGCACGAGACCAGGCGCGAGCGCGTCGGCGAGATGAGGGTGACGGGCAACGGCGTCTGCACTCGGCGGCACGCCCGTCGCCTACTACGAGCCCGAAACGGTGACGTCGCCAACCACGATCGTCACGCCCGCCGCCCGCATCGGAAGCCATTCGATGTCGTTGCCGACCGCGAGGATGTCCTGCAACATCCGCTGCAACGTCGACGCGATCGTGAACTCGCGCACGGGCGCGCCGACCTGGCCGTTCGCGATCCGCAACCCTTCTGCACCGGTCGAGAAGTCACCCGACACCGGGTTCACGCCAGAGTGCAGTCCCGACACCGACTGCACGAGAATGCCGTGATCGACGGCCGAGACGAGCTCGTCCTGCGAGCGGTCGCCCGGGGCCACGGAGAGAGCACGCGCACCGGCCGACGGTGTGCTCTTGAAGCCGCCGCGTACCGCCGAGCCCGTCGACGCAGCACCGAGGCGGCGCGCCGTGTACGCGTTGTGCAGGAAGCCTTGCAGCACACCATTCACGATCAACGCGTTGCGTCGGGTGGCAAGGCCTTCGCCATCGGACTGCGTGGCGGAGAACGCCTCCGCGTTGGTGGGGTCGTCGACGAACGTGAACAACGCGTTCGCGATCTCGTCGCCGACGCGGTCCGCGAACGGCGACCGTCCCTTCAACACCGCCTCGGCCGACAACGTCGAACCGATGATGCCGAGGAACTGTGCCGACACATACGGATCGAGTACGACCGTGAGCCGCTCGCTCGGTGGCTTGGTCGCACCGAGCATCCGGGTGGCGCGCTTCGCGGCGTCGTTGGCGGCGACGTCCAAGTCGAGATCGTCGGTGTGACGGCCGACCGAGAAGCCGAAGCCGGTTTGCGTCTCGTCTCCATCCGATGCCATCACCGAGGCCGAGACGTACGCGCCGGTCTCACGCGCCGCGGCGCGGATGCCGGTCGTGGTCACGACCGCGGCCGCGGCTATCGAGTCGGCGTAGTCCGCTGAATCCACCCCGCTGATGCGCGCATCCGCATTGCGCGAGATCCGTTCCAGCTCGATGGCGAGCTCGACCTTGCGATCCGTCGGCACATCGACCAGAGAGGCGCGGTAGAGGTCGAGATCGGCCATCGTCACGCCGTCGGGCTCCGCCAAGCCGACGAACTCGTCGGGCGTCCCGAAACTGGCGTTGTCACGCGCCTCGGCCAGGGTCTCCGCGAGCACGTCCTCGTCCAACGAGCCTGCGTACGCGAACCCGACCCGTCGGTCGCGCACGACGCGAACCCCGACACCTTGCGTCTCCGCTGACGACAGCTGCTCGACGTCGCCGTCGTAGGCCCGGATCTCGGTGTCACGTGAGTGCGCGACGACTGCTTCGACCTGCTCGTCGTCGTTCGCCCATCCGACGACGCGGTCCCCGATCGCCAGCAGCTCCTCGGGCGGGATGGTCACGCGGCGGTACCGCCGACGGTGAGCGCGGTGACTCGCAGGGTCGGGACCCCGTCGCCCACGGGCACACCTTGGCCGTCCTTGCCGCACATCCCCGGAGGACCCATGGCGAAGTCGCGGCCGACCGCGTCGATCAGCGAGAGCACCTGCGGGCCGTTGCCGATGAGATTGCCTTCGCGCAACGGATCGGTGATCTGTCCGTTCTCGATCAGGTACGCCTCGGTCATGCCGAACACGAAGTCGCCCGTGGCCGGATTGACCTGACCGCCGCCGAGCGCCTTGACGAACACGCCGTGCTCCGTCGAGCTCACGATGTCGGCGGGGTCGTCGTTGCCGGCCAGGACGTAGGTGTTCGTCATGCGGACCATCGGCAGGTGCTGGTAGCTCTCGCGGCGTCCGTTGCCCGAACGCGCCCGCCCTTCCTTGCGGCTTCGGAGGAAGTCGTACATGTAGTCCGTGAGCACGCCGTCTTCGATGAGCACGTTGCGCTGCGCCGGCGTTCCTTCGTCGTCGATCGCGTAGCAGCCCCACTCCTCGCCCATCGTTCCGTCGTCCACGAGAGTTACGAGGGGCGACGCGACCTGCTCACCCTTGCGGCCCTTGAACACCGATGCACCCTTGGCGATCGCATCCGCTTCGAGGCCGTGGCCGCAGGCTTCGTGGAACAGGACGCCGCCACTGCCCGAGCCGATGACCACCGGCATCGTGCCGGATGGCGCCGGACGCGCTCCGAGCTTGGTAAGCGCTTGGCGGGCGACCTTGCGGGCGTGCTCTTCGACATCGACCTTGTCGAAGAGCTCCCAACCGATCGTGCGCCCGATCGACTCGTAGCCGGTCTGCATGCCGGTGTCGCCGATGGCGACGCACTGCACTGCGAACAGCGTCTTGACCTGATCGTCTTCGGCCAGCATCCCGTCGCTGTTGGCGACGAGGATGCGGCGCCGGCTGTCGGCGACACGAGCCGTGACCTGCTTGATGGCCGATCCCTCCGACCGCGCCGCTCCGTCCGCCCGGGTCAGCAGCGCGACCTTGGCGGCCTTCTCGATGTCCTCGGGGAGAACGGCGATGTCGTTGGGCCGCGGGGCATCGACGCGGCTCAAGGCCACCGTGCGATCCTCGCCGGTCGCGCCTCGCGCGGCGGCCGCGGCGGCCTCGGCCGCAGCCCGCAGTCCGGTTTCGGTGAGATCGGCTGTGTGGGCGAAACCAGTGGTCTCGCCGACGACGACGCGGATGCCCGCGCCCCGGTCGCGCCCGGAGCTCAGCTCCTCGACTCGACCGTCGTCGAGTCGGGCCGACGAGGACCGCCGGTCCTCGACGAAGATCTCCGCGAAGTCACCGCCCGTGCGCAGTGCAGAGCCGAGAACGCGTTGAATTACGGCGGAATCGAGCACCGAACTTCCTTCCATGCCTCACGGACGGGTTTTCGCAGTCCAACTGCGGCTGCGTATCGTAACTCGATGCCCCCGCAACCAGGCTTGGCCGCAGAGATCGTCGCGGCTGTCACGGAGAGCGACACCGCGGTGGCGCTGGGGTCCGGTGACGTACCCGTTCTCGGCACACCGCGCGTCGTCGGGTTGTGCGAGGAGGCGACCGTCAAGGCGCTCGAGACCGCGCTCGATCCGGGCACGACCTCGGTCGGCATGCGCATCCAGCTCGATCATGTGGCCCCAACCGCAGTCGGCCACAAGGTCCGGGCCGAAGCGACGCTCGAACGGGTCGAGGGCCGCCGGCTCACCTTCTCGGTGTCTGTGCGCGACGAGCGCGGCCTGGTCGCGGTGGGCAAGGTAACCCGTGTCCTCGTCGACATCGAG
>DATAES010000069.1:0-6854 GCA_036257895.1 Acidimicrobiales bacterium
GCCGGTGGCCGTCACGGGCCTGACCGGGGCGACTGCCATCACCGCCGGCGAGCTCCATACGTGTGCGATCGTGGCCGGCGGTGCTGTCGACTGCTGGGGTTACAACGGCTACGGGCAGTTGGGCGATGGGACGACGACGGACTCGTCGACGCCGGTGGCCGTCACCGGCCTGACCGGGGCCACCGCCATCGCGGCGGGCGCGGTCCATACGTGTGCGATCGTGGCCGGCGGTGGCGTCGACTGCTGGGGTTTGAACTTCTGGGGACAGTTGGGCGACGGGACGACGACGGACTCGTCGACGCCGGTGGCCGTCACCGGCCTGACCGGGGCCAGCGCCATCGCGGGCGGCTACGGCCATACGTGTGCGATCGTGGCCGGCGGTGCCGCCGACTGCTGGGGCTACAACGGCTACGGACAGTTGGGCGACGGGACCACGACGGACTCGTCGTCACCGGTGGCCGGCACCGGCCTGACCGGGGCCACCGCCATCACCGCCGGCTACGGCCATACGTGTGCGATCGTGGCCGGCGGTGCCTCCGTCGACTGTTGGGGCTACAACGCAAACGCCCAGTTGGGGGACGGGACCAACACCGACTCGTCGACGCCGGTAGCCGTCACCTGGCCGTGAACCACGCATACGACGTAGAACCGCGCGTCTCGATGACTCGCGGATCAGGCGAGGGCCTCGGCGTTCTCGCGCCACGCAGGCAGTGAGAGCCAAACCTTCCACGACGGCTCCCGTAGCGCGTGCACCGCAGACATCCTTTGCTCCGTCGGGGATAGTTTGCGGTCCGGCGACGTACCGGGGAGCGCGATATGAGCTACGCAGTCGACTTCGTCAACGTCTCCACCGTCGGCCTGGAGTCGTCGCCGGTGGCGCCCGCACTGGCTGGACTGCGAGCGAACGAGGCTCGCTACTTCAAGAACAAGTACGACCACGTCTTCACGGTCGAACCGGCGGCCAACGCCAAGAAGGCGATCGATTGGGTGCACCGCGTTCTCAAGGAGGAGCGCGACATCGCCATCGCTTCGCGCCCCCTCGAGGCGACGACCTTCCAGGTCGAGAACATCCGGTGGACCTACGTGTTCTACGAGAGCGGACTTTCTGTCAACGTGCTGTACCCGCTTGACGAACCGAAAAAGCGTGCGGTCGGGTTCAAGCTCTCTGAAGGAATGGAGGTTCCGGCTGAGCTCGGCTCCTTCAAGTTCGCGAGACAGAAATCGAAGCTGGCCGGGACGATCCGCGGCTCGTACTTCGTGATCAAGGGCGACTACTGAGCCGTCGAGCGTTGGTGTGGCTGTCGTCGCTGTCGCTCGACTCCGCGGACACATCGAACGTGTCACGGATTAGCGCACTGAAAGTGCTGATCCCGACGGTCGCCACGGGCTGTCATCGTGTCGGGATCGTTGAGATCTTGCAGTTGCGCGAGTACCCAAGGCCGCTTCAAGGCGACGCCTTCGACCTCGCGCTCTACCGCTGATCCACTATCGACTGAACCCGTCGACGAGATGCGGTCGGCGGTCTCTCTCAAGGAGCACTCTTGTCTTCACGTGAGCGCTACGAGCGATTCCTTCGAGATCGCCATCGCCACAACCATGCCCGCCGCAGCGCGGCGTCGCACGCGGGGTTCCTGCTCCCACACCTGAAACCTGGGATGCGATTGTTGGACCTCGGCTGCGGTCCCGCGTCGATCACCGCCGGACTCGGCGACGGAGCGATCGGCGTCGATGTGGATCCCGGGCCATCGGACGCGGTGCCGCTGGTGGCGGCAGAGGTGTATCGGCTTCCGTTCTCCGACGCCACGTTCGATGCGGTGTTCTGTTGCGCCGTGCTCCAACACCTCAACGACCCGCTCGCCGCGCTTCGCGAGGCGAGACGCTTGTGCCGCGCCGGCGCCGTGATCGGTGTTGCCGACGCCGACTGGGGCGGTCAGCTACGGGTGCCCAACGACCCGCTGCTGCATCGCGGCCAGGTGATCCAGGAGGCGCTACGCGGTGATGCAAGCCCGTACGTCGGCGCTCGGTTGCGAGGGTGGCTGCACGAGGCGGGGTTCGTGAACGCCTCCTCGGCAGCGAAGGGATCCGGTGGCGGCGACCTCGTCACGACGCCAAGGCAAGCTGCGTTCAACGCTGCCATGTTCGATTCGCCCGACACTTTGGCAGTCGTGGTCGAGGAGGGCATCGCGACGGTGGACGAGATGCTGGCCGTGGCCGAGGCCTGGCGGCGGTGGGGTGACGATCCTGGGGCAGTCGCCGCGGGCTGGTGGTTCGAAGCGCTTGCATGGGTACCGCACGATGTGTCAACCAGCGCCGACACATGAGCCCAAGACGCGGCGTCCAAGTCGCCTGCGCGGCGCTCCCATCCGGAAGCAACGACGGAAATCCAACGACGACGATCCGGTGCACGCGTAGATCGCCGCTCACGTCGCGATTATCTCTACGAAAGTTCAGCCTGCGTACCTACGATCGTGGCGTGGCTGCGGGTCTTCGGGATTGCAAACCCCACGCATCACTCGACGAGTTCGTCGAAGACCTCGGTGTCGCCCACCGCGCGCAACGCGCCCGCTACCACCTCATGCTCATGGGCAGTGCAGCCGTCGATGCACTGCGCCGCGGACTGCACCACGCCGACCCGAAGGTACGGGTCGGGTGCTGCATCATCCTCGATCACCACTTGGACAGTTCCTGTGTGCCCGACCTCATCGACAACCTCACCCATCATGACCCGGAGGTCCGAGCGTGGGCGGCGCACGCTTTGGCGTGTGACAAGTGCAAGGAAGGCGCATGCCGTCCTGGCGAGGACGAGGTCATCCCACTCGCGATCGAGATGCTCCGCACCGATCAGCATCATTTCGTGCGGGAGCGACTGATCGGCGTGCTCGGTCCAGCAGTGCACCATCGCGCCGATGTGATGGACGTCCTGGTCGAGGCGCACCAACGCGATTCACACCCCACGGTCCGCAAGCTGGCGGGCTGGTGGATACCCGGAGGACCGCGCTTCGAGCGGACGCGGCCCCGTCAACGCCGGCAGGAGCGTGCCGTTGTGTCGGCGATTACGGCGCGGTGACCGACGACCAGAACGTGCCGATCGAGGTCAGGTCTCAGTAGCTCGGGTTGCTTCAATCAGGCTGCTGTGGACGACCATCCGGCACACCAGATTGCCATCGAAGGTGTAGCGGTGGAACACGACGCCTGGAGGGGTGAGGGGTTTGCCTTGCAGATCAAAGATCTGCTGATCGACTACCGCGACTAGGTCCTCTTCGGCCGGGACGAACTCGGTTGCCTCGACCCGCGTGCTGGCGACAGCGAACTGGCCTTCCCAGTACGAGCGGACCGCCGCCTTGTCGCGGAGTACCGCACCGTTCGCCACGTCGGGCCACTCCACGTCATCGGTCATCATGGCCAAGAGCCCATCGACATCGTGGTCATTGAACAGCGAGTACGCCTTCCTGAGTAGGTCCTCTCGCCTGCGGTCACTCATTCGGTTGAACATACCGAGCGGCGGCATGTGCTGCTTCCGGACGGTCCGAGCGGCGCGAGTTCGTGCGAACCCCAGCACGCGACAAGGCACGCGCGTGTCGTGCCGCGCTGCCGCCCGTATGCGACCTACGCGCAACCACCGCGCCATCTCCAACGGAATGATCAGGAAGAGGCTCCCGTTCAACGAAGTCGCGCAGATCTACGACGAGATCTATCCGGCCCTCCGACCCGCCGGGTCTGAACGACGTGCTGTTCGCGATGCTGCGTTCCGAACCGGAGATCGTCGAGGTCGGTCCCGGGTCCGGGCAGGCAACGAAGGATCTTCTGGCTCGCGGAGCCTCATCCGTTACGACAGCAGACGCTTGCCGACTCAACATCGACGAGTACTGCTTCGCCGGTCACACTGGTCACGAACGTCTTGAGACCAGCTGGCATGTGGCGTTAGCGGGTGACGGCTAGGAGGCACTCGGACACGCCGACGGATCGAGACGACCCTGCAACTGGTAGAGCCAGGCGCGCGCCTTTCCGTCACGATCCGTGAGCACGAGCCGCGCGGCAGGGTCCGTCGCGGTCCATCGCTGCGCGCGTGCAGTCGACGTCTGCCCGACGGGATATCCCCCTGTCGTAACGAGTACGTAGTCGAGCCGTTCTCGATTCACTGTCTCCCGCCACGTTTCGCAATCCCTGATCGGTGTCGCTGCGAGATCGCTCGTTCGGAGCTCGAGGATCTCTACGTGGTTCGAGCTGTCGCTTCCCGTGAGCGGGTACTGCAGGACCGTACCCACGAGACCGATGCGCTCGTCGCGCGTGTTGCGCGCCCACTCGAACGTGTTGGCGAGGTACGGCGCGTCTCGATAGCGGTGATCGACGTAGAAATGCTGCAGCGCGAGGAGCCCTCCGACGAGGAGTACGAGCGCGGCGCCGGCGATGCGCGGTGCCCACGATCGATCGACGACATGGGCGGGGCGACGTGACCGGACGATGACGAGGGCCAGCACGACCATTACGGTGACGATGCCGCACACGATTCCCAACGCGAACTCGCGTCGGCTCAATGTAGGGAGGCCGAGCTCGGGTGGCGCGCCGCCCTTGAACCGCCACAGCTTCCCGTCGAACTGCGACGCGAGCAGCACGGCTCCGAAAACGATCGCCATCGCGCTCATGACGCGTGTCGTGTACCGCGCCGATGCGGCCGCGAGCGCAACCGCGCCCAGGACCATCGGGATGGCGAGGTAGCGAACGTTGAACAGGAAGTAGGACGCGTCGCGGGAGAGGCCGAGCAACTGCGGTGTGAAGACAAAGAAGAGCGCGCCCACCAGCCCGATGATCGCGATCAATCGAATGCGGTCGTCGACGCGCAGCACGATGCCGGCAACGAAGCCGGCGATCATGATGCCAAGGACTGCCCACCACACCGGACCCAGCGCGTAGCGGAATCCCGGCGCGAGGTATTTCGACCAATCGCCGTTGAACAGATGTGACGACACGCTCGATATGCCCGGGTAATGGAGATGCGGGAGATCGATCGGTCCGATCGAGACGTCGGCTGGCGGAACCGGGTTGCCGACCGCGATCAGGTTGCGCAGGTACCAGAAGGCGCCGGTGAGCGTGAGCCCGGCCAGCCAGAGCAGACCGAGCCGCACTCGGAGATCGGCCGCGCAGAACACGACGACGCACAAGGTCAAGGCGACCGCCGGTCCGACGACGGTGAACTTCGAGCCCATCGCGATCCCCATGGCCAAGCCGGCGACGAACGCGCCGGGGAGGCGCAACGGCCGCGACCACGTGTTCACGAGCAGCGCGATCGCGACGAGTGTCATCGCGACGCCGAGGAGGTCGTTCAGCCCCTGGCCGGCCTCGTACAGCACGAGCTGCGGGCCACCGAGTACGCAGGCCACTGCCGTGAGGGCGAGCGGCGCGACACCGAACGGCCGGCCGATGCACCATGCGGCGAAGAGCGCGATGACGAGCCAGAACAGGTTGAGCAGCGGCGTCAACGTGTCGTGCGTCAGGAAGAGGATCCCGGTCGCGTGCAGCAGCTCCGATGTGTGCGGATAGAACGAGGGGAGCGCGTCGCCGCCAGAAACGATCGGGACGGGCAGCAGCGACCCAGTCTGCGCGAAGCGCGCGGCGATCGGCAGGTGGTACCACATCGTGTCCGTGAACGTCGGGCCCGTGCGGTACACGTGCACGAGCCGCGGGATCCAGTCGGCCGCAAGGATGCCGACCGCGACGATCGCGGTCCCGTTGACGATCGGACCTCCCCGGGGTGCCCAATTCCCGCTTGGTGAGGCGCGGTTGTCGGCGGCGACTTCGGTTTCGGCCTGCGGGCTCGCCGCGTCGTGGAGCGGCGCCCGCGTGCCCAACCACCATGCGACCAGGCCGCACAGAACGAGTGCTGGCGCGACGGCGTAGAAGTGATAGAGCCCGACGACGCCGAGGAGCTGCGACGCGACGATCGTGATCGACAACACGCCGACCATGTCGGTGAGCAGTGCGGGCGGACCGTGCAGCGTAGACAAGAAGCGACGGCGCAGCGCATGTGTGCCGAGGGTGAGCGAACCCAGCGCGGCCAATCCTGCGAGGGCGCCGAAAACTTCGCGAAGCAACGTCATCGCCTGCACGGATCCGTGCGCGCGGTGGCAGCACAACCCCATGCATCCCGCATCGGTGCAGTTTGGCGGTACCCCGGACTCCGCGCCAATCGCCGTCCGAACCGAGTTTCCCCTACCGGTCAGGCGGCTCGCAGGGCGGCGAGCGCGGCGAAACCGCGAGCGCGATTCCTGCGTGCGTACCCCGGCGTTGACGCACGAGCCCGGCGATCGGGCCGCCGATCGGTGTCGACCGGAGGAACATGATCGCTTGCAGCGCGAGGACGCGTCCGCGCCTCGCGGGATCCGAGGTCACCGGCACGATCATTGTCGTGGTGCGCACGCCCGCACGCCGCGCTGCTTGCCGGTCTGTAGGCACTGCTAAGTGACCAGAGCTGACAGGCCACTGCAGTGTGGACGCCTGTGATGAGGTTCCGAACTACAGCATCGAAGTGGTTACGGGTTGGTCGGAGTTCGGGCCCCCTCGCGCACGCGTCAGCCGGCGCACGGACGCGCAACGACGAACTGTGTCCACAGCGCGTGCTCGAGGCGCGTACCGCGGATCTTTCGCTCGAACGCAGCTTCGATGCTCAGCGCGCGTGTTCCCAGTGCCTCGGCGATGCCCGGCAGGTACATCCCCGACACCCACTCCTCGACCGGAACAAAGCCCGCGATGGCGAGTTGTTCGCGCAATTTCCGACGCGTCAGCAAGTTGATGTGCTCGGCCTTGATGACCGCCTCGTTGTAGACGCGTCGAGCGAGCTGTATGAACCCCGGCAAAAA
>DATAES010000070.1:0-26010 GCA_036257895.1 Acidimicrobiales bacterium
GCGGGCACTGCGACCATGAACGTCGACCGTGTGCTGCTGGCCGAACCGCGAGGTTTCTGCGCCGGCGTCGAGATGGCAATCAAGGCCTTGGCGTGGATGGTCCGGGCCTTCGATCCGCCCGTGTACTGCTATCACGAGATCGTCCACAACCAGCTGGTGGTCAAGCGGTTCGAGGATCTCGGCGTCGTCTTCGTCGACGACGTGAGCGAGGTGCCGCCCGGGTCACCAGTGATGCTTTCGGCCCACGGATCCGCACCCGAGGTCGTCGAGGCGGCGCGCGGTACCGGCGGTTTCGTGGTCAATGCGGTGTGTCCGCTCGTGACCAAGGTGCACCACGAGGTGAAGGTGCGAGCGGGGAAGGGCTATCGCATCGTCTATGTCGGCCACGAAGGTCACGAAGAAGCGGTGGGGACAATGGCCGTCGCGCCCGAGGCGATCGACCTCGTGGAATCCGTGGACGACGTCGACGCGCTGCCGGAGTTCGACGCACCCGTCGCGCTCCTCGCGCAGACGACGCTGTCGCACCGTGAATGGTCCGACGTGCTGGACGCGACCGCAGCCCGTTTCCCCGGCATGTGGCGTCCCGGACGAAGCGACCTCTGCTTCGCCACGACGAACAGGCAGTCCGCCCTCACCGCGATCGCCGCGAAGTGCGACGCGGTCGTCGTGATCGGTTCTGCGAACTCGTCCAACACTCGGGCGCTCGAGAAGCTGGCGCACGAGTCGGGATGCTCGTCCGTCCACCGCATCAATGCCGCAGAGGAACTGCCCGAGCTGTCGGGGATCGTGGGCGTCACCGCGGGTGCGTCGGCACCGGAGGAGCTCGTCGAAGCGGTCATCGCCCGTCTCGCACCGCTTCACGGAGTGGAGGAGATCTCGATCACCACGGAAGAGGAGTACTTCCCGCCACCGCCGGAGCTGCGCGAGTTGCTGACCGCCGTCGATCAAGTCGTCACGTGGTCGCTCGGCGGCTCCGTGCAGGAACGGCCCGGCCTCAACGACCGCTTGCTCGCCGCCAGCGAGGTACTCGAAGCCCTCGCCTGACAGACTGGATGTCCATGGCCACGACGTTCACGCGTATGGATGAATCGACCGCCGAGCAATGGGCGGTCATCGGTGTGGAGACAACCCAGAACATGGGTCGAGTCGCCGACCGCGTTCTCGGCATGCTCGAGTCGCTCTCGGAGATCACCGACGGCTTCGCCACCGATCAGCTCACGCACTGCCTCCAGACGGCGACGCTCGCCGAGCGCGCCGGCGCAGACGACGAGTTGGTCGTCGCGGCGTTGTGTCACGACATCGGCAAGGCGGTGAGCGTGCCGAACCATCCGCGCATCGCGGCGGAGATCCTCCGTCCCTACGTGCGCGACGAGGTCTACAAGATGATCCTCGTCCACCAGGACTTCCAGGGTCGGCACTACTACCAACACTTCGGCGGTGATCCCAACGCGCGCGAGACACACCGTGACGAGCTGACCGACGACGAGTTCGCGCTCGCCGAGAGATTCGCGGACGAGTGGGACCAGATCGCGTTCGATCCCGACTACGACACGCTCCCGCTGTCGCATTTCGAGGACAAGGTCCGGAACGTCTTCGCCAACCCGACGCGCCTTTAGCGTTTGTGCGGTGATAACGCGCGAATTTCGCGCGTTATCACCGGCAGAACGGACGCACCGGCTCAGCGGCCGGCGCGGGACTGGGCGTCGTCGAACAACTTCTGGACCTCGGCTCGCAGCTGATCCGTCAGTTGCTTGATGGCTCGGCGTGACACGCGTCCGCTTTCGCTCGGCGCTGGCGGTTCGAGCGGTTCGCCGATGACGATGACGAGCTTCGACGGCTTGAGGAGCTTCGACCCCTTCGGCATCATCGCCTCGGACCCGCCGATGCCGACCGGAACGATCGGGACTTGCGTCTTCGCCGCCACGTACGCCGGTCCGTCGAACAACTCCTCGATCACGGGGCCCGAACGACGAGTGCCCTCGGGGAACATCACCAGCGGTTCGCCCGCTTCGATCACGTCGATGCACGTGCGCAATGCCTCCCGATCGGCTGCGCCTCGACTCACGGGAAAAGCACCGAGAAACGACACGAAGTTGCCGAGCGGCTTGCTCTTCCACAGCGAATCCTTCGCCATGTACCGCAGCCGCCGCGTCGTGACGAGCGAAGCGAGACCGAAGTCGATGTTCGACCGGTGCACGGGTGCGAGTACGAATGCGCCCGCTGGCACATTGTCTGCCCCGTGCACCTCGACCCGTCCGAGGAGCTTCGCGCCGCCGAGGATCGCGGCTCGGATGACGCTGTAGAGAACACGAGCGATCGGGCCGAGCGGTTTGGACGCGGTGGTCTTCGTCTCAGTCGTCATGGTCCAAGTCTCTTCAGCAGTTCGTCGACCACATCATCGACCGAGCGGTCGGTCGTGTCGACGGTGACGGCGTCGGCCGCCTCCGCGAGCGGACTCTCCTCGCGTCCTTGGTCGAGCGCGTCGCGTCGCGCCAAGTCGGCAGCGACGGTCTCGTAGTCGAGCTCGGTGACTTCCAACGCCCGACGGCGGGCGCGCGTGTCAGGTGCCGCGGTGAGGAAGACCTTGAGATCCGCGTCGGGGAACACGACAGTTCCGATGTCGCGCCCTTCGATCACACCGCCTCCGTGCTTGTTCGCCCATTGCCGCTGGCGCCAGCGCATCTCGTCGCGCACGGCTGCGTTGGCAGCCACGATGCTCACTGCGCGCGTCACTTCCGGGCCACGGATCTCGACCGTGGCATCGATGCCGTCGACGACGACCTTCACGTCGTCCACCTCCAACTCGAGATCGCGTGCGAGCGACGCGACCCGTGCGCTGTCCTCCGGGTCGATGTTGTGTCTCAAAACCTCGAACGCGACCGCCCGGTACATCGCACCGGTGTCGAGGTAGCCGAGACGAAGCCGATCAGCCAGTCGTCGAGCGACGGTCGACTTGCCCGATCCCGCAGGTCCGTCGATGGCGATGACCCTCATGGCGTCGCCAACCCTAGGAGACTGCTAGAGCGACCCGCGCAGCCGATCGAGCGCGTCGAAGAACTCGGGGAAGGTCTTGGCCACGCACCCGGGGTCGGCGATCTCGATGCCCGGCACTCGCAGGCCGAGCACGCTGAACGACATGGCGATGCGATGGTCGTCGTAGGTCTCGATCACCGCGCCGTGCGCCGTACCGGGATAAATGGTCATCCCGTCGTCGTTGGCGGATGCGTCGATGCCGCAGCGCTTCAACTCGGTCACGACGGCGTCGATGCGATCGCTCTCCTTGCCGCGGATGAAGCCGACACCGGTGATGGTCGTCGGACTGTCGGCGAACGCGGCGACGACCGCGAGGGTCGGGACCATGTCCGAGAAGTCGCGGAGGTCCACCGTCGAGCCATGCAACGTGCCCGTTCCCTTCACCGTGGTTGCACTCGCGGTCCGCTCGACGGTCGCGCCCATCGACGCGAGCACGTCCACGAACGCGAGGTCGCCTTGTCCGCTCTGCAAGCCGAGACCATCGATGCGTACGCGGCCCCCGCACACCGCCGCAGCGGCGAAGAAGTAGGAAGCGGTCGACGCGTCCGGCTCCACGAGGAAGGTGCGGGAGCGATAGCGGCCGGGCGCGACGGTGAGATCCTGCGTCTCCACGCCGAACGCGCGCATCACCGACCGAGTGAGCTCGACGTACGGAGCCGACACGAGCTCGGTGGTCAACTCGACCTCCACGCCCTTCGCGAAGCAGGGCGCCGCGAGCAACACACCGGAGAGGAACTGGCTCGAGACGTCACCGGACAGCAACGTCCGTCCGCCGTCGACGCCGTCGGCCTGCAACACCAGAGGAAGATGACCCGGCTGGCCCACTTCCGTGACAGTGGTGCCGAGTGCTCGCAGCGCGCCGATCAACGGGCCCATCGGGCGGCGGCGCATCGGTTCGCCACCGTCGATCTCGTAGCGTCCGTGACCGATGCTTGCCACGGGAGCGATGAAGCGCGACGTGGTGCCGGACAGCCGCACGTCGAGCCGAGCGCCGTCTGCGGGCAACTCGCCGCGGCAACCGACGACCGTGATCCGTCTCGACGACACATCCACGTCGATCTCGACACCGAGCGAGCGCAGGCATCCGACCATGGCCTCGATGTCGTCAGCCCACAGCGAGCCCTCGAGCACGCTCCGGCCGTCTGCGAGCGCCGCGCACACGAGCGCGCGATTGGTGATGCTCTTCGAACCGGGTACATGGACGACGCTGTCGAAGTCTCCGGCCAAAGGCTCGATGTGTCGAGGCGCGGTCACGCGAGCGTTCGGACTGCCGGTCGGTAGCCGCGCGCCAGCAGTCCGCCCTGGAAGCGTTCTGCGCGCTCTGCCGGCACGAGCAGTATCAGCACGCCTCGCTCCCCCTCACTCGAGTGCGCGATCTCGAGGTCGGCGATGCTCACGTCGAGCTCTGCCGCGAGAGTGGTCACGTCGGCGAGCACACCGGCGCGGTCCTGCACGGGTACGCGGACTTCGCACAGCTGATCGGGCTGTGCGACACGCGCAGGCAGGTTGCGGCGAGCGACCTGCGCCCGCTCCAAGACGGACAGCAACGCTTCGCGATCGGACTTTTCCACGGCGGCGCGCATGTCGCCGAGCCCCGCAATCAGGCGATCGAGCATCTCGACGATGGCGGCGCGGTTCTCGGCGCAGATGTCGGGCCAGATGCCTGGATGGCCCGCCGCGATGCGCGTCATGTCGCGAAACCCGCCAGCAGCGAGCCGCAACAGTGCACGATGCTCTTCCGCGCGTTCGTCCGCGAGGTGCATCAACGTCGCTGCCGTGAGGTGCGGCACATGCGACACCACGGCCACCAGCGCGTCGTGACGATCGGGCGGTAGCGCCACCACGTCCGCGCCCAACGAGGACACGACCGATCGAACTGACGCGAACGCGGCATCGTCCGTCGAGGGCGTCGGCGTGAGCACCCAGACCGCGCCCTCGAAGAGATCGGCGTCGGCACCCTCGACACCGTCCTGCTCCGAGCCCGCCATCGGATGGCCTCCGACGAACCGCGGCGAGTCCACTGCGTCGGTGATCGAGGCCTTCACGCTGCCGACGTCGGTGACAGGGCCGCTCGTCGCATCGAGCGCTCGCGCCACCTGAGCAGGAATGGCGCCGACCGGCGCCGCGACGAACGTGATGTCGGCCTCGGGGTCCAGACCGATCTCGTCCAGCGCGCCGAGGTCGAGCGCGCTGGTCGCGTGCTCGACGTCGGCATCCGATCCGGTGACCCGAACACCGAGACGGCGCAAGGCCAGACCGATCGATCCCCCGATCAGTCCAGTGCCGATGACATTGGCCCGCCGTGCGGTCACTGGTTCACTCCGGTAAGTCGTCGCGCAGCCCCTTCGCGCCCTCGACGTAGACGTGATGGAGCTCGCTGCGTGATCGGTCGGTCGTGACGTGCAGCATGACGCGGATGCACATGTTCGTCCCGCCGTTTACGTCGATCTCCTGTGCGCCGATGAGCGGGACGTCGCCGAGCCCCATCGTGCGCGCCGCCGTGGGCGGGTACATCGAGTGGATGTCTCCGGTTGTCGTGAACAGGATGCTGATGATGTCGTCGTGATCGACGTCGTTGCGCTCGAACAGCTGCTGCAGCATCGCGACCACCCGCTCGGTGATGTGCGCCGGCTCGTCGCGATCGACTGTGGTCGCGGCGCGCAGGGCCCGCACTGCTGGAGGCATCCTCACAACGTAGTGGCAGCACCTGACGCGGCCCGCTCGAGCGCCCGCACCTCGTCGGTCTCGAGTCGGCGCCATTCTCCCGGCGCGAGCCGCCGGTCGGCTACCGGGCCGATCCGCGTCCGTACCAGCCTCACCACCGAATGACCGACGGCCTCGCACATGCGACGAACTTGGCGGTTGCGTCCTTCGTGGATCGTGATGCGGACCACGTTCGGCTCGATCAGCGAGGCCTTGGCCGGCGCCGTCATGCCATCATCGAGCTCGACGCCTTCGCGCAGCTTGCGCAAGGCGCCTCGCGACGGGCGGCCCTCGACCTCGGCCACGTACTCCTTTTCGACACCAAAACTCGGATGGGTCAGCCGGTGCGTGAGGTCGCCGTCGTTGGTCAGCAAGAGCAGCCCCTCGGTGTCCTGATCGAGCCGTCCGACGGGGAACACGCGAGGCTCCTCGGGAACGAGATCGGTCACGGCTCGCCGTCCGTGCGGATCACCCGCAGATGTCACGACACCGGCAGGCTTGTTCAGGAGGTAGTACACGAGCCCGGGACGCGTACCGATCGGCACGCCGTCGACCGCGATGCGATCGGATGATGGATCCACCTTGTCGCCGAGCGTCGCCCGCTGCCCGTTGACGGTGACAGCGCCGTCTTCGATCAGTTCCTCGCAATGACGCCGGCTGCCGATGCCCGCTTGCGCGAGGACCTTCTGCAGCCGATCACTCGGCATCGAGTGATTCGGGACGAAGGCCGTGCTCGAGCGCCTCCACGACCTCGGCGCCGGGGACGAACTCACCCAACGAGGGCAGGTCGTCGAGCGAGTCGAGGCCGAGCCGTTCGAGGAACAAGCGCGTCGTGCCGTACAGCACCGCGAGCCCGGGGCCCGGATCACGGGCGATCTCCTCGATGAAGCCGCGTTGTTGCAGTGTTCGCATCACACCATCGACGTTCACGCCGCGGATGGCCGACACTTGGGCGCGACTGACGGGCTGCTTGTACGCAACGATGGCGAGCGTCTCGAGCGCGGCCGCCGAGAGCCTCGCCGATTGACCTTCGAGGACGAAGCGCTCGACATACGGCGCCAGGTCCGGATGGCTCTGGAACCGGTAACCGCCGGCCACCCGGGCGATGACGAAGCCGCGCTCGTCCTCTTCGTACGCGGCCTGCAACTCGGCGCACAGCTCGTCGACCCGCTTCGCCGGTACCTCGAGGAGCTGGGCGAGGAGCTGGGGCTCCACGGGATCCTCGGCGACCATGAGGATCGCCTCGATGGCCCGAGCGTCGGCGTTCATGTCGATGTCATCCTTCGTAGCCGTCGACCAGCGCGAGCGAGCGCATCCACGCACCGTCCTCGATGGCCGCAGGGTCGCCGCCGACCCAGATGATCGTGATGTCGGCGAAGTTCGTGAACTGCTCCACCTCGACCAGGCCCTGCTTGTAGAGCTCGAGCACGGCCAGGAAGCGGACCACGACCTCGAGTCGCTCGAACAGTCCGCCGGTCAACTCGCGAAACGTGATCCTCTCGGCGCGAGGCAGCTCGTCGAGCAGCTCTTCGACCGCGTCGGTGACGCTCGCCCGGATCGGGGCGACGTGTTCGAGGTCGACGCGTGGGAGCGGTTTCGGCGCAACCGAGCGCAGAAAGGCGTCGCGGACGTCTCCGGCGCTGACGCCGGCAAGCAGGTCAGGCGCGATCTCGAGGAAGCGATCCTCCAGTCCCGCAGTGCGCGGGTAGGAGCGGCCGGCCTCGGCCGACAGCCGCTGGAGCGCGTTCGCCGCATCCTTGAACGTCTTGCACTCGAGCAGCCGGGCGAGCAAGAGATCGCGTTCCTGCCAGAGGCCGAGTTCGTCGTCGAGGTCGACATCGTCCTCACCGGGGAGGAGCCGCTTCGACTTGAGCTCCACCAGCGTCGCCGCGATCAGCAGGAACTCGGTGGCCACGTCGAGATCGAGCTGCTCGAGGCCGCCCAGCTCCTCGAGGTACGCGTCGACGATCGTGGTGAGCTTCACCTCGTACAGGTCGACCTGTTCCCGCAAGATCAGGTGCAGCAGGAGGTCGAACGGGCCCTCGAACACGGGCGTCTGGACCTCGTACGGCACGGCTGCCAAGGGTACCGGCGCCTCAATCCGTGCCCGCGCATGGTCATCGGCACCGTACGATCCGTCGATGACCAGGGTGTTCTCCGGAATGAAGCCAACGGGCGACGCGACGCTCGGCAGCCTTCTCGGAGCTCTGCGCAACTGGGTCGCGGATCAGAACCCGGACGCGTTCTATTGCGTCGTCGACCTCCACGCGCTCACGGTCCCGCACGAGCCGGTCGAGCTGCGGCGCCAGACCCTCGAGCTCGCCACGTTGTTCCTCGCCGTCGGACTCGATCCGGAAGTGTGCACCCTGTTCGTCCAGAGCCATGTGCACGAGCACACCGAGTTGGCGTGGTTGCTCGAGTGCACGACTTCCTACGGCGAACTCGGGCGCATGACCCAGTTCAAGGACAAGCGTGACCGCGCCGAGTTCGTGTCAGCCGGCCTGTTCACCTACCCGGCATTGATGGCAGCCGACATCCTGCTCTACGACACCGAAGAGGTCCCGGTGGGCGACGACCAGCGCCAGCACGTCGAGCTCACCCGCGACGTCGCCGAGCGCTTCAACAGCCGCTATGGGCAGACGTTCACCGTGCCGAAGGCGACCATCCGCCTCGCTGGTGCACGCGTAATGGATCTGCAAGATCCGACGTCCAAGATGTCGAAGTCCGACACCTCTGCGGCGGGCACGATCTTGATTCTGGAGGATCTGTCCTCCGTCGCAAAGAAGATCAAGCGCGCGGTGACCGACGTGGACAACGAAGTGCGCTTCGATCCTGAGCAGAAGCCGGGCGTGTCGAACCTGCTGTCGATCCTCGGTGCGTGCACGGGCGAGGCACCTGATGCGATCGCGAGCAGGTACACGCAGTACGGACCGTTGAAGACCGACGCCGCGGACGCCGTGAGCGAGCTCTTGGGTCCGATCCAGGAGCGGTACGGCGCTCTGGCCGCAGACCCCACCACGGTGGCAAAGATCCTCGAGCGCGGCGCGGAGAAGGCGCAGGCGGTCGCATCGGTGACTCTGGAACGGGCGAAGCTCAACATCGGGCTCGTGGTGCGTGGCGAGGGTTGACTCAGTCGTCGTCGGCGGCCTTGAGCGCCGCGGCAACGTGGGGATCGATCGTCCACGAGTTCGGCGATCGATGATGCTGCCGTGCCCACGCCTCGGTGAGCGGATCGCTGCGTGCCATTCCGAGCAGGTCGCCACCGAGATCCGGGTGGAGCAGGTACAGGCCGACCCGACGGGTGAAGCCGCGGCCTCGCGTCCACTGCTTGGCCGAGTCGCGACCGACGATCAGCCCACACAGCGTGGCGACGACCCGGCCGTAGACGCCGAGCCCCGATTCGATCTTGCCCACGTCGTGCAGGAGCGCCGCCGCGAGGACCGGGCGGGTGGCCTCGACGCCGAGCGCCCGTTCCACCTCGTGGGCGACACCCACGGCGTGCCGCCGGTCGGCGCCCCGCATGCGGTGCCACAACTCGACCTCGGACGGGAGGAGCTGTGCCTGCGCCCACTCCTCATCGGCCCGCGACGGACCCCCAGGGCGTAGCGACCCGAAGAAGCGCCGCGTCAGGTGGGCGGTCGTGGAGCTCACCGAACTGATATCGGCCGGGCGGCGCCGCTGGTTAGGCGTGGTTGATGCAATAGCGGGTCGCGGGCATCGCTTCGAGGCGGGCCTCGGAGATCTCCTCACCGCAGGTCTCGCACTTGCCGTAGGTGCCGGCGTCGAACTTGTTCAGGGCCCGCTCCACCTCCTGGAGCTGCTCGCTGAGCGAGGCCGCCAGCAGCCGGCTCTCGCCCTGTTCGGCGGCCACCTGGCCGGAATCGGCGAAGTTCTCGTCGAACGACAGCGATTTGTCACCCGCCGCCTGGAGGTCGCCCAGTTGATGCCGCAACGACGCGCGCTCGTCTTCCAGTTGGGCGCGCAGCGATGCGAAGGCAGTCGGGCTGGCCACGGGCAGCAGGTTAACGGACCGTGACGACCTTGTTGGCCCTCGGATGGGCTCGCTCGTACACCGACCACAGCCGGTCGGTGGTCACCTTCGTGTACACCTGGGTCGTCGAGATCGAGACGTGACCGAGCAGTTCCTGCACCGCCCTGATGTCCGCGCCGCGGTTGACGAGATGGGTCGCGCACGAGTGGCGCAGCACGTGCGGGCTCAAGCGGTCACCGAGCCCGACCCGGTCGCCGCGCTTCTTCACCGCCAGCCACGCTCCGGCACGGGTCAACCTTGCTCCGCGAGCGTTGAGGAACACGGCCACTTCGTCCTTCCGGCCTGAGCCTCGCTCCGGCCCGAGGCTTGGACGGCCGCGGTCGTACCAGGCTTCCAGGGCGCGTCGAGCGGGCTGGCCGAGCGGAACGATGCGCTCCTTTGCTCCTTTGCCGAAAGCGCGCAGCAGCGCCGCATCGAGATCGACGTCGGCGAGGGAGAGGCGCACCAGCTCGGTGATGCGCACGCCCGTTCCGTAGAGCACCTCGAGCATCGCCCGGTCCCGCAGGTCCGCGGGCTCGTCACCGCTCACGCTGTCGATGAGTTCCGCCACCTCGTCCTCGTCGAGCGCCTTCGGCAGGCTCGAAGGAACGCGCGGCGTCTCGACAGCCGCGCCCGGATCGCAGGGGGTCAGGTTCTCCTCGAAGCAGAACCGGTGCAGCGAGCGAACCGCAACCGTCATTCGCGCCACTGAGGAGGGCGCCCTCCCTTGTGCCCGCAGGTGACCGATGAATCCATTGATGTCCGCCTCGCCTATATCAGCGAGTGTCTTGTCCTGCTCCCGTAGCCAAGCGCCGTACGCGCGTAGGTCGCGTCGGTAAGCCGCGAGCGTGTTGCGACTTCGGCCGCGCTCAACCGCGAGCATCGTGAGGAACTCCTCCACCTCGGGCGGGGTTGGATTCTCATCGAGGTTGGCCACCTCGTCCTCGCCCATCAGGTCACCGTGGAGGGTGGATTGGCAAGTCGCTCACGAGCGAGCATCAGACCGATGATCGTCTTGGCGTCCGTGATCTCGCCGGCCTGGATCAGCGACGGGACCACCGCGAGCGGAACGCGCTCGATCTCCATCGACTGCTCTTCGATCCCGTCACGATGCATCACCGTCTCGTGCAACCCGCGCGCGAGGAACGTGTACGAGTGCTCGTCCGAGAATCCCGGAGAGTTGTAGAACTCGGCCAGCAACTCGACGTGGTCTGCGGTCATGCCGATCTCTTCTGCCAGCTCGCGCTGCGCGGTGATGATCGGCTCCTCATTGGCCACGTCGCGCTTGCCTGCTGGGATCTCGAGCAGAAAGTCGTCGATCGGCGCGCGGTACTGCCGAACGAGAATGACCGTTCCGCCTTCGAGCAACGGCACAACGGATACCGCGCCTGGATGGTGCACGAGGTCGCGCTGGAACTCGGTTCCGTCAGGGGCGATGAATGTGCCGACAGCGGTGGAGATCACGTAGCCGCGATGGACCTCGCGTTCGCTGACCTTGCCGAAGCCGGTCACGAAGTCAGGACAGGCTGGCGACGGGCTCGCGCATCTCGTCGGTCAGAAACAGATGCGGGTTGCGGCCCTCCGCTCGCGTCAGCGCAGCTCCGACCAACTCGCGGAACAGCGGCGCGGGACGGTCGGGCCGGCTCTTGAACTCGGGATGGGCCTGGGTGCCGACCCAGAACGGATGTCCTTCGAGCTCGACGAACTCGACCAACCGTCCGTCGGGCGAGAGGCCGGAGCAGGACAGCCCGGCGGTCTCGAACTTGGCCCGGTACTTGTTGTTGAACTCGTACCGGTGACGGTGTCGCTCCGACACGACGCGCTCGCCGTAGGCGCGCTCCGCGATCGAGCCCTTGGCGAGCTCCGCGAAATACGCGCCCAGCCGCATCGTGCCGCCCTTCGTCGTGACGTCGCGCTGACTCTCGAGCAGGTCGATGACGGGATGGGGTGTCTGCGGGTCGAACTCGCTCGTGTTCGCTCCGGTGAGCCCGATGACGTTGCGAGCGAAGTCCACCGTCATCACGTGCATCCCGAGGCACAGGCCGAGACACGGGATCCCGTGCTCGCGGGCGTAGCCGGCGGCTGCGATCTTGCCCTCACCGCCTCGTTCGCCGAAACCGCCGGGGATCACGATGCCGTCCAGCTCGCGCAGTCGTCCCGCAGCGAGCAACCCTTCCACGTCCTCCGCAGAGATCCAGTCGATCTCGACGTCGACGCCATGGTGGAAACCGCCGTGCTTGAGCGCTTCGACGACGGACAGGTACGCGTCCTGAAGGCTGACGTACTTGCCGATGAGGCCGATGCGCACCGGCTTGACGGCTGCCTCCACCCGCTCGACGAGCGCCTCCCACTCCGCCAGATCGGGCGGCGTGTCCGGGAGCCCGAGATGTCTGCAGACGACGGTGTCGAGGCCCTCGTCGTGGAGGATGAGCGGGATCTCGTAGATGTTGCGGGCATCTGCGCAGTTGACGACCGCGTTCACCGGCACATCGCAAAGGTTGGAGATCTTGCGCTTCAGGCCTTCGGACAGGGCCCGCTCGCTGCGACAGACGATGGCATCGGGCTGGATGCCTCTCGCCCGCAGCTCGGTGACCGAGTGCTGCGTCGGCTTGGTCTTCTGCTCGCCCGACGGACCGATGAACGGTACGAGCGTGACATGCACGTAGCAGACGTTCTCGCGACCGACGTCGAGGCGGAACTGCCTGATCGCCTCGAGGAAGGGGAGGATCTCGATGTCGCCGACCGTGCCTCCGATCTCGGTGATCACGACATCCACTTCGTCGGCATCGAGACGGTTGATGCGACGTTTGATCTCGTCGGTGATGTGCGGGATGACTTGCACGGTCTTCCCGAGATAGTCGCCTCGTCGCTCGGCTGCGAGCACCGCTGAATAGATCGACCCGGTCGTCGCGTTGGAGTCGCGCGACAAGCGCTCGTCGATGTAGCGCTCGTAGTGGCCAAGATCGAGGTCGGTCTCGCCCCCGTCGTCCGTCACGAACACTTCGCCGTGCTCGAACGGGTTCATCGTCCCCGGATCGACGTTGATGTACGGGTCGAGCTTCTGCATGGTCACGCGTAGGCCTCGAGTCTTCAGCAAGCGACCCAGGGACGATGCCGTGATGCCCTTCCCCAGTGAAGAAGCAACCCCACCCGTCACGAAGACATGTTTCGTCACGGGAGACCAGCATATCGTGCCCGACCCTCGAGCCCCGGGGATGGTCAACGGCGGCGAGATGACTCGAGCAGTTCCGCGGCGTGCTCTCGGGCCGTGAAACTGTCAGGAGAACCTGACAGCATGCGGGACAGCTCGATGAGTCGCCCTTCGTCATCGAGCACCGCTGCGCTCGCCGTCGTCGCTCCCCGCGCGCTCGACTTGGACACAGCTACCTGCGTGTCGGCATACGCCGCGACCTGTGGAAGGTGCGTGACGACGAACACTTGGCGGCTGCTGCCGAGCGTTGCGAGTGCCCGCCCGACCGCCACGGCTGCTTGGCCGCCGATGCCCGCGTCCACTTCGTCGAACACCAGCGTCGGCGGGCCGCTGTGATCGCGTCGTGCGAGCATGACGAGGCGCAGCGCGAGCATGGCGCGCGCCAGCTCGCCCCCCGAGGCGACCTTGCTCAGCGGCAACGCTGGCACGCCTGGGTTCGCCGCCAGCAAGAAAGCAACATCGTCGCCGGGATCGCGGCCGCCGACCTCGACCGCCACCTCGGCCTTCGCCATGGCCAGCTCGACGAGCTCTCGCTCGACGGCCTTGCCCAGCTTCGGTGCAGCGGCGCGACGGGCCGTCCCGACCGCCGCCGCCTCGGCTGTGACCCGGTCGAGCGCGGCGCCGCGCTCGGCATCGAGCGCGGCCGCCCGCGTCTCGTACGTCTCGAGCTCGGCGAGGCGGGACCGGGCTTCGTCCCGGAACTGGAGCACGTCGGCGACCGTTTCGCCGTACTTCCGGCGCAGGTCATGCAGGAGCTGGCGCCGTTCCCGCACGGCCGCCAGGCGTTCGGGATCGTCTTCGATGCGCTCGCCGACGGCTCGGAGGTCGTCGCTCGCGTCCGTCAGTTCGGCCGCAACTGATCGCAGCCGACGTTCGATCTCTTCGAACGGCCTCCGGCCGGACATCGCGGCGATCGCCGTTCCCAACGCATCGATGGCTCCACCGTCGTCGCGCAGTGCGGCGCCAGAGACGGCAGCGGCCTCGAGATGTGCGAGCGCGCCCGCCAGCCCGTCCTCCTCGACGGCGAGCCGTTCGTCTTCGTCTGGATCGTCGAGTTGGGCCCGCTCGAGTTCGTCGACTTGGAACCGAAGCAGGTCGATCTCGCGCGCTCGGGATCGTTCGTCGCCGCCCAGCTCCGCAAGCGCGAGGTCGATCCGCGTCACCTCTGAGCGCGCCTCGCGCAGCGCGGTGAGGTCCACCGAGCCGAACAGGTCGAGTGCCGCTCGTTGGGTGGCTGCTCCCAGCAAGGACTGGTGGGCGTGCTGGCCGTGCAGATCCACCAACCGTTCGCCCCACTCCGTCAGCGTCGACACCGGGGTGAGCCGGCCGTTGAGGTACGCGCGCGAGCGTCCCTCTCGCGGAACGACCCGCGTCAAGACGACTTCCTCGTCGTCGAGCACGAAGCGTCCTTCGACCGTGGCTTCCGCGGCTCCGGGTCGGACCAGCATCGAGTCGGCCCGCGCGCCCACGAGCAGTTCGATCGCCTCGACCACCATCGTCTTGCCGGCCCCCGTCTCACCGGTGAGCGCGGTCATCCCTGACGAGAACAGCAGGCGCAGCGCGTCGATCACGCCGAGATCACTGACCCCCAACTCGACGATCATCAGCGATCGTTCAGGCGGAACTTCGACTTGAGAGTGCGGTGGAAGTCGCGTTTGCCGAACGTGACCAGCCGAGCAGTCTGCTCGGCACCGGTGCAGACGACCGCGTCACCTTCTTGCAGCTCGCCGAGATTGCGGCCGTCGACCGACAGCGTGGCGGTACGGGCCCCGCACACCTCGAGACGGATCCGAGTCCGCTCACTGAAGACCATCGCCCGGTCGAACAACTGGTGCGGCGACACCGGTGTGAGCACCAGCGCATGCAGGTCCGGCGCGACGATCGGACCGCGAGCCGACAGCGAATACGCGGTCGACCCCGTCGGCGTTGCGACGATCAGCCCGTCGGCGGCATAGGTCGTCCAGAACGTCCCGTCGATGGCGACGTGCAGTCGGACGGTGTGCCCCATAGGCGTCTTTTCGAGGACGGCTTCGTTCAGCGCCAGCGCCCGCGCCCCGGTCGCCTCCACGAGAACGTCCAGCAGCATCCGTTCTTCGATGTCGTAGTCCCCGGTCAGGAACCGCTCGAACGCCGTCTCCATGTCGGACGGTTCGACGGCCGCGAGGTAACCGAGTTGCCCACAGTTGACGCCGATCACGGCCGCGCCTGCCGCCGCCACGAGGTCGACCGTCCGCAACATCGTGCCGTCGCCGCCGAGGCTGACGGCCAGATCGAGTCCCTTGGCCAGCTCGTCCTCGGCGACGCCGAATGAGGCAAGTCCGGTCGCCTCGGCGTCGTGCTCGGGGAGTCTGACCTCGTGGCCGTGGTCGACGAGCCAGCGGGAAGCCGTGCGCGCCAGCTCCATCGCCTGCAGGCGCTCACCGTGCACGACCAGCGCGACGACCGCCATCACTGCTTCCGAGCGTGCACGAGGTATTCGACGTTGCCGTCGGCACCGGTCAGGGGCGACACCATGGTCCCCATGATGGCCGCGCCGAGACCGGCCAGTGCGTCCACGACCTCGGCGAGCACGCGGGCCCGCACGTCTGCGTCCCGGATCACACCTTTGCCCTTGGCCGCCTCCTGCCGCGTGGACTCGAACTGTGGCTTCACGAGCAAGACGAGGTCCGCTGCCGGTCGGGCGCACGCGAGCAGCGACGGCGCGACGACTCGCAACGAGATGAACGACAGGTCGGCGACCACGAGGTCGACGGAGCCGCCGATGACATTTGCATCGAGTGATCGGACGTTGGTGCGATCCCGCTGCTCGACACGTTGATCGGCGGCCAGCCGCTCATGGAGCTGCCCATGGCCGACGTCGACCGCGATCACATGTGATGCGCCCCTTTGCAGCAGGCAGTCGGTGAAACCTCCGGTTGACGCTCCCGCGTCGAGCGCCCGTGTGTCGCGGACATCGATGCAGAACGCGTCGAGCGCCGCATCGAGTTTGTCGCCCCCGCGACTCACGAAGCGCGGCGGCGGACCCTGGATCTCGATCGGTTCGCCCGGCGCGACGAGACGGGAAGGCTTGGTCGTCGGTGCTCCGGCGACGGTCACCCGACCCGACGCCACGGCCTCCGCCGCCTGGCCGCGGCTCGCCATCAATCCTCGCCGAACGAGCTCGGTGTCGAGACGGCGTCGCGTCGCCGTATCAGCCCGAGGGGGCGGCCTTCTTGGCCGTCGCGTTCTTCTTGGCCGACGCGTTCTTCTTGGTGGTTGCCTTCTTCTTGGCCGTCTTCTTCACGGCCGCCTTCTTCTTCACAGTGGCCTTCTTGGCGGTCCTCGCGGAACGCTTTGCGGCACTCGCGAGCTGCCTGCGCAGGTCGTCGATCTGCGACTGCATCCGCGCCATTGCATCCTTCCTGGCGAGCTCGGCGCTCTCGAGTTGGCGACGCACCTCCGCGTGGATCTGCTCGACGACTCGTTCGGTGTTGCGGCGGCTGCGTTCGACGAGCTCGTTGACGAGCGCCTGGGTCTGCTCGGCTTGCACCTCGCCGGCCCGTACGAGATCACGCACGAGCGCCTCGGCTCGCTGTTGCGTCATCTGCGAGAACTGGATGCCGGCGTCGAGGTACCGCTTGAGGAGCTGATTCTGCGCCATTGCGGCAGCTTATGACGGCGACGGCGCGACTCGCCGTTACCGGTGGAGATAAGCGTCTACGAGCGCGCCGAGATCGCGCGCGATCGTGTCCGGGCGCGGCTCGACCGTCGCGACGTCGTCGCGGCCGGTGACGCCGGTGAGAACGAGTGCGAAGCGGTAACCGATGACGCGCGCCAGTCGCCCGTCGGTGTCGGGACGGTCGCCGACGACAGTGCCCGACTCACCGAGGCGTCTGCGGAGCAGGTCGGCCATCGGGACGTACGGCTTGCCCGCGACCACTGCGCTCACGCCGGAGGCGCGCTGGATGCCGGCGAGGATCGAGCCGGCGCCGGGTATCGGGCCGATCGGCGTCGGATATGTCGCGTCATCATTCGTCGCGATCAGTCGGGCGCCCTTGTGCACGGCATCCGCGGCACGTCGCATGCGCTCGTAGTCGAAATTGCGGTGGAAACCGACCATCACCGCGTCCACGGAACCGTCGAGTTCGTCGTCGTTGGAGACGGCCACGGCACCGCGTCCCTCGAGCGCCTCCACGACGCCCGGCCCGCCGCACACCAGCACCCGTTCACCCTTCTCCACCAGTTCCGCGGCCGCCATCGCCGACGAGACGACCGCGCCCAAACCGGCGATCCGGTGGCGGCTCAGCTTCGCCTCGACATCGGCCTCCGTCATGGACGAGTTGTTCGTGACGAAGACGACGGTGTCTCCGCGCTCCTGCAGTTGGTTGACGGCCCGGGCCGCGCCCGGGATCGCATCGTCCGCGAGCCACACCACACCGTCGAGATCCAGTACCCAGTTCAAGGAACACGAGCCTGTCATGCCAGTATCGACACGTGGCCCGCTTCTCGCCGTTCCCGGGCATCCGGTATGCGCACGACGCCCTCGCACTCGTGACTGCGCCGCCCTACGACGTGATCGACACGGACGAACGGCAACGACTGGTCGACAGACACGAGCACAACGTCGTGCGCATCGACCTCCCCGTGGAGGGCGATGATCCCTACGCCGACGCGGCGAGAACGATGCGCGGTTGGCTGGCAGACAGCGTCCTCGAGACCGACGACCCGTCGCTGTACCTGTACCGCATGAGCTTCGCCGACGAGGCCGGCCACGATCACCGGACCCTCGGGGTCATCGGTGCGCTCGGGCTCGAGCCTCCGGGGACCGGCGACGTGCTCCCCCATGAACGCACGACACCGAAAGCGAAGAGCGACCGGCTCGACCTCCTGCGCGCGACCGAGGCGAACCTCTCACCGGTGTGGGGCTTGTCGCTCGCGGGCGGACTGTCGAAGCTGCTCGATCCCTCGGACGCGCGTCGGGTCGGCGCATGGCGGGACGATGACGGCGTGGGCCACGAGCTGTGGCAACTGAGCGACGCGACGGCGATCGACACCGTGACCGAGGGCGTGTCTTCGGCACCGGTCGTGATCGCCGACGGTCACCATCGATACGAGACCTGTCTGAGCTATGCGCAGGAGCGTCCCGATCTGGCGGGTGCGAACGCGACCCTCTGTTACGTGGTCGAGCTGGTCGAGGAGCAGCTCACGGTCCAGCCGATCCACCGATTGGTCGATGGGCTGCCCGCCGACTTCGACCTCCTCGCCGCGTTCGAACCGTTCTTCGACATCGTCGACGTCGGCCCGTTGGACGAAACGATCGGTGAGCGCATGGCGGAACAAGGTGGCCTCGTCATCGTGGAGGCTCGCGGCATCCGGCTCCTCCGGCCGAAGCTCGATGCGTTCCGTGACGGGCGCGACCTCGACTCGGATCGCCTCGATGCCGCCCTGGCGACGTTGCCGGCGCACACGCTCACGTTCCAGCACGGCGTCGCCAACGTGGCGCGGGCCGTCGAACGTGGTGAGGTCGACGCCGGCGTGCTCCTGCGGCCGCCGACCGTCGAGCAGATCGCCGCGACGGCTCATGCACGCGACAAGATGCCACCGAAGTCGACGTTCTTCTGGCCGAAGCCTCGAACGGGGACCGTGTTCCGCTCGCTGCGCTGAGGAGCGGTCAGATCGACCAGGTCGCGCCCGAGTGCAGGAGCTCGGCGAGGTCGCCGGGACCCTTCTGCTCGACGGCCGCCGCAAGCTGTTGTGACGTCGCTTCTGCGTACTCCGGGCGCGACACGGCGCGGAAGACCCCGATCGGCGTCGGCTCGTGCGGGCCCTGAGCGAGCCGCGACAGCGTGAACGCGAGGCTCGGGTCTTGACGGCTCTCGTCGTGCACGAGTATCGCGTCCTCCCCGACGTCCGCTACCAGCGCGAGGCGGGGGTTGCCCTGGTTGTCCATGGCCACGCACTTCTCGTGGTCAGCGCCGAACCGGATCGGCTGACCGTGCTGCAGCGGAATCAGCATGTCGGCCCGCTTCTCCTTGCTCGTGACCTCTTCGAACGCCCCGTCGTTGAACACGTTGCAGTTCTGGAAGATCTCGACGAACGCAGCGCCATCGTGATCGTGCGCCCGGCGGAACGTCTCGAGCATGTGCTGACGGTCCATGTCGTGCGTCCGGGCGACGAACGAAGCCTCGGCACCGAGCGCGACCGACAGCGGGTTGAAGGGATGGTCGAGCGACCCGAACGGCGTCGACTTCGTCACCTTCCCGACCTCGGAGGTCGGTGAGTACTGGCCCTTCGTGAGGCCGTAGATCTGGTTGTTGAACAAGAGGATCTTCAGCTTGATGTTGCGACGCAGCGCGTGAATCAGATGATTGCCGCCGATCGACAGCCCGTCGCCGTCGCCACAGATCACCCACACATCGAGGTCGGGGCGCGTCATCGCCAAGCCGGTTGCGATCGCCGGCGCGCGGCCGTGGATACCGTGCAGGCCGTACGTGTTCATGTAGTAGGGGAAGCGCGCGGCGCAGCCGATGCCCGACACGAACACCGTGTCCTCGCGGCGCACGCCGAGGTCGGGCATGAGCAACTGCATCGCGGCGAGGATCGAATAGTCCCCACAACCGGGGCACCAGCGAACCTCCTGGTCGCTCATCCAGTCCTTGCGAGTCGTGGTCGGGACGTCGGTGGTGCTCACGGGACTGCAACTCCAAGCTCGTTGAGGATGGCGCGTTCGAGCTCGCCGGCAGTGAAGGGTGTGCCTTGCACCTTGGTGACCGACTGGGCATCGACGAGGAATTCGGCCCGGATCAATTTTGAGAGCTGGCCCAGGTTCATCTCCGGAACGAGCACCTTGGGATAGCGCCGGAGCACGGCCTCCAGGTTGCGAGGGAACGGACACAGGTGACGCAGATGGGCGTGCGCGATCTTGTGGCCTCGCGCCCGCACTCGGTTCATGCCGCCGTCGATGGCGCCCCATGTCGAACCCCAACCGAGGACCAGGAGCTCGGCGTCGTCGACGTCGCCCTCGATTGCGACATCGGGGATGTCGTCGGCGATGCCGGCGATCTTGGCGGCGCGCAGCCGGACCATGAACTCGTGGTTCTCGGGGTCGTAGCTGATGTTGCCCGACCCTTCTTCCTTCTCGATGCCGCCGATCCGGTGCGTGAGACCGGGCGTGCCTGGCACGGCCCAAGGCCGCGCCAGCGTGTCCGGATCACGCAGGTACGGCCAGAACACGGCATTGCCGTCGTCGTCGACGTGGTTCGGCTCCGTGGCGAACTCGACGGAGATGTCAGGCAGCTGCGTGATGTCCGGTAGCCGCCAGGGCTCCGAGCCGTTGGCCAGGTACCCGTCGGAGAGCAGGATCACCGGCGTCCGGTAGCGCAACGCGATGCGGGTTGCCTCGATGGCGGCGAAGAAACAGTCGGAGGGACTCTTGGCTGCAACGATCGGCAACGGCGACTCGGAAGGACGGCCGTACATCGCGATCAAGAGGTCGGCCGCCTCCGTCTTCGTCGGCAGGCCGGTGGACGGCCCTCCCCGCTGGATGTCGATGACGACCAAGGGGAGCTCGAGGCTGACCGCGAGGCCCATCGTCTCGGACTTGAGCGCCATCCCGGGCCCACTGGTCGTCGTATAACCGAGGTTGCCACCGAACGCGGCACCGAGCGCGGCGCCGATGCCGGCGATCTCGTCTTCGGCTTGCAGCGTGCGAATCCCGAAGTTCTTGTGCTTGGAGAGCTCGTGGAGGATGTCGGAGGCAGGGGTGATCGGGTAGCTGCCGAGGAACACCGGCAGCTTGGCCAGCTGTCCAGCTGCCACGATGCCCCACGCCAACGCCGTGTTGCCGGTGATGTTCGTGTAGGTCCCCGGCGCGAGCGTCGCCGGCTTCACGTTGTAGGGATGGTCGAACAGCTCGGCGGTCTCGCCGAAGGAGTGACCGGCCTTGAACGCCGCCGTGTTGGCGTCGGCCACCTGGGGGCTCTTGCCGAACCGCTCGGTGATCCATCGAAGCGTCGGTTCGACCGGCCGCGTGTACATCCACGACACGAGACCGAGAGCGAAGAAGTTCTTCGAGCGATCGGCGTCGCGCGGCTTCACCCCGAGCGGGGTGACGGCCTCCTTGGTCATGGAGGTCATGGGGATGTCGTAGACCGTGTAGCCCTTGAGACTTCCGTCCTCGAGCGGATTGGACGCGTAGCCGGCCTTCGCCAGATTCCGCTCCTCGAACGTGTCCGAGTTGACGATGATCGTCCCGCCCGGCTCCAGCCGGTGCAGTTCGCTGCGAAGCGCGGCCGGGTTCATCGCGACGAGGACGTTCGGGGCGTCTCCCGGGGTGGTGATCTCGTGGTCCGAGATGTGGATCTGGAAGGCCGAGACCCCGGCCAGCGTGCCCGCCGGCGCCCGGATCTCGGCAGGAAACTCGGGAAGGGTGGCGAGGTCGTTGCCGAACATCGCGCTCACGGACGTGAAGCGGTCACCGGTCAACTGCATGCCATCGCCCGAGTCGCCCGCGAAGCGGATGATCACGCGGTCCAAGTCGACGACTTGCCGCGTACGCTCGGCTGTGTCGGACACCATTGTCTCCCTTGCGCGACGTCGTTGTCGCGTTCTCGTCACCTTACCGCCAGGTGGCAGAGGTTCCCGGCTCCCGCGACAGCGTGCCGCGCGCGTTGGCCCCGTTCGCCCCTATCGTTTCCCTGCTTCGGCTTTCATGCGACCATGAGTTGACGCCCCGGTCACAACACACCACTCCTCGTTTCCGAGGTATGCCAACATGACCGATTCGTCCGGCAATTATGCCGGGTTCGAGGACATACCGTCGTCGGCATTGACCGCGTCGCTCCTCGCGACGGATCACGACGTCGCGGCCCGGATCGCCCGTGGCCACGAGATGCTGCGGCGCGACATCCGCGATCGGGCCGGCGTGGCGCGTCTGGTCATCGAGCTCACCGAATGGAGTGCTGCAAACCGCGACCTTCTCGCCACGCGGTTCGCGAACCGCACGGTCGCCGACACCTATGTCGGCGTGGCGGAGCCCTTCGTGGTGCCGGCGGAGGCCAGTGACATCGACGCGCAGGTCGACCTGCTCCACCGCCAGTTGCGTCATCAGGTCGAGTGGCTCGAGCGACTCCGGCTCACCATCCCCGAGCGCCAGCAGCCTGCGTCAGTCGACCTCGAGCCGCGGCTGGCTCGCAGTCACGTCGCCCGTCGCTCCGTCGCCGTCCTCGCCACCACCGCGTCGTCCTCTGCGGCGGCGGTCGTAGGCGCCGTCGCTCGGGCAACCGGCATCCTGCCCGTCGTCATCGAGGACCACCCCGGCGAACGCCGCTCGCTGGTACGAGCCGCCGAGGATGCCGCCCTGCCGTCCAACGCCATCGCCGTCGTCGTGCTCGAACCGCCGGCGAGGGGACCCAGGCACGCGAGCGCGTCCTCGCTCCTCGCGCTCGGCTATGCCGCCGGTGCCCTGGGTACCGACGACGTGATCGCGGTACTCGCGCCCGGGGTGACACACGGCCGCGATCTTCGGGACTTCACAACGGTCGTGATGGAGGACGACGACGGCTGGCGTCGCGAGCTCGAGTCGTTGCTCGCAGACGCCGCGGCGAGCACCGCCGCTGTCGTTTCGTCGATCAGGCGATCGTGATCGACGTATCGCGATAGACGTCCTGGACGGCGTTGAGCAGGTCGATCCCTTCTGACATCGGACGCTGGAACGCCTTCCGACCCGAGATCAGCCCCATTCCGCCGGCCCGCTTGTTCACGATCGCGGTGTACACGGCGTCGGCCAGGTCGCTCGCACCTTTCGACTCGCCACCGCTGTTGATGAGACCGGCGCGGCCGAGGTAGCAGTTGGCGACCTGCCACCGGCACAGGTCGATCGGATGATCGGTCGTGAGCTCCTCGTACACCAACTTGCTCGTCTTGCCATAACCCTTGAACGCGTTGTAGCCGCCGTTGGTCGTCGGAAGCTTCTGCTTGATGATGTCCGCCTCGATCGTGACGCCAAGATGGTTCGCTTGCCCGGTGAGATCGGCGGCAACGTGGTAGTCGACGTCGCCCTGCTTGAACTCGGCGTTGCGCAGGTAGCACCAGAGGACGGTGAACATGCCGAGTTGGTGCGCGTGCGAGAACGCTTCGCTCACCTCGTGCAGTTGTCGCGTTGACTCCTCCGATCCGAAATAGATGGTCGCGCCGACGCCCGCCGCGCCGAGGTCGTAGGCCTGCTCGACGTTGCCGAACATGATCTGGTCGAACTTGTTCGGCAACGTGAGGAGCTCGTTGTGGTTCAACTTGACGATGAACGGAAGGCGATGCGCGTAGCGTCGCGACACCGAGGCGAGCACACCGAACGTGGACGCAACGGCGTTGCAACCGCCCTCGAGGGCGAGCTCGACGATGTTCGTCGGGTCGAAGTACTTGGGGTTGGGCGCGAACGATGCCGCAGCCGAGTGCTCGATGCCCTGGTCGACAGGGAGGATCGAGACGTAGCCCGTACCGCCCAGCCGGCCGTGGTCGAACAGCGCTTGGAGGTTGCGTAGCACCTGGGGCGTGCGATCGGTCTGCACGAAGACGCGCTCGACGAAATCGGGCCCCGGCAGGTGCAGGTCGTCCTTCGGGACGCCTTTCGACTCGTGGGTGAGCAGATCTTCGGCAGCCTCACCCAGAAGGCTCTGGATATCCATGCATCCAGACTACTTGTCGTCGCCTCAGACCCTCAGACGGGCGCAGCGGTTTCGAGCTCGGCCAGAACACGCTCGAAGACGGTCGCGAGCTGCGCCTTGCGTCGCGTCGACACGACGAGATCGGCCACGACTTCGGTGCGGCTCTGGGTCGATCCCCCGCTCCGAAAGAAGCGCCGTCGGACGTGCCCCACGACGGTGACCGAGTCGCCCTGCTCGAGCGTGTACGCCGCTTTCGGCGGCTGGGACCAGGCGACGGGCGCGGTAGCGGCGGGGCCGCCCTCAGCCGGGCGGGTCGTCACCTCGTAGGAGATCACGTCGCCGCTCGACGTCGATCGGATCTCGGGCGGACGGGACAGCGTTCCCTGCAACACGACGATGTTCATCTCTCACTCCACGGTCGGAGTCGGCGTGAGGGGGAAGCGCAGGTCTCACCTTACGCAGGGGGTGAGACAGTGACGTCAGCCCAACGTACGCAGGCGAAGCGACACGTCAGCGAAGTCGGGGTCGGCCTCGGCGACCTTGCGGAACAGCGTCCGGGCGCGCGGGATGTCGCCCGCCCGCTCGACGAGATCTGCGAGCGCGTACGTCAGCCGGATGTGGTGGGTCCGCATCCGCTTGACCGGTTTCTGTCCTGCCTCCAGCAACCGAATCCCGCGATCCAGCTCGCCACGATCGGCGAGGGCGCCTGCAGCCACGATGCGTCCTTCCGCGACGACCTCCGCGCTCGGCGATGCTGCTCCGAGCTCCTTCCACAGCTCGTCGACTCGGTCGTATCGCTTCAGCGCTCGGTAACAATCCGCCAGGACCGGCAGCTGGTCCGCCGAACCGGTGAGCGTCCGGAAGGCCTCCAGTTCACGTGCTGCAGCGCGCCAGTGTCCGAGGCGATACAGCGTGAGTCCGTACAGCTCGCGCACCGGCGCTGATGCAGGCGCCCGCTCGGCCAACGGCTTCAACAGTTTGCGCGCGTCCGTGAATCGCTCCCGCTCGAACGCACGGGACGCGTTGCGCAGTCGTTCGCCGAGTTTCGGTATGTGTGACGGCCCGGCCAACTCCTCGAGCTCGGCCGCGCTGGGAACCGGCCGCTCGCGCGGCGGGCTCCGACGCGGCGGTTTCCGGCCGCGAGCAATCGCGGAAGCCGCCTCCGCGCGCATGTCGTCGTCGACCCGCACCCATGTCTCCGTGTCGGGCTCGTGATCGTGCAGACCCGCTGCCTCGCGAAAGGCCTCCGATGCTCCCGCCGGACGGTCGTCGTTCAGGCGCCCGGCGCCGCGCCGTGCGACGCTCCCCCAGCGCTTCGGTCCCGCCCTGTCGTCCCTCGCCGTCTCCGGCCGGCCCGCCTTCGACCTGGTCGGCTTGTTCGCACTGGTCGACCTGGACGACCTGGTCGACTTGTTCGCCCGCTTCGCAGGGACGGGCTTGCGACCACGGCCCCGAGGTTCGCGGGGCGGCGCCATGGGCGGCAGCGTACCGGCCATGGTCAGCCGCCTGGATCGACGGCGAGCAGGAGGAACTCGTCGACATTGACGATCCCGAGGATCCAGCGGACGACACCGGGTACGAGCTCGCGGTCGGGGTTGACCAGCAGTCGCGGGCTGACGAGCGCGATGTTCCTGCGCCGGGTCCGGACCGTGCACCGGCCAGCTGCCCACACGTTCTCGACCCAGTCGGTCCCGGATCCGTAGGTGAGCGCGAAGACATATCCCTCGTCGGCTCGGAAGACGATCACCGGCGTGCGGTACTCCCGTCCCGACACACGACCGAAATGGGTGACGATCGCCAGGCCGGGCATCCAGCCCGCGACCCGGCGGGCGACACGGTTGGTGACGCGCTTGTTGAAGCGGGCCAACCGAGACGGCAGCGGCATCAGCTTCTCCTCTGTCAGACGCGAAAGGGCCCCTCCGAGGAGGGGCCCTTTCGAGCGAGACCGGCGGCGTCCTACTCTCCCAGGGGATCTCTCCCCAAGTACCATCGGCGCTGGTGGGCTTAACTGCCGTGTTCGGAATGGGAACGGGTGTTGCCCCACCGCCATGGCCACCGAGACTTGTGTTCAAGGCGCGCCACCGGCTCGACGCCGGGTCGCCCCTGAGAACTCCATAGCGAGCACGAGTTTCATTGTCGATCCAAGCCCTCGGCCGATTAGTACCGGTCGGCTGAACACATTGCTGTGCGTACACCTCCGGCCTATCAACGTGGTCGTCTACCACGGGCCTTACCTGGTTGACCCAGTGGGAAACCTCATCTTGGAACGAGCTTCGCACTTAGATGCTTTCAGCGCTTATCCCTTCCGCAGGTCGCTAACCAGCCGTGCCCTTGGCAGGACAACTGGCACACGAGAGCTGCGTCCGTCCCGGTCCTCTCGTACTAGGGACAGC
>DATAES010000071.1:0-13764 GCA_036257895.1 Acidimicrobiales bacterium
GGGCAGGCGCACATGAGATTGCGATCGCCGTAGCCGCCGTCGATGCGCCGGACGGGCGGCCAGTACTTCCCCTCCCGCAGCGACGCCACCGGGTAGGCGGCCTCCTCCCGGGTGTAGGGCTGCTCCCACGGCTCCCGCAGGAGCATCGCTGCGGTGTGGGGGGCGTTGCGCAGCAGGTCGGGCTGCCGGTCGACCTCGGCCCGGATGGCGATCATGGCCTCGCAGAACCGTTCGATCTCAGTGAGGTCCTCCGATTCGGTGGGCTCGATCATGAGGGTGCCGGCGACCGGAAAGCTCATCGTCGGCGCGTGGAACCCGTAGTCGATGAGGCGCTTGGCCACGTCGTCGACGGTCACGCCGGTCTCTTTCGTGATCGGACGGAGGTCGACGATGCATTCGTGCGCGACCAGCCCGGCGCGCCCCGTGTAGAGCACCGGATAGTGGGCACCGAGTCGCTTGGCGATGTAGTTGGCGTTGAGGATGGCTACCTCGGTGGCGCGGCGCAGGCCCGCCCCACCCATGAGACGGATGTACGCCCACGGGATCGGCAGGATGCCGGCGGATCCCCACGGCGCGGCCGCGATCGGACCCGGGCCGGTGTCCGGCCCCGCCTCGGGGACGAGGGGATGGTTCGGCAGGTACGGCGCTAGGTGAGCACGCACAGCCACCGGCCCGACGCCTGGACCGCCGCCGCCGTGAGGGATGCAGAACGTCTTGTGCAGGTTCAGATGGCTCACGTCAGCGCCGAACTTGCCGGGCTGGGCGAGGCCGACCAGCGCGTTGAGGTTGGCGCCGTCGACGTACACCTGACCGCCGGCGTCGTGCACGGCCGCGCAGATGTCGGCGATCGCCTCCTCGAACACGCCGTGCGTCGAGGGGTACGTGACCATCAGCGCAGCAACGGTCGCGGCGTTGGCGTCGAGCTTGGCCCGCAGGTCGTCGAGATCGACGTTGCCTTGATCGTCACACGCCACCACCACCACGCGCATGCCGGCCATGGCCGCCGACGCCGCGTTGGTGCCGTGCGCTGACGACGGGATGAGGCAGACGTCGCGGCCGTCGTCGCCCCTACTGCGGTGCCACTCGCGAATGGCGAGCAGCCCCGCCAGTTCGCCCTGGGACCCCGCGTTCGGTTGCAACGACACGGCCTCGTAGCCGGTCATCTCAGCCAGCCACCGTTCGAGATCGGCGATCAGCACTCGATAGCCATCGGCCTGGTCGAGCGGTGCGAACGGATGGATCCCGGCGAACCCCGGCCACGTGATCGGCTCCATCTCGGCCGTCGCGTTCAACTTCATCGTGCAGGAGCCGAGCGGGATCATCGACCGGTCCAGCGCGACGTCCTTGTCCGCCAGACGTCGGAGGTAACGCAGGATCGCGGTCTCGCTCCTGTGCTCGTGGAACACGGGGTGCGTGAGGTAGTAGTCGTCCCGCACCAACGATGTCGGGATCGATCCACGTGGTGCGCCCCCATCGACCGCGAGGACGTGCTGCAGCGCGGCGACGTGTTCTTCGGTCGTGGTCTCGTCGCATGCAATCGCCACTGTGTCGCGGTCGATCAACCGCAGGTTGATGCCCTCGTCGAGCGCTGCTTCGACGACAGCCGCGGCGCGGCCCGGCACGCGCAACCGCACCGTGTCGAAGAACTCGTCGTGCGCGGGATCGCCCAATCCCGCCATCGCTCGAGCGCGATCGTGCACTCGCGATGCGATGGCGGCGAGTCCCTCGGGACCGTGGTACACGGCGTACATCGACGCCATGACCGCCAGCAGCACCTGCGCGGTGCAGATGTTGGAAGTGGCCTTCTCGCGCCGAATGTGCTGCTCGCGGGTCTGCAACGCCAGCCGGTAGGCCTGATCCCCGTCGGCGTCGACCGAGACGCCGACGAGCCGGCCCGGCAACGAGCGCTCGAGGCCGGACCTGACGGCCATGAAGCCGGCGTGTGGCCCGCCGAACATCAGCGGCACCCCGAAGCGCTGCGACGATCCGATCGCCACGTCTGCTCCCATCGCGCCGGGCGAACGCAACAGGCAGAGGGCCAGCAGGTCGGTCGCGACCGCGACCAGCGCGCCCCGCTCGTGCGCAGCCTCGATCGCCGCAGCCCAGTCGACGATCCGTCCGCTCGACGCCGGGTACTGCACGAGAAGACCGAAGACGTCGCCGTCGGGTAGGGCGTCGTTCGCTACGTCGGCGACGAGGACGGACAGACCGAGCGGCTCGGCGCGCGTCTCGACGACCGCGATGGTCTGCGGATGGCAGTCCGCGTCGATGACGAACACCGCGCCCGCGGGCGCCTTCGACGACCGGCGACAGAGTGCCATGGCCTCGGCCGCGGCGGTGGCCTCGTCAAGGAGCGATGCGTTCGCGATGTCGAGACCGGTGAGGTCCGACACCATCGTCTGGTAGTTCAGCAACGCCTCGAGCCGCCCTTGCGAGATCTCCGGTTGGTACGGCGTGTAGGCGGTGTACCAGCCGGGATTCTCCAAGATGTTCCGTCGCAGCACCGGCGGGGTGATCGTGTCGTGGTAGCCGAGGCCGACCATCGACACGAGCACTTCGTTGTGATCGGCGAGCTCACGCAGGGCGCCGAGCACCTCGGCCTCGCTCAGCGGGTCGAGCTCGAGCCCGTCGAACGCCTTGATCGCGTCGGGCACGGCCGCGCTCACCAGGTCGTCGAGCGACGCGTAGCCGATGGCGGCGAGCATCTTGGCGATGTCGCCGTCGGACGGCCCGATGTGGCGGGCGGTGAAGCGATCGAGGTCGGGCTGCGTCATGGATCTCTCCTGGCGTCGCTCCCCGACGCGTGCGGGGAGCAACCTACCGGCAAAACGAAAGAGGATACGGTGCCGGGCGTGTCTGTCGTCTTCGTCCACGGCGTACCCGAGACCGCCGCACTGTGGGACGGGGTGCGGAACCGCATCGATCGCGAGTCCGTCGCAGTGACCATGCCCGGCTTCGGCACACCCCGACCTGAGGGGTTCGGCGCCACCAAGGACGACTACGCCGCTTGGCTGGTGGCCGAACTCGAGGGGATCGGCGGCCCGATCGATCTCGTGGGCCACGACTGGGGCGCTCTGCTCGCGGCCCGCGTGGCGACGACGCGGGGCGAACTGCTGCACAGCTGGCTGGTGGACGTGGCCAACGTCTTCCACCCGGACTACGTCTGGCACGACGTCGCACAGGTCTGGCAGACCCCCGACCAGGGCGAGGAGTTCATGGACAGCCAGCTCGGGATCGCCGACGACTCCCGGGGGGACATCTTCATCGGCTTCGGCGTGCCCGAAGCCGAGGCGCGGACACTGGGACGAGCCCTCGACCGCACGATGTCGCGTTGCATCCTCGACCTGTACCGATCGGCTGTGCCGAACACGGCGAAGGACTGGGGAGACTCCCTCGCCCCGACCACGGCGCCGGGCATGCTGCTCGTGCCGACCGACGATCCGTTCTGCGACGAGAAGCTGTCACGGGAGGTGGCCGGGCAGGTCGGAGCCCGAGTCGAGCTCCTCGAGGGCCTGGGTCATTGGTGGATGTTGCAGGATCCCGACCGCGCCGCGGCCGCGCTCGTCGAGTTCTGGAACTCGGTCGGCTGACAACGCGGCGAGGGAAGCGCCAGCGACGAGCCGCACTCGGCGGAGACAGCGAGCGTAGCGAGCGCTCGGAGCCGAGCGACAACACGACCTGACCGGTAGGTTCGACGGGCCATGCCCGAACGAGCCGGCCGTCCCAATCTCGTCGAAGCTCGGGGGCTCACGAAGCGCTTCGGTTCCTTCACCGCAGTCGACGGCGTCGACTTCGACGTCGCCGCGGGTGAAGCGTTCGGCTTTCTCGGGCCCAATGGGGCAGGCAAGAGCTCGACCATGCGAATGATCGGCTGCGTGTCACCCGTAACCGAGGGGAAGCTCCGCGTGCTCGGGCGCGATCCCGCGATCGACGGCGCGGAGATCCGGGCGAGGCTCGGCGTCGTCCCGCAGGAGGACAACCTCGACAGCGAGCTCACGGTCTTCGAGAACCTGCTCGTGTACGGCCGCTACTTCGATCTCCCGCGCTCGGTGATCAAGCCGCGCGCCGAAGAACTCCTCGAGTTCGTGCAGTTGCGTGACCGGGCGGACGACCGCACCGAGCCGCTGTCCGGAGGCATGAAGCGCCGGCTCACGATCGCCCGCTCCCTCATCAACGAGCCCGAGGTGCTCTTGCTCGACGAGCCCACGACAGGGCTCGATCCACAAGCCCGCCACGTGCTCTGGGACCGCCTCTACCGGCTGAAGCAGCAAGGCGTCACGCTCGTGCTCACGACCCACTACATGGACGAGGCCGAGCAGTTGTGCGACCGGCTCGTCGTGATGGACAAGGCCCACATCGTCGCCGAGGGCTCGCCCCGCGAGCTCATCGCGCAGCACTCGACCCGAGAGGTGGTCGAGCTGCGGTTCCCCGCAGGAACCCAGGACACGTTGCTGCACCTTCTCGACGGTGTGGCGACGCGCATCGAGGTGCTTCCTGACCGCGTGCTCTTGTACACGAACGATGCGGATGCCACTGTCGCAGAAGTGCACCGACGTCACGTCGTTCCGGAGAACATCGTGGAACGGCGTTCGACTCTGGAAGACGTGTTCCTCCGGCTGACCGGTCGCAGCCTCGTCGACTGATGGGCAAGCAGGGCGAGCCGATGGGGTCCGGGGGCGCAGCCCCCGGGGAATGATGGTGATGTCTCCGGCGATGCGAGTCGTCGAATCCCGATTCCTCACGTACAAACGCACATGGCGCTTCGGCCTCACGACTTCGTTCGTCAACCCCGTCCTGTTCCTGCTCGCCATGGGCGTGGGGCTCGGATCGATCGTCGACAAGGGCGCGGACGCCGCATCCACCTTGCAGGGCGTCGACTACCTGACCTTTCTCGCCCCCGGATTGCTCGCGGCGACCGCGATGCAGGTCGCGGCAGGGGAGTCGACGTACCCGGTGCTGGCGTCGGTGAAGTGGAACCCCGTGTACCGGGGGATGCTCGCGACGCCTCTCCATGTCGGTGACCTGGTCGCCGGCCAGCTCCTGTGGACCAGCCTGCGGCTGTTGCAGACGACGGTCATCTTCCTGGCCGTCATGGGCTTGTTCGGGGCGATCGAGTCACCGCTCGCGCTCGCCGCCGTCCCGGCCGCGACGCTGACGGGTTTGGCGTTCGCCGCGCCGATTTGTGCGTACAGCGCATCGCTCGAACGCGACACCGGACTCAGCACGGTGTTGCGGTTCGGCATCGTCCCGATGTTCCTGTTCTCGGGCACGTTCTTTCCGATCTCGCAACTCCCCACCGTGTTGCAGTGGATCGCTTATCTCACGCCGCTGTGGCACGGGGTCGACCTGTGCCGCACCTTGTGCCTCGGAACCGCCGGTCTGCTGGCGTCGGTGGGGCACGTGCTCTACCTGTCCGTCTGGTTCGCGGCCGGTACGTGGTTGGCGGTCAAGGCCTTCGAGAAGCGACTGATCCTGTGAGCGCCGAAGCTCGCGTTCTCGCGATGCGCACCGCGCCGCCGATGGTGCTCGGCGGTCGCCGCTCGGCGCGGCTGCTCGAACGGAACCTCATCGTGTACCGCCACACGTGGGTCATCATCTTTTCAGGCTTCTTCGAACCGATCTTCTACCTCTTCTCGATCGGTGTCGGCATCGGCGCGCTCGTGGGCGACATCGGCGGCGTGTCCTACAAGTCGTTCGTCGCACCCGCGCTGTTGGCCTCGTCGTCGATGAACGGCGCCATCTACGAGTCGACGATGAACATCTTCCACAAGCTGAAGTACGCGAAGACATACGACGCGATGCTGGCGACACCGCTCGGCGCGGGCGACGTCGCGCTCGGCGAGATCTCGTGGTGCCTGATACGCGGAGCGCTCTACGGAGCGGGGTTTCTCGTGGTGATGGCCGCTATGGGACTGATCCACTCGTGGTGGGCACTTGCTGCGCTGCCTGCGGCCGTGCTGATCAGCTTCGCGTTCGCGGCCACCGGGATGGCGGGCACGACCTTCGTGCGCACGTGGGCGGACTTCGAGCTCATGCAGTTGCTGCTCGTGCCGCTCTTCCTGTTCTCAGCGACCTTCTACCCGTTGAGCACGTACCCGTCCGGCCTGCAGATCCTCGTACGGGTGACGCCGCTGTACCAGGGCGTCGAGCTCATCCGTTCGCTCACGCTCGGCACCGTCGGCCCCGGCCAGCTCGCGAACGCCGCCTATCTCGCCGCGATGGGTGCCATCGGGGTGCTGGTCACGAGCCGCCGGTTGGGACGCCTGCTGCTCCAGTGACGCCTTCGTGTTCGGCGTTGTGCTTGCCGATCTCCGTCATGATCGCCGCACCGACTTCGCCGATGAACGTCGGTCGGTTCTCGGCTGCCCAGTCACGCGACGACGTCGTCGAGTCCGCTGACCCTTGGAAGGCAGGGAACACGTAGCGCGCGAGCAGCTCGTAGCTCCTGCGAGTCTCGGCGGTGTCGGCCCACTCGTGCGCCATGACGAGGAACGTCCCGAACCCGCCGTTGGACTGGTCCCACAGCCGCTGCAGCTGCGCGATCGCATCGTCGGGCGTGCCGATCACCGCGAAGCCGGACTGGTTGATCGCGTCGGCCATCTCCTCCGCGTTCGACGTGTCCGGGGCGATGGGCAACGCGGCCACGCGCTGGAAGTAGTCGACCCAGTCGGCCAACCCGAACTGGACATCGGCATATGCCTGTTCGCGGGTCTCCGCGATGTGGACCGGCCCGACGAGTCGCCAGTTACCGCGATCGACCGATGTGTCGAACTGCGCGGCGCGCTCCTCGGCGATCTGCCAGTGGTATCCGAGCAGGTCGAACCCCTGCTGGTTCGTGGCGCCGATGGAGAGCAGCCCGGTGCCGAACCGTCCCGCGGCACGCGATCCCGCCGGTGAGATCTGCGATGCAACCGCGACTTCGAAGTGTGGCTGCGTGTACGGACGAAGGTTCAGCCGGGCATCGTCGAGCGTGAACCAGTCCGTCTTCATCGTGACCGGCTCGTCGCTGCGCAGCAGCAGCAGGATCGCTTCGAGCGCCTCCTCCATGCGGCTGCGTTGCTCCGCGACCGGGATCCCCATCATGAACGCGTCGGACGGCAGCGCACCAGGCCCGACACCGAGCATCACGCGACCTCGGGTGAGATGGTCGAGCAGCACGAGCCGGTCGGTGAGCATGAGCGGATGGTGATAGGGGAGCGAGCTCACTCCCGTGCCCAGGCGAATGTGCTTGGTTCGCTCCGCCGCCGTCGCGATGAAGACTTCGGGACTGGCGATGATCTCGTAGCCGGCCGAATGGTGCTCGCCGATCCACGCTTCGTCGTAGCCGAGACGGTCGAGGTGCACCACGAGCTCGAGGTCGCGCTCGAGCGCGAGTGTCGGGTTCTGACCGACAGGATGAAACGGCGCGAGGAAGATTCCGAATTTCATCGGGGAGCTACTCGTCGAGGAGGTCGGGCTGTTGGGCGACGATCCAGTCGTACAGCGGCTGGAACGACAGCCAGCCGGCCATCGGGCTGCCGACCTGCGCCGCGGTCTTCTCGGCCTGCTCCGTGTCGATCGGATGCGGCTTGCCGGCGGCTTCGGCCAGCAGCTGCGCCTGGCAGGTGCGCTCCATCGAGATGAACCAGTAGGCCGCCTCGTCCACTGAGCTCGTGCCCACCGTCAACAGGCCGTGGTTCGACAGGATCGCCGCCTTGTTGTCGCCGAGCGCGTGCGCGATGCGCTTGCCTTCGTCGATGTCGAGCACCACGCCGGTGTAGTCGTCGAACACGGCGTGGTCGCCGTAGAACATGCACGAGTCCTGCGTGAGCGGGTCGAGCGGCCGGCGCAGCGACGACCAGGCTTTGCCGTACACCGAATGGGCGTGCGCGGCCGCGACGACGTCGGGACGAGCGGCGTGGATCTGCCCGTGGATGACGAACGCCGCCTGATTCACCGGCCAGTCGCCCTCGACGACGTCGCCGTGATGGTTGACGAGGATCAGGTCCTTGACCCTGACCTGCTTGAAGTTCATGCCGAACGGATTCACCCAGAAGTGGTCGAGCTGCTCCGGATCACGTGCCGTGATGTGGCCGGCGATGCCCTCGTCGAAACCGAAGTGCCCGAACAACCGGAACGCCGCGGCCAGCCGCTGCTTGCGGTGACGGCGCTCCTCGTCAGCGCTCGCGAACGACGGAAACGCGTGAGGTCGACGATCGGACGGCATGGATCATTCCTCCAGGGACGGCAGTGTCCGCAGCTTACGGCTCATCTGCCCCGGCTCCCGTGCCGACAGGACTGCGTGACATCGGATCCCGAGGCCGAAGCAGACGAGGTCGTCCTCACCCCTGAGGAGGCCAACATCCGCTGGCTCCTCGCCGCCGTCCTGCATCACGACAGCTCGCGCAGCGGCGGATCCCAGCCGCCTTCGGTGTAGCGGCGCACCACCCTTGCCGGCGCCCCCGCAGCCACGCACCGGTCGGGCAGACAACCCCGCACCACGGACCCGGCGGCGACAGCGACGTTGCGGCCGATGTGCGACCCCGGCAGCACGATGACGTTGGCGCCGAGCCACGAACCCGCACCGATCACCACCGGGTCCTCCACCGGCCATTGCCGGCCGATCGGTGCTTCGACGTCGGCGTACACATGGTTCTGGTCCGTCACGTAGACGTACGGACCGAAGGTGACGTCGTCACCGATCTCGATCGAGTGGTGCCCGACGATGTGGCTTCCCCGCCCGATCGAGCAGCGGTCTCCGATGCGGACCACCGAGTCGTCGTCCATGGTTTGCCCGGGCGCCATCCCGGCGGAGAGGGTGACGTGAGGCCCGATCAGGGTCTCGGCGCCGATGTGGATCCACCGTTCACCGAACACCGAGCCCGGCGGGAAGGCGATCATGCTGCGCGGCCCCATCGACCCGAATCGCCGGCCGCGCTCGTCGTCGGGGGAGACCGACCCGACGTCGCTGATCCAGCCCCAGGCCCGTTGGATCAGGCCAGCCGCGAAGTTCCGGGTGCGTGGCGACAGCTCCGATGGCCGGAACACAGCGCGGACGGTAGCACCACATGGTACTTTCGTCACTGTGACGAAACGGGCCCGGACCCAACCCGCGGGGGATCGGTGCCGATGGTGCGGTCGACCGTTGCCCGCGGCCGCGCCGACGGGGCGCCCGCGTGCGTACTGCCGGCGCGCCTGCCGCCAACGTGACTACGAGGCGAGACAGCGAGCCCGCGAAGTCGGGTTGTCCGAGGGCGAGCTGGTGATGACCCGGGCCGAGCTCGACGGGTTGCGCGACCAGCTGTATGTGCTCGAAAGCGCGGTGGAGGACGTCGAGCGCGACCTCGCGGCCTCACCGACGAAGCGCGACCTGCTCGACGCGGTTTTGTGGATCATCGACGCGGCACGGCCACTCTTCCGAACGACCGACGTCAGCTGACCGGCGTCCCGCAGGTCACGTCGCCCTCGACGTGCAGGACGTGTGACGCCGCCGCACCTTGTCCGGCCGCGTCGCCGCTCGCGCTCGCGCCGGTGTCGGTGACCGTCGCGGCGCCGGGTGCCGAGATGTAGTTGTTGCTGCCGCTGTCGCGCAGCTTGTTGACGCTGATCCCGTCCGGTCGGAGACCGAGCTCGATGAACTCCTTTACGCCGTTGATGGTCACGACGCCGACGACGCTCACTTCGTTGCCCGACGGATTGCATTCGACGCGCGCTGTCTCCAGCGCCTCGTTCGTCAGTGGGCCCTTCGGCGTGTCACCGGTGAGCGTGACCGTCGAGGTTCCGGGATCCTGTCCGGCGCAGTCCACCGACGCCTTGATCGCGGTGAGCTGTCCGATGTCTCCGGCACCCGCCGCGTTCGGCACCTCCGTCAGTGTGGAGTCGACGTGTGCCCCTGTCGCCGGATCGAAGGTGCTGACGCCGCTGCCGGTGAAGTCCCGCTCGTGAGACGGCGTCGCGTCGTCGGAGACGAGGACCGTCACCTTGCCCTGTTGCACCCTGATCCGGAACACGAGACCCGACGGGGTCGAGAGCAGTGCGATGCTCGGGCCGTCGACGTCCGGGAACCCGCAGCGCACATCCGGTTGCTCGAATGCGGCAGTGAGCGCGGCGTCGCCCTGCACCTCGACGTCGGCGGATGCGCCCGGGGAGCGTGCGCTCGCGCTCACGCTCGTCGAGGCACTCTGCCCGCTGGGTGATCCGTCGTTCCCGCTGCAGCCGCCGATCAGAACGAGCGCCGCCAGGACGAGCCAGCCCCTCCGCTGCATCGGAGCCGATCGTATCGACCGCGGTACCGTCGGTCCGTGCAGATCTCGCCTCGTTACGACGGACCCCCGATCCTGCAGGTGGACACGCCGATCGGCGACCCGTCGGTCCCGCTCGTGCGACAACGGCGCCGGCTGGCCGACGTCCTCGCCACACTCGACGAGCGGCAATGGGCCGCCGATACGCGCTGTGACGGTTGGACGGTGCAGGACGTCATCACCCACCTCATCACGACGAACCAGTTCTGGACGCTCTCGATCACATCCGGTCTCGCGGGCGAGCCGACGAAGTTCCTCTCGACGTTCGATCCTGTGCAGGACCCCGCGAAGATCGTCGACGGGATGCGGGACATGACCGCGGCAGACGTGCTGGCTCGTTACGTCGAGACCACGGACGCACTCGCGGACGCAGTCGACGGGCTCGACGACCGGGGGTGGTCGACCCTCGCCGAGGCGCCGCCCGGGCACGTCGCGATCCGCGCCCTCGTCCTGCACGCGCTGTGGGATGCGTGGATCCACGAGCGCGACGTCGCCTTGCCACTCGGCCTCGAACCGGTCGTCGAGCCGGACGAGGTCGCGGGCTCCCTCCTCTACGCCGCCGCACTCGGTCCTGCGTTCTACGCGTCCACCGGTTCGGATCGCCGCGGCACGCTCGGCGTGGTGGCGTCGGATCCCGATGTGTCGTTCGTGGTCGAATCCGGTTCCGTCGTGGTGGTCGGTCCTGGGCCTGCGCCGGTCGGCGCGCCGTGTCTGACCGGCGACGCGGTCACCCTCGTCGAGGGCCTCAGCTTCCGCGGCCCGCTCGACCATGCGTTGGCCGATGAAGACTGCTGGTTGTTGGGCGGCTTGGCAGAGGTCTTCGACGTCGTGCCCGAGTCGCGCTGACCACTGCGGCTGATCAGGCCAGTCAGTAGGTTGCCGCCCATGCCCCTTCACGAACGTGAGACCGTGCGCGACAAACTCGATGAGCCATTGTTCGCACGAAACGACATCGTCACCGCGCTCCCGAAGTTCCGGTTTCCCAACCACGAGACGAACGCGGACGCCGTGTTCCAGGTCGTGTCCGACGAGCTCTTGCTCGACGGCAACGCACGACAGAACCTGGCCACGTTCTGCCAGACGTATGCGGGCAAGCACGTCCACGAGCTGATGGACATCGCGATGGACAAGAACATGATCGACAAGGACGAGTATCCGCAGACGGCCGAGTTGGAGCAGCGGTGCGTCCACATGCTCGCCGACTTGTGGAACGCTCCTGAGTCCGCCAACACGGTCGGCGCGTCGGCGATCGGTTCATCCGAGGCGTGCATGTTGGGTGGCATGGCCGCGAAGTGGCGCTGGCGCGCTCAGCGTGCAGCGGAGGGCAAGCCCGCCGACAAGCCGAACATGGTGTGCGGCGCGGTGCAGGTCGTGTGGCACAAGTTCGCGAAGTACTGGGACATCGAGATGCGCGAGGTGCCGATGCGCCACGGCACGTACGTGATGACCCCGGAGGACATGCTCGAGCGGGTCGACGAGAACACGATCTTCGTCGTGCCGACACTCGGGTTGACCTACACCGGCGTGTACGAGTCGGTGCAGGAACTGTCGAACGCGCTCGACCGGCTGCAGGCCGACACCGGCCTCGACGTCGACATCCACGTCGACGCGGCCAGCGGGGGATTCACGGCGCCGTTCTGCGCGCCCGACCTCGTGTGGGACTTCCGACTGCCGCGGGTGAAGTCGATCAGCACGTCCGGCCACAAGTTCGGGCTCGCGCCGCTCGGGGTCGGGTGGATCATCTGGCGCGACGCGAGCGAGTTACCGGACGACCTGATCTTCCACGTGAACTACCTGGGCGGCGACATGCCGGTGTTTCAGATCAACTTCTCCCGGCCGGCCGGTCAGGTGGTGGCGCAGTATTACGAGTTCCTGCGCCTCGGCCGCGATGGTTACCAGCGCGTGCACGCGACTTGTTACGCAACCGGTCAGATGCTCGCCGAGGAGATCCCGAAGCTCGGCCCGTTCGAACTGCTGTGTGCGAGCGACCCGGCGACGGGCATCCCGACGGTGACGTGGCGCATCAAGGAAGGGGAGGATCCGGCGTACACGCTGTTCGACCTCGCGGACCGGTTGCGCGCGACGGGCTGGCAGGTGCCCGCGTACACGCTCACCGGCGACGCGTCCGACATCCCCGTGCAGCGGATCCTGGTGCGACAGGGGGTCACCCGCGATCTGGCCGAGATCCTGCTCCGCGACTTCCGTGAGGCGATCGCCCATTTCGACAAGCACCCGCTGGCCGTCCCCATGACGAAAGAGGAGTCGAGCGGCTTCAGCCACCTGTGACGCGGGCTGCATGCTCGGCGGCGTGGTGGGTCGCCGCGCTGTTCATCGTCGGGTCGACGTGTTTCGCGCTCGGATCGTTCCCGCCGTACTCGAGTTGGGTCGGCGCCACTGCGGACGGGGTCACGTACTTCGTCGGGTCGCTGTTCTTCACGTCCGCCGCGGTGCTGCAGTTCCAGCTGTCCGACGGCCGGCTCGCCTGGTGGGCCGGCCTGGTACAGCTCGTGGGGACCTTGTTCTTCAACCGGTCCACGTTCCAGGCACTCAACATGAACCTCAGCGCCACCGAGGCCGATCGCCACGTGTGGATGCCGGACGCGCTCGGTTCCGTCGCGTTCCTCGTCGCGAGTGCGATCGCGTGCGTCGACGTCCGTCGTGCCGCCCGATCGAGTGCCCGCAGCCGGGACTGGTGGTCGGCGTGGCTCAACATGGCGGGCTCGGCCGCCTTCGGTGTCTCGGCCGCGGCCAGCTACGTCATCGTCGACACCGACACCCTCCGCGACGCGCAGCGAGCCAACCTCGGCACCTTCGTCGGCGCCTTGTGCTTCCTGGCTGGGGCAATCCTCATCCTTCCCCGCCGGTAGGCTCCCGTCGCGATGTCGGATGCGAGCGGGATGGGGATCGAGCAGTGCGAGGCGGAGTGCCCGCTGTGCGGGACCGTCGTCGACGAGTTCAACGAGGGCGGGACAGGCAAGCGACGGCGTCCCGACTGCATTTGCCCGACGTGCGACTCGATCGAGCGCCAGCGGGGGATATGGCTCGCCATGCGAGCCCACCCGCTGCTGTCCTCGGAACGGGTGCGCACCTTGCACGTCGCGCCGGAGCCCTGCATCGGCAACCGCCTGAAGGCCCTCCCGAACGTTACCTACTTCACGTGTGACCTGGACCCGGCCTTCGCAAGGGTCGCCACCGATCTCACCCGCATGGGGTTCGCAGACGGGAGCTTCGACCTGCTCCTCGTATCCCACGTGCTCGAGCACATCCCCGACGACCTGAGCGCGATGCGTGAACTGCGACGCGTCCTGCGACCAGGCGGGCTGGCGGTGCTGGCGGTGCCGATATGGGGGCCCGAGACGCGCGAAGACCTGTCGATCACCGACCCCGACGAGCGGACCCGACTGTACGGTCAGGCCGACCACGTGCGGATGTACGGCCGTGACGGTGTGTTCGAGCGACGCCTCACCGACGCCGGATTCGACGT
>DATAES010000072.1:0-15071 GCA_036257895.1 Acidimicrobiales bacterium
GGTGTCGGTCCGACACCTCTGTACAGAGGTGTCCTCCAACGGCATCAGACTGCGGAGCGCGTTCCACGGGCATCAACGTCGCCGACGCTTCTGTCGTTCTTCTCGTCCTCATCGACCTGATCCTCTCCAGCTCGGTGGTGGGCAAGATGACGTGGTCGAGGGCGACGGTCATGACGGCGGGTCCTCCTGTTGGGTGAGTGCGGGCGGTGGGCCGGTCAAGCTCAGCTGCATGGAGGCGATCTTCCAGCTGTTGCCATCGCGTACGAACACGTGCGTGATGCGGAAGTCGCCGTTCGACGGCGAGCCCTTGTAGGACGCTTGTTGCGACTGCGTGCCGATCGTGACGACGCTGTCGTCGTACTCGCGGACGTTGATGTCGTGCCATGCCAGCGTCGTCGTGTTGAAGTCCCCGGTAGCGATCGAGCCACTGCTGCTTGTCGAGAACGAAGCCGAACGGGCCGACGAGACGGAAGTCGTCGGTGACGAGCGCATCGAGTGTGTCGATGTCGGCGGCGAGTTCGGCGTCCACCCATGCTGCGCCGATTTCGCTGATCGCTTCGGAAGTCATGGTCATCGATAGCTCCTATCTGCTGTCGATTGTGGAAACTTCATGTGTCGGTCATGCCCTCACCCTGGCGGTACATCCGGGGTGGCTTGAGTCCCGCGAGCTGACCACCGTCGATCGGGATCGTCACGCCGGTGATGAACGACGACTGGTCGGAGCACAGCCACAACACCGTGTCGGCGACTTCGCCGGTCGTACCGACACGCGCCATCGGTACCGACGCCGCGGCCATACGTTGAGCTTCGGCACCGGCGCGCTCGAGGTGGTGGGTGAGGATCGGGCCCGGGGCCACGACGTTGACCCGGATGCCGCGGTCGGCGTAATCGAGCGCCGCTGTCTCGGTGAGGGCGATGATTCCCGCCTTACTGGTGACGTACGCGCCGAGATTCGTCATCGCCTGCACGCCGGCCACCGACGCCATGTTGACGATGGCGCCGCCGCCACTGGCGAGCATCGCCGGGATCTCGAACTTCATCCCGAGGAAAGTGCCCCGCACGTTGACGCGGATTCCGAGGTCGAACTCGTCCGGGTCGATGTCGGCGAGCGGCGACGGCATCGGCCCGTCGGTCGCGTTGTTGAATGCGGCATCGAGCCGGCCGTACTCGTCGATCGCGAGGTCGACCAGCGCTCGCATCGACTCGACAACGCCGACGTCGGTCTTGGCCGCAACCGCGCGACCGCCACCGGCCTGGATCTGGTCGACGACGCGGCCCAACGCGTCGGCGTCGCGCGCACCGAGCACGACGGCGAAGCCCGCTCGGGCGAAGGCCTTGGCGGTGTCGGCGCCGATGCCCCGGCTGGCTCCGGCCACGAGCGCCACCCGCTCGGGCCGATCATTGGGGGAACTGGACATGCCACTAACGTTAGATATCTAATCGTTTGATGTCAATGTGATAGTGCTACCGTCGGGACGTGCAGCCGCAAACGGAGCCGATCGGGCTCGACGTCACTCGCACCGGCCGTCTTCTCAGCCTCGAGTTCAACCAAACCCTCTCCGAAGCTGGAGGGTCGCTCCCCCAGTGGCTGATCCTCACCGCACTCAAGCGTGGAGACCACGCCATGCAGCGCGACCTCGCGGCCGCGATCGGTATCGAAGGGGCCACGCTGACCCACCACCTGAACCGCATGGAGGCTGACGGTCTCGTCCGACGCGACCGCGTCGCCGGTAACCGGCGCACCCAGGTCGTCACCGTCACGCCGGATGGCGACGCGTTGTTCGGACGCCTCCTCCGCGCGGTGCTCGCGTTCGATCGGCAACTCTGCTCGGGGTTCACCGAACGCGAGCTCAGGACGCTGCGTCGACTCCTCGACCGGCTCCGCACGAACGCTGCTTCGCGTGCGGATTGAAGTGCAGCAACCTCGGTTCGCCGTCACGAACACCACTCGGACGCGAGTGACGCGTCGGCAACCGGTTCGAGCAGCTGAGCCGGGCGTTCGGGGCCACCGTCCAGGTCAGCGGAGCAAGCGGCACGACGCGTCAGCCGTTTGCCGAGGTGCCACATGGATCGGCGATCGGGTTGGGCGTCTCGCACTGGCGGCGTCAGGATGCGGGGCCGCAGCTAGCGTCGCCCGGTGTTCACTCTCGATCAGATCGAAGAGCTCCATTCGTCTCCGACGGCACTCTGAGTACATGGGACGCGACCCTCATCGTGTCACCTCCCTCGCTGCTCAGGACGAGCTGAACGTCGCCGAGATCAGCGACTGTGACCGTTCCTAGACACCTGAGGCGCGACCAGCAGGAGACGAGCTACCTCGAGATGTCGCCAACGCCAATGCGGCCTTCACGGGCGGGTTGAGGAGGTAACGCTGCAACAGCCGGACGACGCGTCGTTCACCGCGACTGTTTCTTGCCCGACGACTTCTTCGACGTGGCATCGGATACGCGCTTCACCTTCGCTGCTTTCGTCCCGGTCGTCTTCTTGCGAGTCGACGTTCTCTCGGACCCGGTTGATTTCGTCGACGGCTTGGTCTTTGCCTTGTTGCGCTTTACCGGGCGCACGGTCACTGTGCCGGGCGATGGCACCAGCGTGGACTGCTCACCGGTTGGCCAGCGCACGGTCACGAGGCGCTCGCGTACCGCGATCACGATGCCGGTCCGCGGGGCTTGCCCGACCTTCTGTGTTGCCAGCTCGATCTCGTCGCCGACTTCGACCATCTGGCCTCCCTTACGCGCGCGACTCAGCACGCTACTAAGGCCGGATCGGCCCTACTTCGTCGAGGACGCGATCAGCCGGGGCGGCCCGAGTGGGGAGACGTTCGTCCGCTTCGGGCGTGACGACAGCGGTCCCGCGTTCACCGATCAAGTGGTGAGTGGTCTCGGACTTGACAGTGCGCACGGGATGGCCGATTGGGGTTGCTGGGCCGACCTCGAACTGATGCGAGATGCCGGCACACTCGACATCTCGACGGTGGCGGGCGGGAGTGCTCGCGACATTCCTCGTGGCGACGACAATCGCATCGCGAAACTGCTGTCCGGTGAGGACGATCAGTCCCTTCACCGCAACACCGGCAGCACCGGGTCACTGCGACGGCCCGTCGCCGCCTCGATGAACTCCATGGGGTCGGCCATCGACGCGAGCAGATCGGTAGCGAACGCCAGAGTTACGTCAGGAAGGGCGGGCAACTCATCGACCGCGGCGCGCAGGTCGAGTCCATGTACGACCGCCTCGAGCAAACCGATCGACAGGACCTCGGTGAGTGGAAACGCGCCGTTGCCCAGGTACTCGACGACGATCGGACCGGCGGCGCGCACGTTCGCGAGCACTTCGGGGGCGGTCTCACGAAACATGCTGACGAACTCCGCTGCTGACCGCTCCGCCGCCTGTTGCTGGGCCATCTGCGACACGACACCCGCGGCAGTTGTCGCGACACCGTCGGGCTCGTTGAAGCGCCGCAGCATGTCGCGCGCCGAGAGCACTGTGGGCGGATCGCCGAGGGGCTGCGACGCCACGAAGCCGAGCAGCGACACGAACATCGCGTGGTGCGCGACCAGCGCTCCGATGTTCCAGTCGGGCAGACGAGTCGACCGCTGCCATGCGTCGGTATCGAGCGCCGCTACGGCATCCCCCCACCACCGCCACGCCTGCTCCAGAAGTTCGCAGCGATCGTCGAGCGCGGCCATGGCGTCATTCTGACGACGCAGTCTCGGTCAGGTGAAGCGGCGCGTGGGGCGACGTCGATCCGGAGACCCTCGCCGCCCGCCGTATCACCACGATCCCACTGACCGCGTTGGACAAGGGATTCCGCGGATCTCTACGGACTCGTCGAGGAGGCCCTCACACTCGCGGCCAATGGTGTCCTGCGTCCTACCGTCGGCCAGGCACTTCCGCTCGCGAACGCGAGAGACGCGCACACCGCGATCGAGGCCCGTGAGACTCTCGGCAAGACCCTGCTACTTGTGTGACCGCTGCGCGCCAGCAGGTGCCACTCTGGTCACGCCCGTCTTCCCCTGGGCACGCGAAGGTTGGACGCGACCGCACGCGCGATGTCCTCGGGATCGTCGCCCAGCCGCGAAGGGATGTTGTCGTTGAGCCACAGCGTGACGAAGCCGTGCACGATCGCCCAAGCTGCGACGCCGGCGGCGAGCTGTTCGTTCGTGGCGTTGCGGCTGCCGTACAGGAGTGCCGCCGTCTCCTGCTTGGCTGCTTGCACGGCTCGGTCGTCGGGGTCGTAGAGGCGGGGCTGGTACATCACCTCGAAATGAGCGCGGTGCGCAATCGCGAAGCGCACGTAGGCCACCCCCATCTCGAGGAAGCCCCGTTGCTCCTGGCTCGCAGCGACTAGTGCCTCCGCGAGCAGCGCGTAGCCCTCGGCCGCAACCGCGGCGAGCAATCCCGCCCTGTCGCCGAAGTGGTAGGTGGCTGCGGTGTGCGTCACGCCTGCCCGCCGCGCCACCTCTCGCACACTCATCCCTGCAGCGCCGTTGTCTTCGATCGTGGCGACTGCCGCAGCCAGCAGCGCGGCTCGAAGATCGGCGTGGTGGTACGGACGTCGGGACGGTGACATCGGTCGCTTCCTCTTGTGATCTTGCCAGTGGCAACATATGATCTTGTCACTGGAAAGATACTCCATGGTGATGACACGAGAGGAGACCGGTCATGACGACGGCGCTGCAGCAGGGGTGGGACATCGGCACTGCGGCCGATGCCGAATGGGTCCCGTGGGGTGAGGGCGGCCGCGCCAGGGCGAAGATCCTCGGCACTGGCGACGGTTACCTGCTCGCTCTCGTCGAGGCGGACGAGGGCTACACGGGTACGGCGCACGAGCACGCGCACACAGAGTTCCTCTACGTGCTCGCCGGCCGGCTCCGCAACCAGGGTCGGACCATGCAGGCCGGAGACGCCTACGTCGCGTCGATCGGCTCGCAACACACGGAGTTCGAAGCCAAGACGGCGACGACGTACCTCAGCATCTTCAAGCTGTGAGGTAGTCGAGATGTCCAGCTCCAGCCTGCACGCGGCCGGCCTGCTACTCGTCGTGTTCCCAACCGTCGTGTTCGGCGGCGCCAGCCTGCTTTGGCACTGGATCACCGCACACACGGCCTACTACGAGCATCCGCTGCGCCGCGACCTCTGGCGAGCCGGCCATGCACACGCGGGCGTCCTGCTGATCCTCTCGCTCGTTGCCCTGTCGCTCGTGGACCGCGCCAACCTCGGCGACGGCTGGAAGCAGGTCGTGCGGACGTCGTTTCCGCTCGCCGCGCTGCTCCTTCCCATCGCCTATTTCCTCTCGATCGTGCGACCCGATGCCGAACGACCCAACCGTCTCGTCAACCTCGCCTACCTCGGCGCCGTCACCCTCACCGTCGGCATGCTCACCCTCGGCATCGGACTCCTCCGCGCAACGTGATCGCTACGACTCGGCGCCTCGTCGGTTGCCCGACCGGCCTGCGCTGAGCTCCCCGATGAGCTCGATGCGTTCTCGGGGCATACCGGGACCGAGTTGGGCCTGCACTTCGGCGGGGTCGTGAACGTCACCACAGGTCGCGCACACCACCTCGTGGCGAATCGGCGAACCACACGGGGTGTGGCGGTAGAGGATCGGCGGTCCGTCGGGAGCGGCCCACCGGTCGCCCCACTCGGTGAGGGCAATGAGGGCGGGTGCGAAATCGCGTCCCTTGTCGGTCAAGAGGTATTCGTACGAGGGCGGCTGCTCGGAGTACTGGTGCCGCCGCATGATCCCCGCCTCCACGAAGCGGTCGAGGCGGACTTGGAGGACATTGGTCGCGATCCCGAGGCTGCGCTGGAAGTCGCTGTAGCGCGTCGAACCGGCGAAGAGGGCGTCGCGGATGATCAGCAGGCTCCAGCGTTCGCCCACCGCATCCAGGGCCCGTGCGATCGAGCACACCTGGGAGTCGTACGTCCGACCGAGCATCCCATGATCATACCGATCGACTTGCATCATGAAAGTCATACCTCTACGCTCGCTTGCATGGTGCAAGTGCTTCAACCGTCGTCGCCGACCGCACGGCCGCGCGACATCGCGGCGTTGGAACGAGAGCTCGAGGACCACCGCGTCGCGCTCACGGGCTACGCCTACCGCATGCTCGGCTCGGCGTTCGAGGCCGAAGACGCCGTGCAGGAGACGCTCGTTCGCGCGTGGCGCGCGTTCGACCACTTCGAGGGTCGCGCGGCGGTGCGGTCCTGGCTGTTCGGCATCGCCACCAACGTGTGCATCGACATGCTCAAGGCCCGGCAACGCCGGGCGCTGCCGATGCAGGTGGGCCCCCCGTCGCCCGGCGATGCCCTACCCGGTACCGCCCTGCCGGAGCACCTGTGGGTCGGGCCGGTCAATGACAACCGGGTGCTGTCGTTGACCGCCGACCCTGCGGAGGCCGCGGTTGCGCGTGAGAGCATCCGGCTGGCGTTCGTGGCTGCGTTGCAACACCTCACCCCGAAGCAGCGCGCGGCGTTGATCCTTCGCGACGTGCTGCGGTGGAAGACGAGCGAGGTGGCCCGACTCCTCGGCACGAGCATCGCGTCGGTTGAGAGCCTCCTGCGCCGCGCCCGCGTCGTGCTCGCCAACACGGACACCGCCGCTAGGACGATCGGCAACGGTGCTGCGACGCACGCGCTCGTCGACCGGTACGTCGAGGCGTTCGAGCGGTACGACATCGACGCGCTCGTCGCACTGCTGCACGAGGACGTGACGCTGTCGATGCCGCCGTTCCCGCTGTGGCTGCGCGGTGTCGACGAAGTGCGCACCTGGTTCGGCACCCTCACCGACGCGTGTCGAGCCGGACGCTTCTTGCCCATCGCCGCCAACGGCTCGCCCGGCCTCGCCTTCTACAAGCCGACCGGACCCGGCGGCCGGCTCGAGGCGGCCGGCATCCAGGTGATGGAGCAGTCAGACGGCCAGATCGTCGGGATCCACACCTTCCTCGAGCCGCGGCTGTTCACGGTGTTCGGCGTCCCGGAGACAGTCGCCCAGTAAGACGTCAGCCAGGCCGCAGTCCTCGAGCAGTTCGACCAACGCGGGTTCGGGGTCCTCAACGCGGATCTCTCCACCCCACTGGCGCGCCGCGAACCGGTGATCACGACCCACTGCCATGTCGACAGTGGCTGTTGGCGTACCGGAAATCGGTCGCGACCGGTTTTGGACGCGGGCGCAGTCCAAACCCTCATGGACGAAACCCCCAATGAACCAATCATGCACGCCGCTGCGATCGTCTCGCCCGAGGAGTGGGAAGCGGCCCGGCTCCGCCTCCTTGTCAAAGAGAAGGAGCAGACGAAGGCGCGTGACGCCATGGCCGCCGAACGCCGCCGGATGCCGTGGATGGCGGTGGACAAGGTCTACGAGTTCGAGGGGCCGTCCGGGCCCGCGAGTCTCGTCGACCTCTTCGAGGGCCGCCCGCAGCTGATCGTGTACCGCGCGTTCTTCGAACCCGGTGTGCACGGCTGGCCCGACCATGCGTGCGTCGGCTGCTCGATGGTCGCCGACCAAGTCGCCCACGTCGCTCACCTGAACGCTCGCAACACCACCCTGGCCTTCGCGTCTCGGGCTCCGCAGGCCGACATCCAACGGGTCAAGGCCCGAATGGGTTGGGAGATGCCCTGGTACACGATGAAGGACGACTTCGACGTCGACTTCGGAGTCGACCAGTGGCACGGGACCAACGCCTTCATCCGCGACGGCGACCGAGTGTTCCGCACCTACTTCATCAACAACCGCGGCGACGAGGCGCTCGGGAGCACGTGGAGCTACCTCGACATCACCGCTCTCGGCCGCCAGGAGAAGTGGGAGGACTCGCCCAAGGGCTATCCGCAGGACAGCCCGTATGAGTGGTGGGCGTGGCACGACGAAGCGCCGCAGACCGGCGTGGACCGCCCCGGCCTCACGCAGCTGCGCATCGCGGAGTCGGCGAACTGGCGGGAGTCGTCGTGATCGCCCACGTCGGCCCCCTGCCCGTCGAAGAGCTCGTGCCCACCTTGATGAGCGGCGCTGGCGCCTTGCTGATCCTGCGGCTCCGTTCATTCCGGGCGCGGCGGCGCCCAACGCGTACCGGTTCCCGCGGCACGCCCGAAGTCGAAAGTCATGAGACACCGAGGAGGATGCAATGACCATCGCAGGAAGAGCAGTTCTGGTGACGGGGGCCAACCGCGGCCTCGGTCAGGCGCTGTTGGAGGAGGCGTTGAGGCGAGGGGCGGCCCGCGTCTATGCCGGGACCCGCCAAGCGCTCACTAACGAGGACCCCCGCGTCACCCCCGTCGCCCTCGACGTCACGAACGCGACGCAGATCGAGGCCGCGGTCGCAAAGGTTGAGTCGCTCGACATCTTGATCAACAACGCCGGCGTCGCCCTCTTCGACGACCTGAGCGAGCGCGCGGCGATCGAACAGCACCTTGCGGTCAACCTGTACGGCACCTACGGCGTCACCCAGGCGTTCTTGCCGCAGCTGATTCGCGCGCAGGGAGCCATCGTCAACGTTCTGTCCAACGCAGCCGTTGCCGCCCTGCCGGTCGTTCCGGCCTACTCGCTTTCGAAGGCGGCCGCGCTTTCGCTGTCCCAGTCGTTGCGCGCGCTTCTGGCCCCACGAGGTATCCGGGTTCACGCCGTGCTAGCCGGCCCGGTCGACACCGACATGTCACGCGAGTTCGACGTACCAAAGGCATCGCCGGAGTCGGTCGCTCGCGCCATCTTCGATGGAGTCGAAAACGGAGAGGACGAGATCTTCCCCGATCCCATGTCCGAGACGATGGCCGACGGCTGGCACGGCGGCGCCGCCAAGGCGCTCGAGCGCGAGTTCGCCGCGCTCCTCCAAGCCGCGCCGACCGCGCGTTGAGAGGAGAAGGCATGAGAAACGAATGGCTCGTACCGGTCGCAGACCGACCGACGGGTCGCTTCGGCACCTTTGTCGACCCTGACGGCAACTACCTCCAAATCATCCAGTTCGCAAAGGACCACTAACCATGAGCCACAAGGCGCTGAACTCGGTCGACCCGCGCCACCCCAAGCGGATTGCCATCGTCGTCTCGAATCCCTCAGTGTCCACGACAACCGGGTGGCCCGTGGGGTTTTGGTGGTCCGAGCTGACCCACCCCTACTTCCACTTCACGGAAGCCGGATACCAAGTCGAGGTCTTCAGTCCCGAGGGTGGTCGGTGCCAGGCCGACGCCATGTCCAATCCCGAGGACGCGAGTCAGTGGCAGGCCGAGGACGTCATCAGTCGCGGCTACCTCCATGACCCCGCGTTCATGAAGCTGGTCGAGAACACACTCTCCGTCGACGAGCTCGACGTTGATGCGTTCGATGGCATCGTCGTCGCCGGGGGGCAGGGCCCGATGTTCACCTTCGACACGGCAACCGGGCTACACGCCAAGTTCGCCGCGTCCTACGAGTCGGGCAAGATCACGGCCGCGCTCTGCCACGGCGTCGCCATCCTCAAGTACGCCCGGCTCCCGAACGGCGAGCCTCTCGTCCGCGGCAAGACGGTGACGGGGTTCGCCAACATCGAGGAGGACTTCTCGGATCGAGCCGTGTGGCAGGCAGGCGCGCTGGCCGACGACGTTCACGTGATGCCGTGGCGGATCGAGGACGAGTTGAAGGCGCTCGGGGCCAACTTCGTCCAAGCCGGATTGTGGAAGGGCTTCGCGATCCGAGACGGCAACTTGATAACCGGCCAACAGAACTTCAGCGGCTCCGAGACTGCCGCGTTGATCATCGAGGCGTTGGGGCGATAGATGCTGCACGAACATCCGATTGACGTGATGCTCACGGCGTCCGACCTCGTCGCCGTCAAGCAGTTCTACGGCGAGAGGGTTGGGCTCGACGTGCTGCTCGAGACCGACGAGTTCGCCACGTTCCGGTGCGGAGGTGACAGCCGGCTGGTCGTGACGCGAACAACCGCGCCGACGCAGGAGAGCCAGACGAAGGCGAGCTGGCGTGTGCAGGACGTCGCCGCTGAGGTTGCGGAGCTGCGAGCTCGCGGGGTTCAGGTCGCCGAGTACGACGAGCCCGGCCTCGAGACGGTCGACGGCGTTGCCGACATCGGCTTCGCGCTCTCGGCGTGGTTCGTCGATCCCGGCGGCAACACCATCGGATTGCTTCAATTCAAGGGAAGCGATTGATCGTTAGGCGGAACCTCCGTGCCGTCCGGGTGTTGTCACATGATCGACTGCCCGTCGTGTATGCCACCGGCGTCGCGGTGGTGGTGACAGCTGCTCACGACTTGCTCGACGTCCACCACCTGGCGCTGCCGTTCGCACCCATCGCAACATTCGGAGCGGCGGTCTCGATCTTTGCGGCGTTTCGGATCAACGTTGCGAACGCTCGATGGACAGAGGCACGCGTGCAGTGGGCGACCATCCAGAACAGCTGCCGGGTTTTGATCCGGCAGCTGACTGCTGCCACAACGAGCTCAGTCAGGTCCGCGGGTGCGACGCCTGCAGAAGCCGCGTCCTACTGCGCAGAGATCGCCCAGCGCCTCATCGCATTCGCCTACACGCTGGGGACGCGGCTGCGAGGAACCAATCCAGCGGTCGACAAGTCGCTACCGGACGATACGGAGCTGCGGGACGCCGTGAACCCCGCGAACCTGCTCCTGCAATCGATCTCGGTGCGGGTCAAGGACGGCGTCAGCACGGGCCTCATCGGGCAGTTCGATCCCATCATGCTGGAGCCCTCGCTAGGAGCCTTGAACGGCGCGGCCACGGCCTGCGAACGGATCAAGCACACGCCGACGCCTCGCCAGTACGACTACTTCACCCGGCTCGCCGTCATCGCCTTCTCCACCCTGCTGCCATTCGGCCTGCTCAGTGCGCTCCCTCCCGGCGACGTGTGGTGGACCGTCCCGCTCACCGCGATCATCGCCGGGGTGTTCATCGTGCTCGAGCGACTCGGCTCAGTCTTGGACGCACCCTTCGAGAACACGATCTCGGACGTCCCCATCACCTTCATCTGCCGTGAGATCGAACGCGACCTGTTCGAACAACTCGGTGATCACGAGCTCCCCGATCCAGTGTCGGCCGTCGACGGCTACCTGTGGTGAGTCAGCGGCGCAGGTCGGCGTTGGCCTGATGTGCGTCGACGACGCGCTGCAACGAACTCGCGACGCAGCGTTGCATCGCGGGCGTCAGGTAGCGGTTGAAATGCGCATCGATTCCGGCGAGATACTTGGGCGCGGCGGCCCGAAGGGCTGCGCGACCAGCTGCCGTGAGCGCGGCGAGGGAGACGCGACCATCGTGAGGGTCGGCGACCCTCACGACCAGACCCGCGGCCTCGAGCTCGCCGACGATGCGGCTGACTCTGGTTCGCGTCAGCACGGCCCGGGCGGCCAGCTCCTGCATCTGCAGTCGGCGATCCGGGGCGGCGTTGAGCTCCAAGAGCACGTCGTACCAGCCGAGCGGGATCACCCCGGCCGCATGCATGTCGCGCTCGATCGCTCGGATCGCCCGGCTGTGCGCGAGCAGCAGAGCACGCCACGCTGCTACTCGGTCGACGTCCTTCTGCACACGCACAAACCTATCAGTTGCGTGTGTGTGCACGCATGAATGACGATAGCGTTGCGTGTGTACACACGCAAACATGAAGGAGGCACGCTCGTGTCACAAGCACAGACGGCTACGGACTTGCAGCTCCCGAGCGGACGCTGGGTTATCGATCCCAGCCACACGGAAGTCGGCTTTGTTGGACGTCATTTCGGATTGACGAAGATCCGTGGGCGATTTCTAGGGGTCACCGGGACGGTGACGGTGCACGATGACCTGTCGGCGTCCACGGTCGCCGTCGACATCGACATGGCAACGGTGAGCTCGGGCGACCAGGCGCGCGACGATCACCTCCGCTCGGCGGACTTCTTCGATGTCGGCGAACACCCCCGGGCGTCGTTCCGTTCGACTTCGCTCGACGTCGACGGCACCCGCGCGGTTCTGATCGGCGACTTGACCATCAAGGACGTAACTCAGCGGGTGCGACTGGAGGTCGACTATCTCGGCCACACCGTCGACCCGTGGAGCAACGAGCGAGCGGTGTTCGCGGCGCGGGGCCGCATCAACCGCGAAGACTGGGGCCTCACGTGGAACTTGCTGCTGGACACGGGCGGACTACTGGTGTCGAAGGAGATCACGATCGAGCTAGACCTCGAGCTGATCAAAGAGCCAGCGTGACGAGCGCCGCCGCCATCTCGGCAGCACGCGTTGCCTGTCGACGCGCGGCGGTCGACGGCGCGGCGGCGTCAGCGGATGGTGCCGGCACCTGGGATGAGGGGAAGGTCGAGGGCCGTGACCCAACCGGCCGGCAGGTCGTTGACCGCGGACACCGCGTTCAACGCGCGCAGCCCGGTGGCGAGGCAGCCCGCGGTCGCGGCGTCGCGGCCGCTGCCGTCGGTGAAGCGGAACGCCGTCTCCTGGGTGATCGACGGGGTTCCCTCGATCTCGACCCGGTAGACGTCGTCCTGGTTGCCTCGGGGCCAGTCGGGCGCCGCATCGGTGCCGACGCGGTTGACGTGCTCGAGTTGGATGCGAGTCTCGCCGTTGTAGATGCCATTGATCGTGAAGTTGATCGCCGCGACCTCGCCCGGGTTGATGACGCCCTTCGCCGTGGTGATCGGCGTGTCGGTCACCCACTTGTCCCAGGTGGTGGTGATCTCGTCGAGCTCGATGCCCACCGCGTGGGCCATCATCGGCACGGTCGCGCCCCACGCCATGGTGAGGATGTCGGGGTGCTCGAGCAGCGGGCGGAAGTCCGGCGGGCGGCCGATGCCCATCTCGTTCTCGTAGTCGCCCTCGTAGTTGCTGTAGTCGAGGATCTCGAGGGCACGGACGAGCCGCACCTCTGAGCACAGACCCATCAGAGTCATGGGGAACAGGTCGTTTCCGAAGCCAGGATCGATGCCGGTCGTGAAGCACGACGAGTCGCCCACCGCGCAGGCCTCGGTGATCGGGGTGATCCAGTCCGGCGGGTTGAGGTGCATCGCCGGCCACACCCACGGCGTCATCGCGGTGGAGCACACGTCGATGCCGGCGCGCAGGAACGCGCCCATGTCGCGGATGTTGTCCATCGGGTGCGCGGCGGTCGGCCCGTAGTGCACGAGCGCATCGGGCTGGAGGGCTACGAGCGCTTCGAGGTTGCCGGTCGCCTCGATGCCGATGCGGTCGATGCCGCACAGGGTTCCGACGTCCTGGCCGACCTTGTCGGGGTTGTTGACACCGACACCCACGAGCTCGAACTCGGGGTGGCGCAGGATCTCCGGAATCACGAGCTTGCCGACGAAGCCCGTTCCCCACACCACCACGCGCTTCGTGGTCATCAGCGCATCATCTCGCCGCAGTTGACCATCAGGTGCTGGCCGGTGACGGCCTTGGCGTGGTCCGACGCGAAGAACATCGCCACGTCGGCAACCTCGCCGTCCTCGGTCATGCGGTGCAGCGGGAAGCCGCTCACGATGTCGTTGAGCGCCTCCGCCACCGGGATGCCCTTTTGCTTGGCGGTGCCTTCCACGTACATCTGTACGGGCGGGCCCCACATCCACGACGGCACGACCATGTTGCAGCGAATGTTGTCGGCGCCGAGCTCGTCGGCCAGGTAGTACATCGTGCTGAGCAGCGCGCCCTTCGACGCCGCGTAGCCCGCCTGCGGGAGCGAGGGCTTGAACATCGATTGCGAGCCGATGAGCACCACCGCGCCGCCGCCCGACGCCTTCATCGCAGTCGCGACTGGCCGCAGGAGCGTGAGGGCACCGATCACGTTGGTTTCGTACGCCGTGCGCCAGTCGTCGAGCTTCGTGTCGTACAACCCACCGAAGACGTACTCGAACGCCGCGACTTGAATGAGCGCGTCGACGGATCCGAACCGATCCTGGGCGAGCGCGACAAGCGCGGCGCACGCGTTGGGATCGTTGATGTCGGTCGCCTGCCAGGCGATGCGCGTCCCGCCCGGATCGAGCTCGGACGCGATGGTCTCGAGCGTCTCGAGCGTACGGGCGGCGATGATGACGTGGGCACCCTCCCGGAGCGCGCTAGTCACACACTCACGGCCGAGGCCCTCACCGACGCCGGTGACGATGACCGACTTTCCCTGGAGCATCACGCCCCAGTTGTACCCCCAGAACTGAAACACGTTCTAGTCTTCATCGCGCACACCGACTCGGTTGAGATCAGTTCGGACCTCCCTCCGGGAGGTACTGCTCCATCTGATCGCCGAGCGGACCGCCGGAAGGGACGATGTACCAGGTCCGGATGTGCACTTCGCGGTTCTCGGTGAACGTGTAGTTCTCTATGCTCGACGACTTCACCTCGGTGCCGTTGTCGTCGAAGAAGTTCTCCATCACCCACGCGATCTCGTTGCCGCAGATGAAGAACGTCTCCTTCGGCACGTTGAAGCGCACGACCGGCTGCCAGAGGTCGAACGGCTCCAGCGCGCAGCCGACCAGGCCCCGCTTCATCGGCGTACCGACCGGATCGAACATCTGGAACGCGTCGTCGTCGGCGAGAAACTGGCGCCAGTTGGCGGCAAAGCGGTCCTTGTCGCCTTGGTTCCAGGAGTCCACGTAGTCCTCGCGGAACTGGCGGAGCTGCTCGAAGGTCGGCGTCGGCATGTGGATCCCCCCTCTGGTGTCCACCCCTGATCGTAGAAACCGCACGACGTTCGGCCTCGCGACTCAACGCGGACGACCACGGACCCGTCGACGAGTCGTCACGCAGACGGGAGTTCTCGTCGTCCTCCCGGTCAGGTCTTGGGCGTTCACGACTGTTCTGCGGCGGAGCAGCCGCTGATTCCACTCGGTGACGATCACGAGGCCGATCAGTGCCGGGAGAGTGAAGATCGCGATCGCGTCACCGACCGACAAGGTCGTGCCGGCGAGTCCACCGACGACGACCGGCGTCACCAGGTAGGCCACGCGCATGCCGCCGGTCATCGTCCCCATCCCAGACCCCCGGCGCCCTGGGAGCCGTGCTGCATCGTCGTAGAGCTTCGGCATGAAGGTCGCAACGCCGATACCGACGCGCAGGCGACTGGCTACTACTGCGGATCGGTCGCGTGAGCCTGCACCGCTTCACCGTCGCGATCG
>DATAES010000073.1:0-4026 GCA_036257895.1 Acidimicrobiales bacterium
CGAGATCATCGTGAAGCCCGGTGGCCGTTGCCGTTACACGACCATCCAGAACTGGTCGAACAACGTCTACAACCTGGTGACCAAGCGCGCCACCGCCGCCGAGGGCGCCACCATGGAGTGGATCGACGGCAACATCGGTTCCAAGATCACCATGAAGTACCCGGCGGTCTGGCTGATGGGGGAGCACGCGAAGGGCGAGACGCTCTCGGTGGCGTTCGCCGGCGAGGGCCAGCATCAGGATGCCGGCGCCAAGATGCTGCACCTGGCGCCGAACACGTCGTCGTCGATCGTGTCCAAGTCGGTGGCTCGCGGCGGCGGCCGTACCTCGTACCGCGGACTGGTCCAGGTCATGCCGCGGGCGGTACACAGCGCGAGCACGGTTCGCTGCGACGCCCTTCTGATCGACACGGTCTCCCGGTCGGACACCTATCCGTATGTCGACGTGCGCAACGACGACGTGTCGATGGGCCACGAGGCGACGGTCTCGAAGGTCAGCGAGGACCAGCTGTTCTACCTGATGAGCCGGGGCATGTCCGAGGAAGAGGCCATGGCGATGATCGTGCGCGGGTTCATCGAGCCGATCGCCCGTGAGCTGCCGATGGAGTACGCGTTAGAGCTCAACCGGCTGATCGAGCTGCAGATGGAAGGCGCGGTGGGCTGAGCCGCATGACGATTCTCGACGACACGACGTCGCCGCAGCACGGCCTCACCGAGCACTCTCACGGTGCGGGCGCGGGCCGTGCCGACGGACACGGCGGTAGTTCGCTGCACCGGTTCGCGTCCTTCGACGTCGACGCCCACCCGGTCCCGGGCGGGCGGGAAGAGGCGTGGCGGTTCACGCCGATGGTCCGGTTGCGTGGCCTGCACGTCGACACCCCGCTGGACGGTCACGACTACGAGATCGAGGTAGACGCCGACCCGCAGGTACACGTCGAGACCGGCGAAGGCGACGACACTCGCCGGGGCGTCTCTGGTTATGTCCCGATCGACCGGGTGAGCGCACGCGCATGGGCCGAGGCCGACAAGATGATCGCCGTCACCGTCCCGCGCGAGGTGGTCACAAAGCGGCCGACCGTCGTCCGGCTGCGTGGGCTGTCGGCGGAGAAAGCAGCGGCCGGGCATGTCGTCGTCACGGCGGAGGCGTTCAGCCGAGCGGTGGTCGTGCTCGAGTACGAGGGTTCGGCCGCGTTCGCAGAAAACGTCGAGGTCGTGGTGGAGGACGGCGCGCACCTGACGCTGGTGAGTCTGCAGGACTGGGCCGGCGACGCCGTCCACCTGTCCCACCACCACGTGCGGGTCGGTCGCGACGCCACCGTGCGGCACGCGGTGATCACCTTCGGTGGCGACGTGGTACGGGTCGGCACGTCGCTCGACTACAGCGGATCAGGCGGGGACGCGGAGCTGCTGGGTATGTACTTCGTCGACGCCGGCCAGCACGTCGAGAACCGCCTGTTCGTCGACCACAACACCCCGCACGCCTTCAGCAATGTCGAGTACAAGGGCGCATTGCAGGGCACCGGTGCCCATGCGGTTTGGGTCGGCGACGTGCTCATCCGTCCAGAGGCGCTGGGCATCAAGACGTTCGAGCTCAACCGCAACTTGGTGCTCACCGACGGCGCGCGCGCCGACTCGGTCCCGAACCTCGAGATCGAGACCGGCGAGATCCTGGGCGCCGGTCACGCCAGCGCCACTGGCCGGTTCGACGACGAGCAGCTCTTTTACCTGCAGACGCGGGGCATCCCGGAGGACCAGGCCCGAAGGCTTGTCGTCCGCGGCTTCTTCGCGTCGTTGATCAACAAGCTCGGTGTGCCTGAGCTCGTCGGCCGGCTCGGCGCCGCCGTCGAACGCGAGCTCGCCGTTTCGGAGGCCCGTCAGTCATGACCACGCTGGAGATCCACGACCTGCACGTCTCCGTTGCGACCGAGTCCGGCCCCAAGGAGATCCTTCGCGGCGTCGACCTCACCGTACGGGCCGGGCAAATCCACGCGATCATGGGGCCGAACGGGTCGGGCAAGTCGACTCTTGCGTACTCGATCGCCGGGCATCCGAAGTACACCGTCACGCGGGGCACGGTGACCCTCGACGGCGAGAACGTGCTGGCCATGAAAGTCGACGTGCGGGCCCGGGCCGGGCTCTTCCTCGCCATGCAGTACCCGGTCGAGGTGCCCGGGGTCTCGGTGTCGAACTTCCTGCGCACTGCCAAGACGGCCGTCGACGGGCAAGCGCCGAAACTGCGCACCTGGGTCAAGGACGTCAAGACCGCCATGGAGGAACTCGCGATCGACCCGGCATTCGCCGAGCGCGACCTCAACACGGGCTTCTCCGGCGGCGAGAAGAAGCGGCACGAGATCCTCCAGCTGGAGCTCCTCGACCCTCGCCTCGCCATCCTGGACGAGACCGACTCCGGCTTGGACATCGATGCGCTGCGGGTCGTCGCCAACGGTGTCAATCGGTTCCACGCTCGAGGCGGCAAGGGTGTCCTGCTCATCACGCACTACACGCGCATCCTGCGCTACATCACGCCCGACTTTGTCCATGTCTTCGTCGACGGACGGATCGCCGAGGAAGGCGGCCCGGACCTGGCCGAGAAGCTCGAGGCCGAGGGCTACGTCAGCTACGCCGGCACGTCGGCCTGAGTGCTCGAGGAGGACCGATGGTGTCTGAGCTACTTAGTCCGCTTGACGTGGAGCAGGTCCGCAAGGACTTCCCGATCCTTGACCGGCGCCTGGCCGGAGACCGGCCGCTGGTGTACCTCGATTCCGCCAACACCTCGCAGAAGCCGCGGGCAGTGCTCGATGCACTCGCGGATCATTACGAGCGCCACAATGCCAATGTCGCGCGCGCGGTCCACCAGCTCGGCGAAGAGGCGACAGCGGCGTACGAGAATGCCCGCACCAAGGTCGCCGCGTTCGTCGGTGCCCCGTCGCGTGACGAGATCGTCTTCACCAAGAACGCGTCAGAGGCGCTCAACCTGGTGGCCAACACCTTGGCCAGCGGTCTGGCCGCAGACTCGCGTTTCCGCCTCGGCCCTGGCGACGACGTCGTCATCACCGAGATGGAACATCACTCCAACATCGTGCCGTGGCAGTTGGCCTGCCAGCGAACCGGCGCGCGACTGCGCTGGTTCGGCTTGACCGACGAGGGTCGGCTTGATGTCTCGAACATCGAGGAGCTAGTCACCGACCGCACGAAGATCGTGTCGATAGTGCACCAGTCGAACATCCTGGGCACGGTCAACTCGGTGTCCCCGATCGTCACACGTGCCCGCGAGGTGGGCGCGTTGATCATGCTGGACTGCTCGCAGTCGGTCCCCCACAAACCGGTCGACGTCACCGACCTCGCTGTCGACCTGATCGCCTTCACCGGGCACAAGATGTGCGGGCCCACCGGCATCGGAGTGTTGTGGGGTCGCGCCGAAGTCCTCGAATCGCTACCGCCGTTCCTGGGCGGCGGTGAGATGATCGAGACCGTCGACATGACCGGCTCGACATATGCGCCGATCCCGCACAAGTTTGAAGCGGGCACACCGCCGATCGCTCAGGCGGTCGGCCTCGGTGCCGCCGTCGACTATCTGTCCGCGCTCGGGATGGAGAGCGTGGCCGCGCACGAGCGAGCGCTGACGACGTATGCACTCCAGCGGCTGAGTGAGATCGAGGGCGTGCGGTTCATCGGTCCGCGGCTGCCCATCTCACGTGGCGGGACCGTGTCGTTCACCCTTGACAGTGTGCATCCACACGACGTCGGACAACTCCTCGACGAGCATGGTGTCGCTGTCCGGGTCGGGCACCATTGCGCGCGACCGGTGTGCGTCCGGTATGGAATTCCTGCGACCACCCGAGCGTCTTTCTACCTGTACACCACACAGGCCGAGATCGACGCCCTCGTCGACGGCGTCGAGCACGCGAAGAGGTTCTTTCGGTGACCACCGACTCGCTCTACCAGGAGATCATCCTGGACCACTACAAGCGCCCGGTCGGGCGCGGCCTTCGTGAGCCGTTCGATGCCGAGTCCCGCCAGGTCAACCCC
>DATAES010000074.1:0-19764 GCA_036257895.1 Acidimicrobiales bacterium
CCTTCGGACGGCCGGTCGTGCCACTCGTGTAGAAGATGACGGCGTAGTCGTCCTCGTCGATCGGCGCGTCGGGAGCACCATCGGCGGGCTCGGCGAGCAACTCGTCGAAGCGGTGCAGCCGCTTGTCACCGCTGCTGTCGAAGTCGGCCGGGTCGGCGTCGATGAGGAAGACGTGTTCGAGATCAGGGCACTCGTCGAGATTGCCGGCGGTGCGTTCGAACCGTTTCGCGTCCGCGACCAGGATCTTCGAGCCGGAGTCCTGCAGGCCGTAGACGATCTCGTCGGTGGTCCACCAGCCGTTGAGCCCGACGAGGATCGCACCGATGTTGACCGTGCCCCAGAACGTCAGGCACCACTCGGGGTTGTTCGGGCTGAGGACCGCGACCCGGTCGCCGTGCCCGACGCCGAACGACTGCAGGCCCTTGCTCGTCGTGTACGCGGTCGTGATGAAGTCCTGGAACGTGTAGGCGCGGTCGCCGTACACGATGAAGGTTTCGTCGCCTCGGCCGATCGCGACCTCGCAGATCTGGCGCAACGCCTTCATGCGCTCCTTGTAGACCTGCATGGGCCGACCACGGACCTGCTCGGTCACCACCTGGAACGGGCCGCCCGGGCCCGTCAATTGCTCCTTCACCTCTGCTGCAGTCGGCATCCGGGAGAACCTAGTTGGGCCGGATCAGCCCAGGCGCTCGACCACGAAGTCGATGCAAGCGGTGAGGGCGGCGACGTCGTCGGGATCGATAGCAGTGAACGTCGCGATGCGCAGCTGATTGCGGCCGAGCTTGCGGTACGAGTCCGTGTCGACGACGCCGTTCTTACGCAAGACGGCCGAGACCGTCGGCGCGTCGATCGACGAATCGAGATCAATCGTGCCGACCACGTGGCTGCGCTGCGCCGGATCGATGACGAACGGCGTCGCATAGCTCGAGGCGTCCGCCCATCCGTACAGGATCTCGGCCGATTGGTCGCAACGTGAGGCCGCCCACTCGAGGCCACCGTTGCCGTTGATCCATTCGACCTGCTCGACGGCGAGAAAGAGCGTGGCCAGCGCAGGCGTGTTGTACGTCTGGTCCTTGCGGCTGTTGTCGATGGCTGTCGGAAGGTCGATGAACGTCGGGATCCAACGGTCGGTCGATGCGATGCGTCCCGCGCGTTCGATTGCAGCCGGCGACATCGCCGAGATCCACAGGCCACCGTCGGAGCCCAGGTTCTTCTGCGGCGCGAAGTAGTACACGTCGACCTGTGACGCGTCGAACCGCAGCCCGCCCGCGGCCGACGTCGCGTCGACGAGCACGAGTTGTTCACCGGAAGCACCGCTCGATCGATCAGGGCGTTGCAACGGCATCGCCACGCCTGTCGACGTTTCGTTGTGGGTCAGGCAGTAGGCGTCGACGTCGGCGTCGGCGACAGGAAGCGGATGGGTGCCGGGGGCGGATTCGATGATCGAGGGCGCCTCGAGGAACGGCGCGCCCGCGACCTCCGACGCGAACTTCGACGAGAACTCGCCAAAGCTCAGGTGCTGGCTGCGCCGTTCGATGAGCCCGAACGCGGCGGCGTCCCAGAACGCGGTCGTCCCACCGTTGCCGAGCACGATTTCGTAGCCGTCCGGGAGGTTCAGCAGCTCGGCCAGGCCGTTGCGCAGCGCCCCGACCACGAACCGAACCGTGGCCTGTCGGTGGCTGGTGCCCATGTAGTCGCCACTCACCTTGGCAAGGGCTTCGACCGCCTCGGTACGGACCTTGGACGGGCCAGAGCCGAACCGTCCGTCGCGGGGGAGCAGGTCTGCGGGGATGGGGATCTCGGGTGTGGCGGCGCTCATACGTCTGCAACTATCGCGTGTGTGACCCGCACCTCCCACCGGCGTATCCCTGGCGTCGGAATCTCCGAACGCGTCGGCGCCATCGCCGAATCGGCCACGCTCGCGGTCGATGCCAAGGCGAAGGCACTGAAGGCGGCGGGCGAGCCGGTGATCGGCTTCGGGGCCGGCGAGCCCGACTTCCCGACTCCGGTCCACATCGTGGAGGCGGCCGCCGACGCCTGCCGCGACACCCGCAATCACCGGTACACGCCGATCGCTGGGCTGCCCGAGCTCCGTGAGGCCATCGCAGCCAAGACGAAGCGCGACTCGGGACTCGAGGTGGCGCCGTCGCAGGTGCTGGTGACGAATGGCGGCAAGCACGCCGTCTACAACACGCTGCTCACGCTGCTCGACGAAGGCGACGAGGCCTTGCTCCCCGCGCCGTACTGGACGACGTACCCCGAGCCGGTCCGCCTCGCCGGTGCCACGCCGATCGTGCTGCCGACCGACGAACGGACCGGCTTCAAGGTCACGGTGGATCAACTCGAGGCGGCGCGTACGGATCGCACGAAGCTGCTCGTGTTCGTCTCGCCGTCGAACCCTTCGGGCGCGGTGTACAACCGGGAGCAGATCGAGGCCATCGGGCAATGGGCCGTCGACAACGACATCTGGGTGGTGACGGACGAGATCTACGAGCACCTGACCTTCGGTGACCACGAGTTCCATTCGATGCCGGTGGTGGTCCCGGAGATCATCGATCGTTGCGTCGTGCTCAATGGTGTGGCGAAGACGTACGCCATGACCGGCTGGCGAGTGGGATGGATGATGGGTCCGCCCGACGTCATCACCGCCGCCACGAACCTCCAGTCGCACTCGACGTCGAACGTGAGCAACGTCGCGCAGCGCGCCGCGCTCGCAGCAGTGTCCGGTTCGCTCGACGCGGTAGCAGAGATGCGATCCGCGTTCGAACGGCGTGCCGGTGTGGCATACAAGATGCTCAACGCAGTGGACGGGGTGACCTGCATCGAACCCGAGGGTGCGTTCTATGCGTACCCGAACCTCACGGGACTGCTCGACCGGCCCATCGCAGGCCGCACCGCGTCGACCACGGTCGAACTGGCGGCATTGCTGCTCGACGAAGCGAAGGTCGCGATCGTCCCCGGCGAAGCGTTCGGCACACCGGGCTATGCACGCATCTCCTTCGCGCTCGGCGACGACGACCTCGGCGCGGGCCTGCAACGCATCTCGGACGCGGTGGGCTGAGGAGTTCGGCGGGCATGGCACGAGTTCTGGTCACGGAGGAGATCGCGGAAGGTGGGCTCGACCGGCTACGCGGCGCGGGTCACGACGTCGACGTCCAGTTGGGCCTGTCGCCAGAAGCCCTGCTCGACGCGGTGCACGGAGCGAACGCGCTCATCATCCGCTCCGCGACGAAGGTCACCGCCGAGGTGCTCGACGCGGCCGAGAGCATGGTCGTCGTCGGACGCGCCGGGATCGGGCTCGACAACGTCGACGTCGAGCACGCCACCGAGCGAGGCGTCATGGTCGTCAACGCGCCCCAGTCGAACGTTCTGTCCGCGGCCGAACAGACCATCGCGTTGCTGCTCGCGCAAGCGCGCAACATCCCACAGGCGCATGCCGCGCTCAAGGACGGTCGCTGGGAGCGCAGCCGGTGGGAAGGCGTCGAGCTGGCCGACAAGGTGCTCGGCATCATCGGGCTCGGCCGCATCGGCAAGCTCGTCGCGCAGCGAGCATCCGCCTTCGGAATGCGGCTGCTCGCGTACGACCCATTCGTGTCGGCCGAACGGGCGCGACAGATGAACGTCGAGTTGGTCGACCTCGACGATCTCGTGCAGCAGTCCGACTTCGTCACCATCCACGTCGCCAAGACGAAGGAGACGATGGGGCTCGTCAGCAAGGAGCTGCTCGCCAAGGCGAAGCCAGGCGTCCGCATCATCAATGTGGCCCGCGGCGGCATCGTCGACGAGAGTGCGCTGGCCGACGCCATCCGGTCGGGGCACGTGGCCGGCGCGGCGCTCGACGTGTTCGCCGTGGAGCCGATTACCGAGTCGCCGCTGTTCGACCTCGACGCCGTCGTCGTCACGCCCCACCTCGGTGCCTCGACGCGCGAGGCGCAGGACAAGGCCGGCGACACGATCGCCGAACAAGTGGGCCTAGCGCTCGCGGGGGACTTCGTCCCGTACGCGGTCAACGTGAGCGCGGCCGAGGCGAGTGAGACGGTTCGTCCGTTCCTGCCGTTGGCGGAGCGGCTGGGCCGCATCTATGTCGCGCTCAACGAAGGCGCGCCAACCCGACTCGAAACGGAGTACGAGGGTCAGCTCGCCGACTACGACACGCGCATCCTCACATTGTCCGTACTGAAGGGCGTGTTCGGTGGTGTGGTCGAGGAGCCGGTCTCGTACGTCAACGCGCCGCGCATCGCGGCCGAGCGCGGCGTCGAGGTCCGTGAGTCCTCATCGTCGACCGCGCAGGACTACGTCAACCTCGTCACTGTGCGCGGCGGCAGCCATGCGGTCGCGGGCACGTTGGTCGGTCTGCGGGGCGACCCGCGCATCGTGATGATCGACGACCTGTCCGTCGACCTGCCTCCCGCGAAGAACATGCTGATCGTGCGCAACGACGACGTCCCGGGGATGATCGCAGCGGTGACCGGCGCCCTCGCCGAAGCCGGGATCAACGTCGGCGACATGCACCTCGGTCACTCGATCGACGGCGCCGCCGCCATGCAGGTTCTCGCCACCAACGTTCCGGTGGGCGCCGACGTGGCCGCCGCGCTCCGGGCCGTCCCCGGCATCGTCTCCGTCCATTCCCTCGCCACCGACTGACTGGCGTCCCTTCGTTCTGGCGTCAACCAGTGCGGATATCCGCAGTCTTTGACGCCAGAAGGCAAGGCGGGGTCAGCGCTTGGCGGGGCGGAGGCCGTCAGCGGCTGCGGCTTCGGGGCTCTGGTAGCAGCGGTCGGGGTTCGTCCGCTGGTACATGGCGTTGCCTGCGATCTGGAAGATGCCGCTCGACAGCTTGGCCTTCACTGGATGGGTCTGCGGGCAAACGCCGTTTTCAGGCGCGACCCACGGTGGCAAGGTCTTCTTTTCAGGCGCCGGATTCGGCGCCGGCGCCGGCGCCGGCCGCGGGGCCGCGGCCGCTTGCGCCTTGGCTGGAGCGCTCGGTCCCTGCAGCGGTGGCCATGGTTCCGTTGCCGGCTCCGACGAGCCGTCCGGTGAACGGAGGTCGATCGTGCCAGGTGCCGACCGAGTGCGAAGGACCCTCGCGACCACGAGGACGACAGCGACGAGCACCCCGAGCCACAATCCTCCACGCAAGGTGCGACGGATCACGGTTGGGACCCTAACCCGCTATGGCACCTGCAGGAGAGAACGCGCCTTGACGGGACTGCCGAGTGCTGTCATGGTGGTCGGACTATGACCCAGCACACGGTCCTCCTTCTTACGTAAGGCGAGCGCCCCAAGATCGCGCTCGTCAACCCCCTGCACCGGCAGGGGGTTCTTCAGTTTTCGGACCGAGTAACCGACCGAACGAACAGCCGACCCGCAGCCGACCAGCCGAACCAGCAGCCGACCCGAGCAGAGAGCGAGTGACGATGCCCCCGCATCCGGTGACCCCGAAGCGAATGCCGTTCGAGAAGTACGAGCCGTACCGGCCGCTCCCGCTCGCGCTCGCCGATCGTGCCTGGCCGAGCAACCGCATCGAGCACGCCCCGGTGTGGTGCTCGGTCGACCTGCGCGACGGCAACCAGGCCCTGATCGACCCGATGGATCCCGAGCGCAAGCTGCGCCTGTTCCAGACCTTGGTCGACATGGGGTTCAAGGAGATCGAAGTCGGCTTCCCCTCCGCCAGTCAGACGGACTTCGACTTCATCCGCAAGCTGATCGACGACGATCTCATCCCCGACGACGTCACCGTGCAGGTGCTGGTGCAGTGCCGGCCGGAGTTGATCGAGCGCACGTACGAGGCACTTCACGGCGCCAAGAAGGCCATCCTGCACTTCTACAACTCGACGTCCGAGCTGCAGCGCAAGGTCGTGTTCGGTCTCGACACCGAGGGCATCACCAACATCGCCGTCGAGGCGGCGCGCCTCTGCAAGAAGCTCGAGAACACCGTGCCCGGCCTCGACGTCCGTTACGAGTACAGCCCCGAGAGCTTCACCGGCACGGAGGTCGAGTACGCGATCCAGATCTGTGAAGCCGTCATGGATGTCATCGAGCCGACTCCCGAGCGGCCGCTGATCCTGAACCTGCCCGCCACGGTCGAGATGTACACGGCCAACGTCTATGGCGACGTGATCGAGTGGTTCCACCGGCACATCAAGGACCGCGACAGCATCGTGCTCTCGCTGCACCCCCACAACGACCGCGGGTGCGCAGTCGCGGCCGCCGAGTTCGGGCTCATGGCCGGCGCCGACCGCATCGAGGGAACGCTGTTCGGCAACGGCGAGCGCACCGGCAACGTCGACATCGTCACGTTGGGGATGAACCTGTTCAGTCAAGGCGTCGATCCCGAGCTCGACCTGTCCGACATCGACGCGATCCGGCGCACGTCCGAGTACTGCACCGGGCTACCGGTCCATCCCCGCCATCCGTACGCCGGCGACCTCGTGTACACCGCGTTCTCCGGCTCGCACCAGGACGCCATCAAGAAGGGCATGGAGGCGATCTCGGCCGACGACAAGCCGGGACTGACTCCCGGTGACTACGACGCCTGGGCGGTGCCGTATCTCCCGATCGACCCGAAGCACGTCGGCCGCACGTACGAGGCCGTCATCCGCGTGAACAGCCAGTCGGGCAAGGGCGGCGTCGCGTACATCATGAAGACCGAGCACGGTTTCGATCTGCCGCGGCGGCTCCAGATCGAGTTCTCCAAGACGATCCAGCACATCGCCGAGGACACCGGTACCGAGATCACGCCGTCGGAGATGTGGAACGCCTTCCAGCAGGCGTACTTCCCCGAGGACGGCCGGCTCGAACTGCTCGCACACGAGGTGACGACGAGCGACGACGGCGCGTCGATCACCGCGCAGGTGTTGCTCGACGATGAGCATCGCACCGTGGTCGGTCGCGGCAACGGGCCGATCGCCGCGTTCGTGCACGCACTTTCGAGCGATCTCGACATCGACATCGAGGTGCTCGACTACGCCGAGCACGCAATCGCGTCGGGCACGGACGCGACGGCAGTCGCGTACGTCGAGGCGCAGGGTCCCGAAGGACAGGTGCGGTGGGGCGTCGGCGTGCACGAGAGCATCCTCGCCGCGGGGCTGCGAGCGGTGGTCGGTGCGGTAAACCGTCAGTCCTGAGAAAGGTTGCGGCGGGACTCACGGCGATCGCGCTGGTCGCGGGCTGCTCCAAGTCCAGCCCTCCGCGCGCGTCCGCATCGAACTCATCTCTCTCGGCGCAGGCGCCGACTCCTGGCGCTTCGGGCGCCGGCGATCCCTACTTCCCCGACCTCGGCAACGGCGGGTACGACGTCGACCACTACGACCTCGCGATCGCGGTCGCGGACCCTCGCCTGAACCAGATCACCGGCCGCGCCACGGTCACCGCGAAGGCGACGCAGGCGTTGTCGCGATTCGACTTCGATCTGAGCGGGTTGACGGTCCAATCGGTGACCGTCGACGGCGTCGCGGCGGCGAACATCGCACGCGAAGGCCGCGAGCTCGTCATCACGCCGGTACAGCCCGTCGAGGCGCAGCACACGTTCACCACCGTCGTCGACTACTCGGGCGGCCCGGAGCCCAGATCGACCCCAGCGGTACCGATCGCGGTCGGATGGGTCGCCACCGGCGACGGCAGCTTCGTGATCAGCGAGCCGGAGGGTGCGTCGACGTGGTACCCGGTGAACGACCACCCGAGTGACAAGGCCACCTACACCTTCCATCTCGACGTCCCCGAGACCGCGACGACAGTGGCGAACGGCGATCTCGTGTCGCGCACGCCGAACGCAAGCGGGTCGGTCACGTGGACCTACGACGCGAAGCAGCCAATGGCGTCGTACCTCGCGCAGGTGGCGATCGGCGACTACCAGGTGATGACCGCGCCCGGCCCCGACGGCGTGACGATCCGCAACGTGTTCCACTCGTCGGTCGCCGACGGGTCGCCCACCTTCGCCCGTACGCCTGACATGATCTCGTTCTTCGCGTCCTTGTTCGGTCCCTTCCCCTTTGACATCTACGGCGCCCTCGTCGTCAACGAGCGAACGACTTTTGCGCTGGAGACGCAGACGTTGTCGCTGTTCGGTGACGACGTGGTGAGTCGGGGAGGCGACATCACCGTCGCCCACGAGGTCGCGCACCAGTGGTTCGGCGACAACGTGAGTGTCGAGTCGTGGAAGGACGTGTGGCTCGCCGAAGGGTTTGCCACCTACGCAGAGTGGCTCTGGACCGAGCACTCGGGCGGCGCGCCGGTGGCGCAGACTGCGCAGGCGACGCTCGACCAGATTCGAAACGACGTGGGTTCCCTGCCGCCTCCGGGCGATCCCGGGGTCGAGCACATGTTCGGGCCGAGCGTGTACCAACGGGGGGCGCTCACGTTGCAGGCACTGCGACTCACGGTTGGCGACAGCGTGTTCTTCGACATCCTGCACACCTACGCGTCGAAGTACGCCGGTGCCAACGCGACCACCGCTGACTTCATCTCGGTCGCCGCGCAGGTCAGCGGGCGAACCGACCTGCAGCCTTTGTTCGACGCATGGCTCTACCAGACGTCGTTGCCCGATCTACCTGCCTGAGGGCTGCGCCTGGAGCCAAGCCGGACGGCTCGACTCGTAGGCCGTGATGTCCCTCTCGTGCTGCATCGTGATCCCGATGTCGTCGAGGCCCTCGAGGAAGCGATGGCGGACGGCGTCATCCAGGGGAAAGTCGACGGTGAGCCCGATGGCCGGAGCTTCCAACGTGCGCCGGTCGACGTCGATGGTCAGCTCCAGTGTCGGGTCGGATTCGATCGCCTCGAGCAGCTGCGCACCGACGTCCGAGGTCACGATGACCGGCACGAGACCGTTCTTTGTCGAGTTGTTGCGGAAGATGTCGCCGAACCGGGGAGAGATCACCGCCTCGAACCCCGCTTGTTGGATCGCCCACACCGCGTGCTCCCGTGACGACCCGGTCCCGAAGTTGGGCCCCGCCACGAGGATCGACGCGCCGACGAACCGCTCGTCGTTCATGACGAATGACGGGTCGTCGCGCCACTCGGAGAACAGCCCCTTCTCGAACCCGGTGCGTTCGACCCGCTTCAACCAGTCGCTCGGGATGATCTGATCCGTGTCGACGTCACTGCGATCGAGCGGCACTGCTGTCCCTTGCACGATGCGAACTTGTTCCATCACCAACCTCCCCGCGGCGAATGTTGGTGCGCCGTGGCCCCTCTGGGGGCCACGGCGACCCGAAGTTCGGAAGCGAGGCAGGCCATCAGGCGAGATCCTCCAGGTCGGCCGGGGTGGCGAAGTGGCCGGCGATGGCAGTGGCTGCGGCGACTGCGGGCGACACCAGATGCGTCCGGCCGCCTCGACCTTGGCGTCCCTCGAAGTTGCGATTGGACGTGGAGGCGCAGCGTTCGCCAGGTGCGAGTTTGTCGGGGTTCATGGCGAGACACATGGAACACCCGGGGTCGCGCCAGTCGAACCCCGCTGCTCTGAACACCTCGTGCAGTCCCTCGGCCTCGGCTTGGTGCTTGACGGCCCACGAGCCCGGGACGACGAGCGTCCGCATGCCGGATGTGACACGACGGCCACGCACGACCTCGGCTGCGGCCCGCAGGTCCTCGATGCGGCTGTTCGTGCACGACCCGATGAACACGGTGTCTACGCCGATCTCGCGAATGGGCGTGCCGTCCTCGAGTCCCATGTAGTCGAGGGCGCGCTCCGCCGCGGACCGCGAGATCGCATCCGAGAACGATGCGGGCGATGGCACCCGCGCGTCGATCGAAACAACCTGTCCCGGGTTCGTGCCCCACGAGACGTGCGGCAGGATCTCCGCCGCGTCGAGCGACACTTCCTTGTCGAATGTCGCGTCGTCGTCGGTGGCGAGCGTCCGCCAGTCCTCGACGGCGGCTTCCCACGCGTCGCCGCGCGGGGCATGGTCGCGGCCCTTCAGGTAGGCGAACGTCGTGTCGTCCGCCGCGATCATGCCGGCCTTGGCGCCGGCTTCGATCGACATGTTGCACACCGTCATGCGCCCTTCCATCGACAGTGCCCGAATGGCCGAGCCGCGGTACTCGGCGATGTGACCGATCCCGCCACCGGTGCCGATGCGACCGAGGATGGCGAGGATGATGTCCTTCGCGGTCGACCCCGCGGGGAGTGCGCCGTCGACGGTGATAGCAAGCGTCTTTGCGGTCTGCTGAGGCAACGTCTGCGTGGCGAGCACGTGCTCGACCTCGCTCGTGCCGATGCCGAAGGCCAGCGCGCCGAACGCGCCGTGCGTCGAGGTGTGGCTGTCGCCGCACACGATCGTCATGCCCGGCAGCGTGCGCCCTTGTTCGGGACCGATCACGTGCACGATGCCTTGACCGGCATCGCCCATCGGGAAGTTCGTGATGCCGTACTCGGCCGCGTTGGCCCGCAGGGTCTCGACTTGTTTGCGGCTCACGGGATCGGCGATCGGTTGGTCGACGTGCTCCGTCGGCACGTTGTGGTCTTCGGTCGCGATCGTGAGGTCTGGCCTGCGGACGCCACGGCCGTTCATGCGCAGGCCGTCGAATGCCTGCGGCGACGTCACTTCGTGAACCAGGTGCAGATCGATGTACAGGAGCTCGGGTTCACCCGGTTCGGACGTGGCGCCCTGGACGACGTGGCGGTCCCAGACCTTCTGGCTCAGTGTTCGGGGTGCGGGCATGGCTGGAACTCCCAAATAGTGGGACGCTACTCTCGCGTTGTGGGAAGTCTAAGCGGTGTCGGCGTGCTCGACAAAGCGGTTCAGGTGCTCACCGCGCTCACCGACAGTCCGAAGAACCTCGGTGAGCTGGTCACCGCCACCGGACTCCCTCGAGCGACGGCCCACCGGCTCGTCGTCGCGCTCCAGGTGCACGAGCTCGTGCGCCGCGACAGCGACGGCCGCTACGCGCTCGGGTTCGGGCTCGCGACGCTCGGTCGGGCGGCGCTCGACAGCGCACCGCTCGCGCAGCTGTCACGACCGGCACTGACGCAGCTGCGCGACGACACCGAGGAGAGCGCGCAACTGTATGTGCGCGACGGTGACCACCGGGTCTGCATCGAGTCGCTCGCGTCGCCGCACGGGCTGCGCACCATCGTGGCGGTCGGCGCCGCGCTGCCGCTGACTGCGGGCTCCGCGGGACGTGTGTTGCGCGGTGAGGAGCCTTCGGATCCGGGGTGGATCGAGAGCGTCGAAGAGCGCGAGGCCGGCGTCGCATCGGTGAGCGCGCCGGTGCGCGATCGAAGCGGCGCGGTCGTCGCGGCGATCGGGGTGTCCGGTCCCATCGAACGCACGACCCGCCACCCGGGGCGCCGCTACGGGGCCGCGGTCTTGCGCGCCGCTCGCTTGGTCGAAGATGCGGCCGGTCTCGGTGACTCCGGCGGGCTCGACTGAACCGGCTTGCCGACCGCGCGGAGATACGCCGCCCCGCGCGGTGACAACTCGTAGCCGACGAGCAGGCTGATCGTCAGACCCAGCTCCTTGAGTTTGCGCACGTCGCGCTTGAACGGCTGCACGTCGCGTCCGAACCTCGCCGCGAAGTCCGGTGCGCGCCGTCCTGGTTCGGTGGCGATGCAGGCGAGCACATCTGCCGTCCACGGTCCGTGCGAACTGGCGCGGTCGAGACGCTCCAGCCGAACGGTGATGTCGGCGACGTCGTCGGCGGAAAGGTCGTCGGATGCTGCGAGTTCGTCCCGCGGATCGGCTGCGCGCACCGGACAGAAGCCGATGCGGTACAGATGCGTTCCGTTGCGCTCAGGCATAGTCCGTAGAAGTTCGTCGACGGACTCGTATCCCGCGCGCCGAGCGTCCGCCTTCGTGATCTTGGAGGCTTCGACCTCGTCCACCGATGTGGCTTCGACGAGACCCTCTCCCGTGCGATAGCGGCCACCCGCCACGACCTGCGGACGCTTCCACCGACGGAATGCGACTGTGATCGATCCATCGGCGATACCGCGCTTGAGTCGTGGTTCGAAGAGCATCAGACCGACGAAGGCAGAGGGTTCCCCGGCGTCAGAGGGGCCGAGGTGCGAGCGTCGTGACGGTGGTCAAGGCCGACTGGAGAGCAGGGATGAACAGGTCAGGTGCGGCGACGCACACATCGTGATCCCCCTCGACCGGAATGACCCGTGCTCCCGGGATCTCCTCCGCCAGCCGCAACTGGCGGCGGGGCGGCACCAGTCCATCGCGTTTCGTGACGACGACCGCCGTCGGTACGTCGACATCGCCGATCCACTCGTGTGAGGAGAACCGCGCCAACGCGCCCCACGCTTCGGTCATCACTGCAGGATCGTTGCGGCTCAACTCGTCGAGCACCCACGCGCGCGCCGGGAAGTCCGGCATCCTCCTTGCGACCATCCGGTTCATGAATGCGCGTCGCGCCGACGGCGGTGCGGTACGCAGGCCTGCAGTGACGAAGGGTTGTAGCGACCACAGGCCGATCTCGCGCTGCTGGCCGCGAAAGTTGCGCGACGTCGCGCACAAGACCATCCCGCTGACCAGCGACCGATGGCGGTGCCACAGGAGCTGTGCGATCGGTCCGCCCATCGAGTACCCGACAGGGATCAGCGAGTCGATGGCGAGCGCGTCGGCCAGCGCGGCGACGTCGTCCGCGCAGTCGGCAAGCCGAAACCTTCCTGGCCGGATCCCACGACCATGCCCGCGGTGATCGATCGCGATCACGCGGTACTGCCGCCCGAGTGGCTCGAACGCCCACGCCCAGTTCAGGCCGCCGGTGGCGGACAGACCGTGGAGCAGCATGACGACAGGCGCGCCCGGCGGCCCTGCTACCTCTCGGATGAACGTGGTGCCGCGGCCGGCCAGCTGCAGCGCGCGGCCGGGAGGGACGAACGCCGGCGCCGACCCCACCGAAAACCCGTCAGTCGTCGAGTCCAACGATCTCGACCTTGAGCGTGCGAGCCGGGGCGTCGAAGTCGACGATGTCGCCGACGCGATGGCCGAGCAGCGCTTGGCCGAGTGGCGAGCGCGGCGAGATGACCTCGAGGTCGTCGTGCCGCTCTTCGATGGAGCCGATGAGGTAGCGCTCGGTGTCGTCGTCGCCTGCGTAGCGGATCTCCACGATCGAGCCTGTTTCGACGACCTCGGAGCCGCCGCCCGACACGATCTCCGCGTCCTTCAGCAGCGCGTCGAGATGGCGGATGCGCGCCTCCATCTTTCCCTGCTCCTCCTTGGCGGCGTGATAGTCGCCGTTCTCGGAGAGGTCGCCGAGCTCCCGGGCAGCCTCGATCTTGCGGGCGATGTCGACCCGTCCACGGGTCGAAAGCTCTTGGAATTCCTCCTGCAAACGGTCGTATGCGGCCTGTGACAGATGATGCGTGTCGGCCATGAAGCCGATGCTACCGGTCGACTGCGAACAGCTGGGCGGTCCGCTGAGCGGTCCGCACCGCGGCGGGCTACACTCGCCGGCGATGTCCCGAACGGCTTACTCCGTAGTCATCATTCAGTAGCGCACGCGGAACTCTCGCGTGCGCTGTCGACCGTCCACTTCGGTGGGCGGTTTCTCGGTTTTCGGAGCACGTGTGACCCAACCTCACAAGATCGGAGTGATCGGCGGCGACGGGATCGGTCCCGAGGTCGTCGCCGAGGCGCTGAAAGTCGCGCGCGCGGCCGGTGTCGACTTGTCGACGGTGGACTACGACCTCGGCGGCCGCCGCTATCTCCGAGACGGCACCGTGCTCACCGACGAGACCGTCGACGAGTGGCGAAGCCTCGATGCGCTGCTGCTCGGCGCCGTCGGCACGCCCGATGTCCCTCCGGGAGTCATCGAGCGTGGTCTGCTGCTCAAGATGCGGTTCGATCTCGACCTCTATGTCAATCAGCGACCGTTCGTGTTCCCGGAACGGGCCATCGACTTCATCGTGATCCGGGAGAACACCGAAGGCACCTACGCGGGCGAGGGTGGATTCCTGCGCAAGGGTACGGAGCACGAGATCGCGACACAGGGCTCCGTCAACACGAGGTTCGGTGTCGAACGGTGCGTGCGGTACGCGTTCGAGCTCGCCCAGTCCCGGCCGCGCAAGCACCTGACGCTCGTCCATAAGACCAACGTGCTCACGTTCGCCGGCGATCTCTGGCAGCGGACGTTCGACGCCGTCGGCGCCGAGTATCCCGATGTCGACACCGGATACAACCACGTCGACGCCGCCTGCATCTACCTCGTCGACTCGCCGCAGCGGTACGACGTCATTGTGACCGACAACCTGTTCGGCGACATCCTCACGGATCTGGCCGGCGCGGTATCCGGGGGGATCGGGTTCGCGTCGAGCGGCAACCTGAACCCCGACCGCACCGGTCCGTCCATGTTCGAACCGGTCCATGGCTCGGCGCCCGACATCGTCGGCACCGGCAAGGCGAATCCGGTCGCCGCCATCCTGAGCGCGGCGATGATGCTCGACTTCCTGGGCGAGGCCGACGCCGCCGCCCGCATTCGCAAGGCGTGCGCGGATCCGACCGCGCTCGCCGGATCAAGGTCATCAGTTTCGACGGAAGAGATCGGCGACGCGATCGCCGCACGCCTGTAGGAGAGTCCCAATGCCCATCACCTCGACCGAGAAGATCTGGATGAACGGCGAGCTCGTCCCGTGGGACGAAGCGAAGATCCACATCCTGACGCACTCGCTGCACTACGGCATGGGGGTCTTCGAGGGCATCCGCGCCTACGAGACGAAGCGCGGGCCGGCGGTGTTCCGGCTCACGGATCACATCCAGCGCCTGCACAACTCGGCGCAGATCATGCTGATGGAGCTGCCGTACTCCGTCGACGAGCTCGTCGAAGCCACGAAGCTCACCGTGCGCGAGACCGGGTTGCCGGGTTGCTACATCCGGCCGATCGCGTACTTCGGCTACGGCGAGATGGGGCTCAACACGTTGCCTTGCTCGGTCGACGTGGCGATCGCGTGCTGGCCCTGGGGCGCCTATCTCGGCGCCGACGCCGTGACCAAGGGCGTGCGCATGAAGATCAGTTCGTGGACCCGCCACGAACACAACACGATGCCGCCCGCGGCCAAGACGACCGGCAACTATGTCAACTCGTCGCTGGCCAAGGTCGAGGCACTGAAGGCCGGTTACGACGAAGCGATCATGCTCAACACCCACGGCCTCGTGTCCGAGTGCACCGGGGAGAACATCTTCGTCGCTCGGCACGGCACGCTCATCACGCCACCCCTGACGTCGGGCGCGCTCGAAGGCATCACGCAGAGCTCGGTCATGACGATCGCACGCGACCTCGGCTACGACGTGCGGACGGGAGAGCTCACGCGTAGCGACCTCTACATCGCGGAGGAGATGTTCGTGTGTGGCACGGCGGCGGAGGTCAGCGCGGTGAACTCGGTCGACGATCGACCGATTCCGTGCCCCGGCCCGATGACCGCCGCGATCGCCGAGGAGTATGCCCGCACCGTGCGCGGTGAAGTCGACAAGTACAAGGACTGGGTCGAACATGCCGCTGACTGACGACAACCTTCCGGAGTCCGTCGAGATCTACGACACGACGCTGCGCGACGGCTCGCAGCTCGAAGGGATCTCGCTCACGGTCGATGACAAGCTGCGCATCGCCGAGCAGCTCGACCACCTCGGCGTGCACTACATCGAAGGCGGGTGGCCAGGTGCCAACCCGAAGGACGACGAGTTCTTCCAGCGCGCCGCGACCGAACTCGACTTGACCACCTCGACGCTCGTGGCCTTCGGGTCGACCCGTCGCGTCAAGGGCAAGGTCGACGAGGACGAGACCCTTCAGCATCTCGTGAAGGCGAACACGTCGACCGTGTGCATCGTCGGCAAGGCCTGGGACTACCACGTCACCGAAGCATTGAGGACGACGCTCGACGAGGGAGTGGCCATGGTGGCCGACTCGATCGAGTTCCTGAAGGGCCACGGGCTCAGCACCATGTATGACGCAGAGCATTTCTTCGACGGCTACAAGCGCAATCCCGAGTTCGCCCTCCGAGTACTCGAAGCCGCGGCCTTGAAGGGATGCGACTGCCTCGTGCTGTGCGACACCAACGGCGGTTCGTTACCTGGCGAGGTCGAGCAAATCGTGCGCGAGGTCGTGGCGTATGTCGGCAATGACGTCGCCGTTGGAGTGCACCTGCACGATGACGCGGGCTGCGGCGTGGCCAACGCGCTGGCTGGCGTACGCGGCGGTGCGACGCAGGTACAAGGGACGATCAACGGTTACGGCGAACGCACTGGCAACTGCAATCTCACCACCATCATCCCCAACCTCACGCTGAAGATGGGCGTACGCACGCTGCCCGAAGGACGGATGGAGCGGCTCACCGCTGTGTCACATCACATCGCAGAGCTGGTCAACATCACCCCGCATCCGCAACAGCCCTATGTCGGCGCCTCCGCGTTCGCCCACAAGGCTGGTCTGCACGTGTCCGCGATCGTGCGGCGCCCTGACGCGTACGAACACGTGGATCCCAACCTCGTCGGGAACGGCACACGGTTCGTCGTGTCCGAGTTGGCTGGCAAGTCGACACTGGAGATGAAGGCAAAGGAGATCGGGCTCGAACTCGACGGCAAGGCTCTCAACGATGTTGTCGGCCAGCTCAAGGAGCTGGAGCATCACGGCTACCACTTCGAGGCAGCGGACGGATCACTCGAGCTGCTCATGCGCACAGCCGCGGGATGGGAGCAACCGTTCTTCCGGCTCGAGTCCTTCCGGGTACTCGTCGAGCATCGAGCGTCCGGCGAGTTCACGACCGAAGCCACCATCAAGCTGTGGGTGGGCGACGAGCGCATCATCGCGACCGGAGAGGGCAACGGCCCCGTCAACGCGCTCGACACCGCGCTGCGCGAGGCGATCGGGGACCGATTCCCCAAACTCGCGCACGTACACCTCACCGACTACAAGGTGCGCGTGCTCGACACCCAGAAGGGCACGGGGGCGGTGACCCGCGTGCTCCTCGACTCGACCGACGGCGAACGCTCTTGGTCGACCATCGGCGTGAGCGAGAACATCATCGAAGCGAGCTGGCAAGCGCTTGTCGACTCGATTGCCTTCGGCTTGCTCAAGTCGGCCACGTCCTAGTCGCGCACATCTAGTCGGCCACGTCATTCGGTAACCTCGGCTGGATGGCTGCGCCCGAATATGTGCCCGTCAAGCCGATGGACGACGTGCGCACGTACGAGTCGCCACCGCGGCGGCCGGATCCGTGGCTGGCCCAACGGCCGGGCGACCTGAAGACCGGACAGCCGCGGGGCATCCATTTCGGGAATCCCGGGCCTGATCAGGGCTACGCGCTCAACCTGGCCCACCGGATGCAACACCGGATCGTTCTCCAGAACGGTGAGTCGCTCGACGACACCATCCAGGGTTGCCTGCCGATCGCGTTGAAGCGGGCATCGCTGATGGGACGCGCACCCGTGATCCACGACCTGGTCGTGGCGTTCACGATGTGGGGGTTCCTCGACGACCAGCCGCCGGCGGAACTGGTGCAGACTCGCAAGGGACTGTTCGCAGAGGTCGCGCACCCGGGGCATCAGCTCGAGCGTGATCGGCTGTTGGCCATGGTTCCGGTCTCGACGCTACGGATGTCACCGGATGAGATCAGAGTGCCCTACGTCGTCAAGTGGAAGTCGCTGTTGGATCTGGAGGGGCCGGATCTCGACGGGCCGTTGCACGCCGCCCGATGACCGACCGATATCGGTGCCGGTTCGCGCCGTCACCGACGGGCTATCTGCACGTCGGGTCGGCGCACTCCGCGTTGTGCAACTGGTTGTTCGCGCGGTCGAACGATGCTGCGTTCCTCCTGCGGATCGAAGACACCGACGCCGAGCGCAACCGACCCGAACTGACCGACAACATCCTCGAGATGCTGCGCTGGCTCGGTCTCGACTGGGACGGCGACCCCGTTCATCAGTCCGACCGCTTCGACGAGTACGCGGCAGCCGCCGATCGGTTGCGTGCCGCCGGAGTCGCGTATTGGTGTGACTGCACGCCTGAGTTGGTGCAGGCGCGCAACAAGGAGGCGCGGGAGCAGGGCCGCGGTGGCAAGCCGGGCTACGACGGCTTCTGTCGCGACCGTGCGCTCGAGCCCGGCCCGGGTCGCGCGCTGCGCTTCCGCGTCCCGGACGAAGGCGTCACCGGCTGGGACGACCTCATCCGCGGCAAGGTCAGCTTCGACAACGACGACATCGAGGACTTCGTCGTCGTCCGTTCGAACGGCAACCCGACTTTTTTCCTCGCCAACGTCGTGGACGACGAAGCGATGGAGATCACACACGTCATCCGCGGCGAAGACCATGTCAACGGCACGCCGAAGTACCTGTTGCTGCGCGCCGCGCTCGGTTTCGGCGACCCGCCGTCGTTCGCGCATCTGCCGCTGCTGGTCAACGCTCAACGCAAGAAGCTGTCGAAGCGTCGGGACGACGTGTCGATGGCGACCTACAAGGAGCGCGGGTTCCTTCCCGAGGCGATGCGCAACTATCTGTCGCTGCTCGGATGGGGTCCGCCCGACGGTGTAGAGGTGCGCTCGATCGACGAGATCGTCCACCTGTTCCGGGTGGAGGACGTCAATCCGTCGCCGGCCTTCTTCGATCTCAAGAAGCTCGAACACGTGAACGGCGAGTGGATCCGCATGCTGGACATCGGCGACTTCGTCGAGCGCGCCCTCGAGTTCCTGACCGGCGAGCGCGAGCAGGCCGCGCTTCGTGCACTCGGACCGTGTGTGCAAGAACGGGTGAAGGTGCTCAACGAACTGCCTGAGTACTTCGACTGGGTCGACGGCCCGGCCAACGACCCGTCGTCGTGGGACAAGGCGATGAAGCTCCCGGTCGCGAGGGAAGCGCTCGACGGCATCATCGCTGACTACGAGGTCTCGCCGTGGGAGCGCGACGAGCTCCATGCGCGATTCATGTCGTTGGCTGCGCGGCTCGAGACGAGTGCGTCCAAGGTGCAGGGTCCCATACGCGTGCCGATCACGGGACGGATCAAGGGACTGCCCCTGTTCGAACTGATCGAGTACCTCGGACGAGATGAAACGCTGGCGCGGCTACGAGCGGGGAGAGCCCGCCTGGCATGACTGCGTGGTTGCACCGGCACAAGGTGCGCACGGCCCTGCTTGCGATGTTCGCTCTGGTCGCGCTCTACCTCGCGGTCACATTCGTCCAGGTGTGGCACGCTGCAGGACAGGATGACGCCCGCTCGGCCCAGGCGATCATCGTGCTCGGCGCCGCGCAGTTCGACGGCCGGCCGTCCAACGTCCTGCAAGCGCGCCTCGACCACGCGGCGGACCTGTACGCCCGCAAACTCGCGCCTCGAATCGTGGTCACCGGTGGCGGCCAGCCCGGCGACCGGTTCACGGAGGCGGCCGCCTCGGCGAGATACCTCGAGGACAAGGGCATCCCTGCGGAGGACATCGAGCTCGAGACGACCAGTACCAACTCGCGAGACGAGTTGGCGGCGGCAGCTCGGTTCCTACACAAACAAGGCATCGACGACGTGGTGCTCGTGTCCGACGGCTTCCACGCGTTTCGCATCGACGCCATCGCCGATGAGGTCGGCCTCGATGCCCATGTGTCGCCCACGCCGACGAGTCCGGTGAAAGGGTTCGACCGGTTGCGCGCCGAGCTACGCGAGACCGTTGCTGTCGCCGCCGGACGCCTGATCGGCTACGACCGACTCGATCGCTGGCTGGGCCGTTGACTTCCCTCCAGGTAAGGTGACCGCTCCACCTTCGGGGGTGGTGTAATCGGTAACACGACAGGTTCTGGCCCTGTTATTGGGGGTTCGAGTCCTCCCCCCCGAGCCACGCAATTCGCGTGA
>DATAES010000075.1:0-5118 GCA_036257895.1 Acidimicrobiales bacterium
TGGCCGGGCAGGCGTGCGTGCACGTCGGCGACGCGAAGATCACGTTCGGTACCGGTGGCATGCTCGACGTCGTCCTCGGCGGCCGACCGGCATTCGAGCGCCGCTCGCCGGCCGGCACGTTCCCGATCGTCGCGTGGCGCCGAGACAAGGAGGTCACGTGGGGCGTCGAGGCGGTCATGCTGTCCGCGGGCACCAACGTCGAGTGGCTTCGCGACGACCTCGGCCTGATCGAGTCCGCAGAAGCATCCGATGAGATCGCGGCGTCGTGCACCGACGCTGATGGTGTCGTCTTCGTTCCCGCGTTGCTCGGACTCGGCACGCCGGCATGGGACTACGGCGCGCGAGGAACGCTCCTCGGCATCACCCGAGGCACCGAGCGTTCGCACATCGTGCGCGCCGTCCTGGAAGGCGTGGCCAACCGCGGCGCCGATCTCATCGAAGCCGCCGAGCTCGACAGCGGGATGCAACTGCCGGCGATTCGCATCGACGGCGGCATGGCCGCCAACCAGACGTTCGTGCAGGCGCTCGCCGACGCGAGTCAACGGTCCATCGAGGTGTCACCCGAGCTCGAAGCCACCACCCGGGGCGCGGGTTTCCTCGCCGGGCTCGCCCTCGGCACGTGGGCATCCGACGACGACGTGATGGCGACTTGGCGGCCGTCGCGAACCGTACCGCCCACCGGTTCCTTCGACCGCGCTCGCTGGCGCGACGCGTGCCAGCGCGCCGCGGGCTGGATTCCCGAGCTCTCGTCGATCGACTTCTGACATGGCGCGCCTCGAAACGAACACCTGGTTCCAGACGCCTACACCGGCGCCCTTCGACACGGACTACGCCGCCTTTGCCGAGTCGCTCGAGCTCGCGATGGTCACGTTGTACAACGACATCCTGCTGAAGCTCACGGGCGAAAACGTTGCAACCGCGGCGCGCTTTCGTGACCATCACCAAGAGCACGCTCAGGCGTACGCGTCACTCGCGGCCGGCAAGGCCAAAGGTGTACCGAACAGCGCGCTGATCTTCGTCAAGACGCCTGCGATCCAAACGCTGGCGGACGAATCGAGCACGCTGTTGTTCCTCGTCGGGCTCGAAGACCAGATGGCCGAGACGTACGCCTACGGACTGGCGCTCCTGACCGCGCCGGACATCTACCGCCGCGTGGTCACCACGCTGCCAGTCGAGAGTGAACACGCCGCGGTGCTCGGCACCATCCTGCAGCTCGCTCCCGAAGGGCTGTTCATCACAGGGTCGTTCGAGAACGCTTCGGTGGGCGACGGCACCGACCCGCGACGCGGGTTCGACATGGGCAGTTTCCCGGTCGGCTGATGGACCGACGCCGCTTCCTGCAATGGGGTACCGCGGCCATCGTCGGCACCGCCGTGCTCGGCGCATGCACCGGCGACGACAAGCGCAACGGCCCGCCCGGACCGCCACCCACCACCGCTACCTCCTCGAGTTCGAGCGGTGCGGGCCCGACCGATCTCGCGCTGGCGAAGACCGCCGCCTCACTCGAGGCAATGCTCGTCGCCGCCTACCAAGACGCGGCAGCGTCTCGATTGATGACCAACTCGACGTTGGTCACCTATACCGACCTGTTCATGCAGCACCACAAGGCTCATCTGGCAGCGCTCAACGGCATCATCACCACGACCGACGGTCAGGCGGCCGTGGATGCGCCCAACGAAGTCATGGAGAGCCAGATCGTGCGTCCGGCGTTGACTGCAGCGAAGACACAGGACGGTCTCGCACACCTCTTCTTCACGCTCGAGGATGCAATCGCGCAGACGTACGTCTATGCCGGCACCGCGATGTCACGAGCCGACCTTCGATCGACGATGATGAGCATCGGCGGCATCGAGGCTCGGCATCGAGCACTGCTCGGCTTGAGCGTCGAGCACCTGACCCTCGACGACCTCTTCCCGAGCGCGTTCGCCCGTGCCGACAATCCTCTCCCTCCGGACGCGCTCATCACTTGACCCGAATGGGGGATGCGGGCAGCAAAAGTCGGGTAACCCGCTGACCATGGCCGTCAGTCGCAGATTGGCGAGGCCACTCCTCGCCAGCATGTTCGTCATGGGGGGCGCCGAGGCCCTCATCAACCCGGAATCGAAGACCGTCAAGGCGAAAGACGTCGGTCCGAAGGTGGCCGCGCGTCTCGGGCTCCCGGAGGACCCCGAGACGATGGTCAAGCTCAACGGTGCTGTTCAGGTCGGCGCCGGTTCGCTGCTCGCTCTCGGCAAGCTGCCCCGCCTGGCGTCGTTCGCGCTTGCCGCGTCGCTCGTCCCCACCACACTCGCCGGCCATCGTTTCTGGGAAGAGACCGACGAGCGGGCGCGTGCGACGCAGCGCATCCAGTTCTTCAAGAACGTGTCGATGCTTGGCGGACTGTTGCTCGCCGCGGTCGACACCGAAGGCCGGCCGTCACTTTCGTGGCGGGCGCACCGGGCGGCACGGCACGCCACCGACAAGGTCGGCGACATGGCCGGCCACGTCATGCCGAGCTGAGACCCGACCGGACCTCAGGGCCGGGCCACGCGGAACAGCCGGACCGGATCGGGCAGCCCCTTCATCACGACGGGGCCGAGTTCGTCGATGTCGAAGCTGTCCAAGACGTCCGACGGTCGAATCTGGGACAGAAGCTGGTCGGTCACGACGACTTCCGTCGGACCCGCGACGTCCGCAACGCGGGACGCGATGTTCACGTCGTGACCGATCAGGTCGTCGCCGCGTTTGGTCTGCATTCCCCAGTGCACGCCGATACGCACCCACAGTGGAAGCTCGCTGGCGGACGACTCGGTCTCGAACTCGTCTTGCAGCTGCAGCGTCGTGGTCAGCGCTGTCGCCGCCTCGGGAAACCAGAGGAGCAGCCCGTCGCCGAGCTCCTTCACCACCCTCGCACCCTCGGGAAGACAGTCTCGGACCAGTCGCTCTTGCGTTCCCAGCAACAGCAAGGCATCGCGGTCACCTCGTACTGCGGTGAACTCGGTGAAGCCGCAGATATCCGTGAACGCGACCGCGCCAGTGAGTACCTCAGCGTCGAGGACGGTTTCGCTCCTGGTCATCGGCACCGGACCGTGATCCGACCGGACAGGGTCCGCACCGAGACCTGGCAGTCGTGACCTTCTTCGCACTCGATCTTCGGACGGCTCGACAGACTCTTGGCGCGCACCTCGGGCCTGCAGCCTGAAGGCAGCACGACAGTCACCGATCCGGACATCGTCTCGACTTCGACTGGTCCGTCGCCGCCCGCCTCCAGCGTCACCGAACCGCTGACGGCGCGCACCGTCACCGCGCCGGCGACGCGGTCGATCCTCACTCGACCCGACCCGATGTGGAGCTCGACCGACCCGGCGGACCCGACATGCGTCGAACCGCTCTTCGTCTTGATGCGACAGGGGCCCGCGCAGGCGCCGACTGTGATCGTTCCGGACATGGCGCGAAGGTCGACTTCAGCAGCCTCCTCGACGTCGATCGAGCCGCTCATGGTCGTCGCTCGCACAGCGCCCAGCCGACCAGAGAGACGGAGTGATCCCGACCGGGAGCCGACCACGACCGACGCGCCCGCTGGACAACGCACGGTCATCGAACGTGAGCGCCTGTGGGCGGTGATCTCGAACGCGCCGTCATGCGCGTGCACATGGGCATGGCCATCCGTGACGACGTCTTCGCGCGCCTCGCCGATGATCGTGATCGATCCGGATCCGGCGCTTATCCGGACCTCAGGCTGGCCGGGCGCGTCCACGGTGTCGGACATCGGGCCCGATTCTCGCGTGGATCGAGGTGAGGGCCTTTGTGCCGTGGGTCACGCGACGGGCGCGTGGCTCGGACCGGTCAACAACTCTGGCGAGGCGGGAGGGGTATGCCGCCCTTCTCCCATTGCTGCGCGAGGACGGCCGGGATGACGAAGTGCCAGTTCGACCGCTCGAGGTCCGAACGGCTGACGGCGATCTCGTCCGCGGCGAGGCCTTGGGCCCGCAGGCGGAACACCCACATCTCGCCGCGGTCGACGGGCGATTCGACCGTTGCGACACACTGCTGGCGGGCGGACGCCAGGACCGTCCAACCGTCCCGGTTGGCATCGCTCACGTCGACCCGGATGTCGTACGCGGTCGGATTCTCGATCGTCAGCGCCGGCACACGTACCGGGTCCTGCAACAGGAGGGCGCCGAGTAGCAAGGCGAACGCCGTCGCCACCACGATCGCGGCGCTGTTCGTCTGCAGGCGTTCTCGGAATCGGATGTGGCGCTTCGCGTCCCCGGGTGCGGAGACAGGCGCGCCAGTCGGCTGCGGCAAGATCGTCACCTCTCTGTCGGCCGCCTCTCGCGGCGGCAGCTCTCGGTTCAGTCCGCTCGTTAAGAGAGGTGTGGTGGCGGAGCCCGAGGAGAAGTCGACGAAAGGTGGACGGACGCGGGGAGCGTCGCTGTCGCGAGCACGATCCCGCGCCGGTGGTGTCCCGCCGCCAGCAGCGCGAGCGCGCAAGGACCAAGAGCAAAGAGCGAGCCGAACCACAGCACCGGCCGCTTCGCAGCATCACGGCTGAGCGTCTCCGCACGCGTCGCGACCGTGCCGACCAGGCTGTCCGCGTGAGGAGCGAGAACGTGTTGTGGTTCGGGCAACCGGAGCGCGCGCAGCGCGTTGCCACCACCGTCGCCGTACGCGTGCAGACCGACCGCAGCCAGGCCGGCCACGAGGCAGACGAAGAGACGAAATCGCACGCCGCGCAACATCCCGCCCGAGGCTACCGAGGCGGCTGGGCTACGCGCCGAACCGGCCTTGCAGGCCGGCGATGCCGCCCTTGTAGATGGCGCTCACGATGGTGGCGCCCCGTGCGGCATCAGCGCCGTCGGGGACGTCGAACGTGCTCGACCACAGCAGCTTCGTACGTCCGTCTCCAGCAGGCTCGAGCTTCATCGTCGATCGATAGTTCGTCACCGGCAGCGGCGACTTCACGATCGAGTAGACGAGGCGCCGGTCCGCTTCATCGCGCTCTTCGAGCCGCTCGACCGTGGGCTCGGCGCCCATCGCGATCTCCCGGGTCTGGCCGATGCCTTCGCCGGACAACGTGACAGGCGCACCCATTGCTTCGGGGAAGCCTCCGAAGTCGCCGACCAGCTTCCACACCTC
>DATAES010000076.1:0-14310 GCA_036257895.1 Acidimicrobiales bacterium
GACCCGGAGTTCGAGAAGGGCTGGGGCTCGCTAGGGCAGGAGGGCGCGGACGTGGCCGTGCTCGTTGATCGAGCGCAGCTGACGTTGTCCGGTGCGAGCCGCCATCACTCGTGAGATGCCGGCGTACGCGGGCTCGAAGAACATCGGGCCGGCGGGGCCGTCGATGCCCAGGATGTGCGCGAGGTACGCGTTGATCACACCCCCATGGCACACGATGGCGACCGTGCGACCCGGGTTCGCGGCGATCACCCGCTCGACCGCTTCCACCACGACGGCTTGGAACGTCGCCGGGTCGACCTCACCATCGGTGCCCCAGCGTCCGGCGATCAGATCGTCCCACCGCTCGTCCTTCTCGGCCTTCAACTCCTCGTACGGGATGTAGAAGTGCGAGTGGCGGTCGAACTCGGCGAGTTCCTCGTCGACGACGACGTCGTGACCGCTCCGAGCGGCGATGTGCTCCGCTGTCTGGAGGGCTCGTCGCAGCGGGCTGGCGATGAGCACGTCGATGCGTTCATCGGTCAGGAACTCCGCAAGCGCCTCGGCCTGCGCGTGCCCCGCTTCGTTCAACTCGGGATCGGCCGCAGTGCCTTCCTCCGCCTCGACGCGCTGCGGCAGCGCGTGGCGGATAAGCAGCAACTCCATGGACGGACGAACGTAGTGCCGTAGGGTCGTCCCGATGGAAGTGCTGTCGAGTCGCGTGCTTCTGTCGCCGCGAGACTTCGACCGGTCACGACGCTGGTACACGGACGTGCTCGGGCTCCGCATCTACCGCGAGTACGGCGCGGGCGGGCGGGTCACGGGCATCGTGCTGTTCCTCGGCGGCGGGTTTCTCGAACTGACGAGCGCCGGCCCACCACCGGGCGAGGGCGCGGCGTCGGTGACCCTGTGGCTGCAGGTGCCCACGGTGGACGCGGAACACGACCGACTCTCGGCCACAGACGAAGTCACGATCGTCGCGCCGCCGAAGACGATGCCGTGGGGGTTGCGCGAGATGTGGATCGAGGACCCCGACGGCGTCCGCATCGTCGTCGTCGAAGTGCCCGAGATGCATCCGCTCCGGCGCCGGCTCGAATGACGACGGCGTTCGTGCTGGGGGGTGGCGGGAACCTCGGCGCCGTGCAGGTCGGCATGTTGCGTGCGCTTCTCGAGCACGACATCACCCCCGACGCCGTCTTCGGTTGTTCGGTGGGTGCGCTCAACGGCGCGGCATTGTGCGAGGACCCGACCTTGGAGAATGTCGAGCGTCTCATCGAGTTGTGGCGCAACCTGCACGGCAAGAACGTCATGCCGACCGGATGGTTCTCGATCGCAGTGCAGATGGCGAGACGCGGCGAAGCACTCCACACGTTGGGTCCGTTACGCGACCTGATCGAGTCGTTCCTGACTGCACGGGAGTTCGACGAGCTACAGGTCCACTTCGAGTGCGTCGCCACCGCGATCGACGAAGCGGCCGAGGTGTGGCTCGACCGCGGTTCGTTGGTCGACGCGATCCTCGCGTCGTCTGCGATCCCGTCCGTGTATCCGTCGGTCCTCATCGACGGTGTGCGCTACCGCGACGGTGCGATCGTGAACGACATCCCGATCTCGCGCGCGGTCGACTACGGCGCGAAGAAGATCTACGTGATCCACGTTGGAACGTTCGACCGGCCTCGGCTCGAACTGAAGCGTCCACTCGACGTCGCGGTCGAGGCGTATTGGATCGCACGACGTCACCGGTTCATCCGGGATCTGCATGCGCTGCCTCCGCATGTCGATGCCGTGCTCCTTCCCCCGGGGGAGCCGCCGCGGCTGCCGATCAACGACTTCACGCACAGCGACGAGCTCATGACGAACGCATACCTGGCGAGCACCGAGCTGCTGGACGAACTGTCGGCGCGCCGGAAGTAGCGTGCACGAGATGTCCGAACCACGGTCCGTGTCGTTCTCCGGATCGGGCCCGCCCGAGACCGTGCTGGACCCTGAGCCGGATGACGCTCTGGCGGCCCTCGAAGCGGCACTCGCGCGTGATCCTTCCGATCGCCGTGACGCGATCGCGCCGGTCGTTGCTCGCTGGCCGCGGTTCCTGGACGGTTGGGCCCGCCTCGGCGAGTACGCCCACGACGACGTCGAGGCGTACGCCGCGTTCCGCGTCGGCTATCACCGCGGACTCGACCGCTTACGTCAGAACGGTTGGCGCGGTTCGGGCTACGTCCGCTGGACACATCCTGACAACCGCGGTTTCTTACGATCGCTCGCCGGCTTGCAACGTATGGCGACAGCGATCGGCGAGCAGGACGAAGCCGAACGGTGCCTGCAGTTCCTCCATCAGCTCGATCCTGACTGGCCCCCGGGCGCGGAGGAGTGATCAGAGCGGCGTGACGTAGGCGCCGGAGATGCCGCCGTCCACCAGGAAGGTGGAGGCGGTGATGAACGAGGCATCGTCGCTGGCAAGGAACGCCGCGGCCGCCGCGATCTCCGATGCCTCGGCGAATCGTCCCATTGGAATGTGCACCAATCTCCTTGCGGCCCGCTCGGGATCCTTGGCGAACAACTCCTGCAGCATCGGCGTATTCACGGGACCAGGACACAGCGCATTGACCCGGATGTTCTCGCGAGCGAACTGGACGCCGAGCTCACGCGACAGCGCGAGCACGCCGCCCTTCGACGCGGTGTAGGAGACCTGCGACGTCGCTGCACCCATCACGGCCACGAACGAAGCGGTGTTGATGACCGAGCCGCCGCCTCGCGCCTGTAGCCGGGGGATCGCGTGACGGCAGCACAAGTAGACCGACGTCAGGTTGACCTCTTGCACGCGCCGCCACACGTCGATCCCCGTGTCGAGGATCGAGTCGTCGTCCGTCGGCGAGATCCCTGCGTTGTGGAACGAGACGTCGATCCCGCCGTACGCATCCACGGCGGCGGAGAACATCGCCTCGACATCGTCCTCGGAGGTGACGTCGACTTGAACGAACAGCCCCTCGACCTCTCGCGCGGCAGCGCGCCCGGTCGTCTCGTCGATGTCTGCGCACACCACACGCGCGCCGTCGGCCGCGAAGCGCCGCACGCTCGCGAGGCCGATGCCGCTTCCCGCGCCAGTGACGACCGCGACCTTGCCGTCGAGCCTGTTCGTCACAGGCGTTCGAAACCCCGGTAACGCTCCCAGTCGGTCACTGCGGCTTCGAACGCCGACAGCTCGACCGTCGCCATGTTGGCGTAGTGGTCGACGACGTCGTCGCCGAATGCAGTCCGGGCGATCGTGCTGCACCTCCACAGATCGAGCGCGTCGCGCAAGGTCGTCGGAACGCGATCGCCGTCCTCCGCGTACGCATTGGCGTTGCACGCCGGCTCGAGCGGCATCGACGCATCGATGCCGTGCAACCCAGCCGCGATGAGTGCAGCGACCGCGAGGTACGGGTTCACGTCTGCACCGGGAACACGGTGTTCCATCCGCAACGAGTGTCCATGCCCGACGACGCGGAGCGCGCAGGTGCGGTTGTCCCGACCCCAACGCACGGCGGTGGGTGCGAACGTCTCGGGCTGGTAGCGCTTGTAGGAGTTGATGTTCGGCGCGAGGAACAGGCACAGCTCGCGCATCGCGGCCAGCTGACCGGCGAGGAAGTGCTCCATGACGGTGGACATCCCGTCGCGCTCACCGGCCATGACCGGCGAGCCCGCCTGGTCACGCAGGCTCAAATGGATGTGGCACGAGCTGCCTTCGAGCTGGTTCAGCTTGGCCATGAAGGTGATGGCCATCTGCTCCTGCGCGGCGATCTCCTTGGCGCCGTTCTTGTAAACGATGTGGTTGTCGCAGGTGACGAGTGCTTCGTCGTAGCGGAACGTGATCTCGTGCTGGCCGAGGTTGCACTCGCCCTTGGCCGACTCGACGACCATGGCTGCCTCCGCCATCGAGTTGCGGATGCGCCGCAGGAGCGGCTCGATGCGCGATGTCGCGAGGATCGAGTAGTCGGCGTTGTACTGGTTTGCCGGCTCCAAGTCGCGGTAGCCCTTCGACCACGCCCGCTCGTACGTCTCCGCGAGGACGACGAACTCGAGCTCGGTGCCCGCCATAGCCGTCCAACCTCGGTCCGCGAGCCGTTCGAGCTGCCGCTGGAGCACCTGACGTGGCGACGGCCTGACCGGCTGACCGTCCTCCCACTCGACATCGGCCAGCACGAGCGCGGTGCCATCGTGCCACGGGATCCGGCGGAGGGTGCGGAGGTCGGGTGCCAGCACGAAGTCGCCGTATCCGCGTTCCCACGAAGCGAGCTCGTAGCCGTCCACGGTGTTCATGTCGACGTCGATGGCGAGCAGATAGTTGCACGCCTCGCTGCCGTGCGCGAGCACTTCGTCGAGGAAATAGCGAGCGTGCAGGCGCTTGCCTTGCAACCGTCCTTGCATGTCGGTGAACCCGATGAGCACGGTGTCGATGTCGCCCCGCTCGACTTCGGCGCGCAGCTCATCGATGGTCAGAAGACCGCGCCGCTCCACCGGCGCAAACTAATGGATCAGCGACGGATCAGTGTTCGCTGCGATGGAGCATGCCGCGATGCTCTGCGTGCTCGGCCTCGCGGTCCTCACGCAAGTCGACGGCTTCGCGATCGTCGTCGTCGACGACACGATCGTCATCAGCGGTGTCATGACGCGACGCTGTCGAGGCCGACATGGCGTCGAGTTCACGACGCCGCTCGTCGGCGAGACGGTCACGTTCTGCCATCTCAGCGCGTCGCGAACGGGTGCGAACCCGGCTTCGCCGGAGCCCGTTGACCAGCAACCAGAGGCCGGCGACGCCGACCAGTGTCGTCACGACGCCGACGACGAACGCGGCCGCGGGGCTCGATGTCCAGACCTGGTTGAACGCCTCCAGATCCACCTGCTGGTCGTTCATCATTGCGATGTCGATACCAACGGCGACCGCAGCGGCCAGCAGCAGGAGTCCGATGATCCACATGGGTATTCCCTCCGTGTACGGCTCGGTGCATCACTCGTACCCACATTGAGCTGGTCGTTATCCCCATACGGCGGAGGTCCGTACGCGGCCAACAGCCGGCGGTTAGCTTTTCGCCGTGCAGCTGTTGGTGATCCTCGCCGCCGTCGTGACCCTGCTCATCACCGTGTACGCGGTGTACCGGGCGTTCTCGAACAAGGACAACTGGTGGGGCGTCGGAGTACTTATCGCCTGGTTCGTCGGACTCGGCTGGGTGATCGGGCTCGTGTACATCTTCGCCGTCGACCGCCGACGCGCCACCTCGCCCTCAAGCTGACGCCGCATGGCTGCACCCGGAGGCACTGGACCCATCGGCCCGTTTCCGGCTGGCGTCGAGTCCGACGAAGACAGAGACGCATACGACAAGCTGCGTCGGCGACTGTTGTGGACATTCCCGTCTGGTCTCTACGTCGTCGGCTCTCGCGACGGTGACCGCCGCAACTTGATGACCTTGAACTGGTGCTCGCAGGTGAGCTTCGACCCGAAGCTGCTGGCCATCTCCGTCGAGAAGACCGCGGTCACCCACGAGCTCATCTCCGGCGGCGGCGCGTACACCGTCGCCACGATCGATCGCGAGGACCGAGCCATCGTCCGCAAGTTCACGAAGCCCGTGGACGTCGACCTGGACGCGCGCACGCTGAACGGTTTTCCGTTCCACGATGCACCGGCGACAGGCATGCCAGTGCTGGATCAAGCGGCCGCCTTCGTCGAGTGCGCAGTGCGTCAGGAAGTCGACTGCGGCGGTCACACCTTGTTCGTGGGTGAGGTGGTGAACGCAGGGTTCCAGAAGGCCGAGGACACTGCTGTCCTCCGCATGGAGGACACCCGCATGAGCTACGGCGGCTGACCGCCGCCGAGACAGAACTCGTTGTCTTCGACATCGCGCAGGACGACATTGCGGTACACCTTCGCGATCTCAGGCGGAAACTCCTCCTCCCACGCGATCGTGCCGCCGAGGCCGCGTAGGCGGTCGATCGTTGCGTCGAGGTCGGCCAGAGTGCCGGCAGAACAGCCGAGATGTACGCGGTTCTTGATCGTCTTCGACTCGGGAACCCGCACGAACTCGAGGTAGATGCCGCCACTCGGCGGACCGCAGATGGCTCCTGATCCATCTTCGGCTGCGGCGACGCCACCCCAGTCGAGGGCGTTGTTCCAGAAGTTCGCGACCGCTTCAGGGTTCGCGCAGTCGAACGTCACGCAGGTGATCTGCATGTCACGCCTCCCAGTAGTTGGCCATCAGCTCGGCCACCCACTCGGGCTCGCGTACCTCGCCCCGAGGACCGAACGCCTGCATGTACGGCTTCACGTCGAGCACCGGTGTGCCGTCGATGGCATCGAGCCCGCGCACCCGCAGGTCGAGACCGTCGACGTCGACCAGCTCGCACGTCGTGACCCCGATCCGATTGGGCCGCGCCTTGGCGCGCTGGGCGAAGATCCCGACCTTGGGCCAGTCCGTGCGGCCGCGCGGGTGACGAGCACCGAGGTTCACGTCTCCCGGTTCGACGAGATGGAAGACGTAGACCACGTCGAGATGCGAGAACGCGTCGAGCCCGGCGACCACTTCCGGCGGAAATCGGTCGGGGTCGAGCGCAATGATCGCCTCGCTCGTTCCCCAGTCGTCGTCGATCGCGTCCGTCCGCCCGCCTCGCACGACGCCCACCGGCACCATCTGGATCGCGTCCATGTCCACCTCCCCGGACCAATGTTGGTGCGCCGTGGCCCCTAGAGGGGCCACGGCGACCCGGAGTTCACGCAGGTGTGCCAGAGTCGTGACGATGCGAGCGACGCCGGCAGTGCAATCGCTGGATGCCTCGACCGACGCCGACGCAGTTGCTGCGGTTCTCGCCGAGGACGGTTGCGTGGTGGTCGAGCGGCTCGTTCCGCCTGACACCATGGACGCGATCCACGACGAGTTGGCGACGCACATCGACGCCACGACGGCCGGTCCCGACGAGTTCAGCGGGTTCAACACGCGCCGTACCGGCAGCCTCATCGCCCGTTCGCCCAGCTTCCGTCCGATCGCGATGCATCCCCTCGTGCTCGCGACGCTCGATCGGGTCCTGGGCGAGCACACGACGAACTATCAGTTGCACCTGACGCAGGTGATCGACATCGGACCCGGTGAGCCGGCGCAGCTCGTGCACCGTGACCAGTGGGCATTCGACTTCTTTCCCTTCCCGCAGGGCTACGAGGTCGAGTGCCACATGATGTGGGCGATGTCCGACTTCACCGAGGCCAACGGCGCGACCCGGGTGATCCCCGGCAGCCACAAGTGGGCGGACAAGCTGCGACCGGATCATTCCGAGACGGTCGGGGCGGCCATGCCGAAGGGCTCCGTGTTCATGTACGTCGGGTCCGTGTACCACGGCGGCGGCGCCAACCGGTCGGACGAGCACCGCGTCGGCATCAACGTGGGTTACACGCTGGCGTGGCTGCGCCAGGAGGAGAACCAGTACCTGGCCTGCCCGCCGGAGATCGCACGTGAGCTGCCGATCGAGCTGGCCAAGCTCGTCGGCTACAGCCGCGCCGCGTACGCGCTCGGGTACTTCGGCGACCTGCAGGATCCGCTCGAGGCCGTCTACGGACGCGACTCCGGCAAGGTCGGATTCTCCGCGCAGCCTTGACGGCTTGGTCGGGCGCGGTTCTCGCCGGCGGCTCGAGCCGGCGCATGGGTCGAGACAAGGCGCTCGTGGAAATCGACGGCCGGCCGATGGCGGTTCGAGTCGCGGACGCGCTCGAGGGCGCCGGGGCGGCTGAGGTGTTCTGTGTCGGCGGTGACGCGGCGTTGGCGTCCTACGGCGTGCGGTTGCTCGCCGACGACTACCCCGGCGAAGGCCCGCTCGGGGGACTCGTCACCGCGCTGCGGCACGCGGCCCACGACCTCGTGGTGGTGCTGGCCTGCGACCTCCTCGACCCGTCGAGTGCGGCTGTCCGACGGCTGGTCGGCGAAGCGCGGGACCGACACCGGCGCGCCGCGGTCGTTCCGGTGATCGCCGAGCGACCGCAGTGGCTCCACGGCGCCTGGCGGCGGGACTCGTGTCTCGCACCGTTGCGCACCGCGTTCGACGACGGCGAGCGTTCGATCCACGGCGCCGCGGCCGTGCTCGACGTCCGTTTCGTGGACGACACGGGACCCGGCTTCGAGGATGCCGACGCACCCGAGGACCTGGGCGACGGTGGGTAACGTGTCCGAGGTGGCAGTGCCGGAGATCGACATCGACGAGCTCGCGGGGTTGCTCGAGAAGGGAGCGGTGCTCGTCGACGTGCGCAACCCGGACGAGTACGAGAACTTCAGGGTGGCCGGCGCTCGGCTGATCCCGCTGCCGGAGGTGCCCGAGCGCATCGAGGAGATCCCCGACGACGAGACCGTGTACGTCATCTGCAACACCGGCAGCCGCAGCGCGCGAGCCGTGGACTATCTGAACCGGCAGGGCCACGACACGGTGAACGTGCGAGGGGGTAGCCGGGCATGGCTGGAGGCGGGGCGTCCAGTCGAGTCCGGCCCGGAGTGAGCCACTGGTGGATCGACGACGAGGGTGACCTTGCCAGGCTCCTCGACGACATTGGTGACGAACCGGCGATCGCGCTCGATACCGAGTTCCACCGTGAGCGCACGTACCACCCGCAACTCGCGTTGCTGCAACTGGCGTGGAGCGGAGACAACGTCGCGCTGGTCGATGCACCCGCGGTCAGCCTCACACCCCTGCGGCCGCTGATCACCGGGCCCGCCACGATCGTCATGCACGCGGCGGCGCAGGATCTCGAGGTTCTCATCCGGGCATGCGGCGCGCTGCCGGCGCACCTGTTCGACACGCAGATTGCGGCTGGCTTCGCGGGCTACAGCAACCCGTCGTTGGTGACGCTGGTCGAAGGCGTCCTCGGCGTTCGTCTGCCGAAGGGTGACCGTCTCGCAGACTGGCTGCGGCGTCCTCTGAGCGACGATCAGCGTGAGTACGCAGCCGCCGACGTCGCGCACCTGCTGGCGCTGCGCCAGCGGTTGCTCGAGCGACTCGGCCGCGACGGACGCCAGACGTGGGCGGAGGACGAGTGCGCGCAGTTGCTTCGCCGCGCCGCGCTGCCGCGCGACCCGGACGAGGCGTGGTGGAAGATCAAAGAGGCACGTCAGTTGCGCGGCAGGGCCATGGGTGTCGCGCAAACCGTCGCCGCTTGGCGAGAGCGCCGGGCTGCGGAGACGGACCAGCCGGTGCGATTCGTCCTGCCCGACCTGGCACTGGTCGGCATCGCACAGCGTCCTCCGGCGGACCTCGACGGGCTACGGCGAGTCAGGGGGCTCGACGAACGCCACCTCCGAGGGAACGTGGCCACGGAGTTGCTCGCCGCCGTCGCCGAGGGACTCGAGCTCCCGCGGCACCTGCTGCGGCTGCCGGCCGCCGGCGACGTCGATCGCGACTTGCGTCCCGCGGTCACGCTCATCGGCGCTTGGGTCGGACAGCTCGGGCGCCAGCTCCACATCGACTCGACCCTGCTCGCCACTCGATCGGACCTCGAGGCGTTGTTGCGGGGCGACGAACGAGCCCGGCTTGCGCACGGATGGCGGGCCGAGGTGCTCGGACAGGACATCCGCCGCCTCGTCGAGGGACGCGCTGCGATCGCGTTCGACGGCCGCGGCGGACTCGTCCTCGAAGACAGGTAACCGCGCCGATCTCTTCAGGGCCGCAGGATGACGGCTTCGTCCGGAGCGAGTTCGCCGTCGAAGGGGCCGCGTTCGCGCGTCGCGACGCTCGACACCGCGATATGGCCGGAGCGCGGGTACGGGATCGACGTGGTCGTGAAGTTGATCGCGACGGTCAACGTCGCGTCGCCTTGGTCGGCCGAGCGTTCGTACGCGAGGACACCGTCGGGCGCGTCGAGGAGGTGCAGGTCGCCGGTCTGCAGCGCGGGTGACGTGTGTCGCAACGCGAGCAGATCGCGGTACAGGTACGTGATCGAGCTCGGATCTGCCGTCATCGCCTCGACCGCGCGCGCCTCCGGCGAAGGCGGGAACGGAAGCCACGGCTCCCGTCCGTGCCATCCGTGTGGCGGAGCAACGGTCCACGGGATCGGCGCGCGGCAACCGTCGCGTCCACCGGGGTCGACCGCGCGATCCGATGGCACAACGGCGTCTTCGAGGCCGAGCTCTTCGCCTTGGTAGAGGAACGGCGTGCCGCGCAACGTCAGCAGTAGCACCGCGGCGGCGCGGGCTCGGGCCTCGGATCCGTAGCGCGTGCGTTGGCGCGGGTTGTCGTGGTTCGACAAGACCCACGTCGGCCACGCAGCACGGGGGTCGAGCTCTTGTTGCACGCGTTCGATGCGCGTGCGCCACTTGCTCGCATCCCAAGGCGCGTACAGCGGTGGGAAGTTGAACGCGATGTGCAACTCGTCGTTGGCGCCGTAGTAGTCGGCGACCCGTGCCGTGGAGAGGATGTAGACCTCGCCGACGCAGACGCGGTCGCCCGGATAACTGTCGATCAGCATGCGGATGTCGCGAAGCTGTTCGTGGATCGCAGGGGAGTCGTAACGGCTCTCGTCGACCATCTGTTGGTAGCCGTCTTCGACGTCCGCCAGGTCGGCCCGCTTGACGATGGCGTGGATCACGTCCATCCGGAAGCCGTCGACGCCACGATCGAGCCAGAAACGCAATGTGTCGTGCATCGCCGCGACCACGTCGGTGTTGCGCCAGTTCAGGTCGGGCTGTTGCGGCAGGAACAGGTGCAAGTAGTACTGGCCCGTCGCGTCGTCGAACGTCCAGGCACTGCCGCCGTCGGTGAATGCCGAGATCCAGTTGTTCGGTGGGCCCCCGTCGGGGGCGGGGTCGCGCCACAGGTACCAGTCCCGCTTGGGGTTGTCGCGGGACGAGCGCGACTCGATGAACCACGGATGGAGATCCGACGTGTGGTTCGGGACCCAATCGATCAGGACCTTCATCCCTCGCGCATGGGCCTCGGCCAGCAGCGCGTCGAAGTCGTGCAAGGTGCCGAACAGCGGATCGACGTCGCAGTAGTCGGAGACGTCGTAGCCGAAGTCGGCCATCGGCGAGCGAAAGAACGGGGAGAGCCAGGTGGCGTCCACGCCCAGCCACGACAGGTGGTCGAGGTGCTGGCGGATGCCGTCGAGATCACCGACGCCGTCACCGTTCGAGTCGGCGAACGAGCGGGGGTACAACTGCTCGATCACTGCTGTCCGCCACCAGGGGTGACGGCTCCCCGGGCCGCTCATCGGCGTGAGCGTAGGGGGACCCAGCCTGGCGGCGTCATGTGGGGGTGCCCTCAGCTCTGGCTACACTGCCACCCGAACACCAGCCATCGGACGTGGGAGCTGGCCCGTGAAGAAGGGTCGTCATCGTCGCTTCGAAGAAGCGCGCGCGCTCAAGCGGACCAACGACAACCTTGACGCGCTCTTCGGCCCCGAGGATGCCGAACCGTGCGTGGAGTGCGGCGCCATCCCCGGCGCCGATCACGCCGGCTGGTGTCTGGTCGGCAAGGAAGAAGCCGACAGCGATCAAGACGGGTTCTGACGACTACGTCCTGACCGCCGCCCCCGACATCCCCCGCTCGCTGTGAACAAACCGCTTCGCACCATCGCGCTCGTCGCGCACGTCGACCACGGCAAGACCACGTTGGTCGACGCCATGCTGCGGGCCACGGGCGTTTTCCGTGACAACCAGGAACTCGTCGAGCGGGTGCTCGACTCGAGCGACCAGGAGCGCGAGCGCGGCATCACCATCCTCGCCAAGGCGGCCGCCGTCCGGTGGAACGACGTGCGCCTCAACCTGGTCGACACACCGGGCCATGCCGACTTCGGCGGCGAGGTCGAGCGAGCCCTCGCCATGGTCGACGGTGTGCTGCTGCTGGTCGACGCGGCCGAAGGACCGCTGCCGCAGACGCGCTACGTCCTGTCGAAGGCGATCGCCGCCCATCTTCCGACGGTGCTCGTACTGAACAAGGTCGACCGCCACGACGCCCGCCCCGACGAGGTGCTCGCCGAGGTCGAAGAGCTGTTCCTCGACCTTCACCCTCCGGTCGAGTTGCTCGACTTCGCGGTGATCTCGGCCGTCGCCCGAGAGGGCCGAGCGGTGTCCGGCGTCGGGATGCCGCCGGCGGACGCCGACCTCACGCCGTTGTTCCAAGCGATCGTCGACACCATCCCCGCTCCGTCGGGCGATCCCGACGGCTCGCTGCAGGCCATCGTCACGAACCTCGACGCCTCTGACTACTTGGGCCGTCTGGCCATCGGAAGGGTGGTGGAGGGCACACTGCGCCGCGGCGAAAACGTGGCGTTGTGCGACGAGGAGACGTCCGAGGGCGCGCCACACCTGGTGCGGCGGCTGACGCAACTGCTCGGGTTCGACGGGATCAGCCGGATCGAGGTCGACGAGCGGCGAGCCGGTGACCTGTTCGTCATCGCCGGGTTCCCGGAAGTCGAGATCGGCGACACACTCGCCGATCCATCCGATCCGAAGCCACTGCCCCGCCTGGCCGTGGACGAGCCGGTGCTGCGCATGACGTTCGCGGTCAACACCTCACCGTTGTCGGGACGGGAGGGCCGGTATCTCACGTCGCGTCATCTGCGAGAACGACTCGACCGCGAGGTGCTCGGCAATGTCTCGATCCGGGTCGAGGAGACCGACTCGCCCGACGTGCTCTCCGTCGCCGGCCGCGGTGAGTTGCAACTCGCGGTGCTCATCGAGTCGATGCGGCGAGAGGGTTACGAGCTGCAGGTCAGCCGCCCGGAAGTGATCGTCCGCAACGTCGACGGGCGGCGCCACGAGCCCCTCGAACGAGTGGTCGTCGACGTCCCCGACGAACACGTCGGCACGGTTACGCAAGCCGTCGCACCGCGCAAGGGACAGGTGCAGGACATCCGACCCGGTGACCCGGGACGCTCCATCCTGACGTTCGAGGCACCGGCCCGTGGATTGATCGGGTTCCGATCGTTGCTCCTGACGGCGACCCGCGGCACCGCACTGATCCATCAGCACAACGCCGGATGGATCCCGTGGGCCGGCGAGCTGCCGCACCGCCAAGGCGGCGCGCTGATCTCCGATCGCGCCGGGACGACCACCGGCTACGCGCTCGACAACCTCCAAGCCCGCGGCGAGTTCTTCCTCGGCCCCGGCACGGACGTGTACGAAGGCATGGTCGTCGGCGAGAGCGCTCGCCCGGACGACATGGTGATCAACGTCACGCGCGAGAAGCAGAAGACCAACATCCGCACACACAGTCACGACGAGGCGATCAAGCTCAACCCGCCGCGAATCCTGACGCTGGAGACCGCGATCGAGTTCATCGCCGAGGACGAGTTGGTCGAGGTGACTCCGGCCTCGCTACGCGTTCGCAAGCGACAGCTCCGCGAGCAGCAACGTCGCCGCGCCGCGAAGATCTGACCGACCAGGACCGCTTACTGCGAGTGCGTCCGCCGCCGTGCTGCTACGACTACGAGACCCGTCCCGAGACCCAGCGCAAGGATTCCGGCCAGGGTCATCGGTTCGACCAGACCGTTGCCCGTGCGGGCGAGATGGTCGACACCGGCAGGCGGGTCGACGGGAGCCGGCGTGCTGCCCTTCGGCGAATCCGCAGGCGGCTGCGTCCCGTCAATCGTGACGGCTGCGACCTCGGTGGGCACCGACGTGGTGCTCTCGTCCGAGGAGTTCGCAGCCGGAGGGATCTGATCCGACGAGCTGGTGCTGTCGTCGGTGTTCTGGCTCGACGAGCTGGTGCTCTCTTCGGTGCTCTGGCTGGAGGAGCTGGTGCTCTCTTCGGTGCTGGAGCTCGTGCTCTGCTCGGTCGACGAGGAACTCGAGGAGCTCGCCGGAGGCTGAGAAGCATTCCCGTTGCACGCTCCGTTGTTCCAGATCGCCTGGTTCTCAGGTGTCCAGTTGCGTCCGGCGAAGTGGCCGCCGTCGTAGTCGAACGCCGGGATGATGTCGGCTGCGTGGCCGCCGTGACCCTTCCCGTTGATGATCTGGCGACGGGATGTGGACTTGAGTTTGTACGGATTCGACGTCGAACCCGTGGCGTGGCAGAGGGGCTCCTTGGTATCGCCAGCGGCGAAGGCGGGGGCACCGACCGCGAGCGCAGCAGTGAACACGGTGCCGCCTACGAGAGCGACGAGGGCAAGCCTGCGAGTCTTCCGCTGCATGCGAATCAGATCGGCCAGACCGGCCTTGGTCGGAATGGGCCGCCTGGCCCTTCGTCCCGGCCGTCAAGACCCCGAGTCGCGGCGGTACTGCTCGAGGGCCCGATCGGCCATTGCGTGCGCGTCGGGCTGCTCGGCGTCGAGGTCCCCGAGCGCGAGGTCTCCGAGCACGATCCCATGCGCCGTCCCGGGCTCCGCCCGGTGGGCGGGCA